>JBBRQM010000005.1:0-77705 GCA_038226395.1 Pyrinomonadales bacterium | reverse complement strand
TTCGCGATCTCGTTGATCGTCCTCCGCCCAACCACCGCCTCCATAGCCACCTTTGCCTTAAACTCCGACTTATAATTCTTCCGGTTCTTGATGCTCGTCATATTGCTCTTTTACCGCAATCTTATAACCTTTTTCCACCTTGACCACCTGTCCAGTTTTTGGGGTTCATTATAATAGTCGTCCAGCATCTCACGATCCATGACTCAAAAATGGCGGCCGCAATGAAAGAATATTGGGGAAAGAGACTCGGAGATCTTAAATCGGTTTTGGAAAGTCTATAGTGACTTCAAAAATAAGATGATTTCGCTCGCCGCCTGAACGTGGGCTTTAGCCAGCCCCTGCGCGGTGCCGCCAAGGCGAACCGAATCTCCGGTTGGACGCATCGGGAGCGTGGCCGCATGGTGGCCGACGTCTTCAAAAATTAGATTTTTGACCTTATAACGAAAATGATTCGCCGTTAAACGGGCGGCGATCTCATTCGCCATCCGGGACGAAGGCCAGAGAGCGTCGTCTTTGCCGGAAAGCAGAAGTATCGGACCCGATATTTTCTCGACCGGAATTCGGGAGTCGGGCGGAGCGGCGTCCAGACTGGCATTATAAAGGTCCGCCAGCCGGTGAGACTTATCAAACACCTCGCTTTTGACGAACGGCGCAAACGGTAGGTCAATGCCGCCGGCCGTCCAAGACGAGCCGGGAGCCTGGGTTCGATTAAGATTTTGGAAGACATTTGAGCCAGGAGCGATTGCCACGACTGCATTTATTCGCGGGTTCCGCGAGGCGGCCAGAAGCCCGAGTTCGGCTCCTTTTGAGATGCCGAAAATGACGATGCGTTTCGGGTCAACCGATGGCTGTTTGCGGAGCCACTCGACCGCTTTGTCCACCGTTTCCACAGGAATATGTTCGAGATCCTTTGGCAGTGAACCGGCGCTAAAATAGGCGAGCGCGAGCGTCGGGAATCCGTGCGAAGCGATCATCGCCGCCCGGTCCCTCGGAATGCCTCCCTCGGAGCCGCCCAAAACGATGACGCCTGGCATGCGTTTACCATTCGATGGCGGTACTAAGAATGCCCCCGTTACTTCGCCGCGTATTTCGGTCGTCGAGACGCCGATCTGGCGTTTTCGCAGCAAGAGCGTGTGCTGGGCGACGTTCTTTTCGCCTTCGCGCAGCGTCATCGTAATTACGCTCTGGTCATCTGACTCAAACAATGATGGATCCGACTGACGCTCCTTCGTATTCTCCATCGACCAAAACAATCCGAGCGAATCGATCCCGGTATATGAACCCGACACCGGTGCGGTGGTCGCAAGATCGATTGAGCCATTGTTATCGGCCCGAAACTGACCTTCGGAACGCCAAACCGTCCCGGCCCGAGTCACAAATTCGAAACGAAAGCCATAAACACCGCCCGCCGTCAAACCCGCGACCTTAACGCTAACTGGTTCGTCGTGCAAAGCGGCAGCGGGCGCAATAATTACCGGAACCGCCGGTTGTCCGCCAACATAGTAAGAAGAAAACAGTAGGAAAACCAAAAGAAAAAGCCTGTTCATGGCTTTAAGGACGTTGAATAGCGGAAAATGTTAACCGTATGGTTTTTTTCCTAACGTAGAGGTTAGTTTCTATAACAGTGGGATCGACGGTCGGGGAACGAAATTTCTACTCTGTTTAGGATTCGACGACCTCCCAGGCGTGCTCGGCTTTTAGCAGCTTTGACATAAGCGAGGCGTGCACGGAATGGCCGCTCTTTTCGGCGGTTATCTTGCCCTCGAGCGGCATTCCGAGCAGAGCGAAATCGCCGATGATGTCGAGGATCTTGTGACGGACGAATTCGTCATCAAATCGTAGCGGTGTGTCGTTCAACATTCCGTCCGGTGTCAGCACGATGGCGTTGTCGAGCGAACCGCCGAGCGCAAGATTAGCCTTGCGAAGCATCTCTATTTCAGACGTAAATCCAAAGGTCCGGGCCGACGCGATCTGCTTGCCGAATGAGCCGTTGTTTAAGACAAAATTGAAGGTCTGTCTATTAATGAACGGATGCGGAAAGTCAATAACGCAGTCGATCTCGTAATCACTCGCCGGCTCGATCGACATTCGACGACCGTCTTTTTGAAATTCGACTTTTTCTAAAATTCGGAACACGTGACGCGGCGAAAGCTGATCTATCACGCCAGCCTGTTCGATCAGCGCGATCCAGTCTTCGCTCGACCCGTCCATGATCGGTATCTCGATGTTGTCGAGATCGATAAAACAATTATCCACCCCGGCACCGCGCAATGCCGACAGCAGATGTTCGCAGGTCGAAAGCACGACACCGCGCCGCATCAGCGTCGTCGCGTACGAGCAATGCGATATATATTCGACTGACGCCGGTATCTCAAAATCGTCGAGGTCCGTCCGGACAAAAATATACCCGGTGTTTTCAGGCGCGGGCCGCAGCGTCAGATTGACCTCGACGCCGGTATGCAATCCGATCCCGCTGGTGCCGATGCTTTTTGCAAGTGTGGTTTGTTTCATTCGATGCGTAATATCCGTAGATAATTCTGCAATGTCCGTGCCAGTGGAAATTCTTGTTCACGTCACTGCTTTATCTATGTTTTTATCGGTATAATCTGTGGCAAATTAACCCTTCTGTTGCGCCGAAGCGACAAACTTGTGGCAGAATTTACTATTATCGTTATAGACATTACAATCTAACTGTTGTTTTGGAATGAGCGATGCCCGTTATTTCAATATTTTATGGTGTGACGATTTTCATGTATTTCATGGACAATCGTCGACATAGTCTTCCCCATATACACGTTGAATACGCTGGTGAAAAAGCAGTCATCGGAATCCCGGATGGTGAATTAATAGAAGGAAATATGCGTCGAAGCCAAATGCGTTTGGTGCAAGCGTGGGTAGAAATCCATCGTGAAGAATTAATGAATAATTGGGAGAGGGCAGTTAAGGGGGAATCCGTATCGCGAATAAAACCGCTTGAGTAATATGAATTGGGTAATTGAAGCAAAGGCTAATAAAGATCATACATTGGAGCTGAAATTCGACGATGGTTCGGTGCGGCTATTTGACGTTAAACCCTACCTAAACATGGGCGTTTTCCGAGAGTTGAAGGATATAAGCTACTTTTCGAACGTCTCCGTCGCGTATGGAACTGTCCAGTGGCCGCATGAGCAGGACATTGCGCCCGAAACCCTTTATATTGAGAGTGAATTAATAAATTAACAGCAGTTATGGCAATAGAAACCGCCGGCCAGAAGGCCGCGAAAATTACAAAAATACGCGTAGAAAACGCTTCGACACTGAAGCTGCCGAAAGACACCGAAGGCATAATCAACAAGGTGCTCGATTTCCTGCCCGTCGAGCAGTATCGCGGCGTTGAAAAGATCAAGTTGGTCGATTTCATCAATGACCCGCGTCTGAAAAACATGGAAACGCCGCTCAAAGGCGATCTGCCGGGGCTTTATCACCCGCGTGCGGGCAACCAGGCTCCGTGGTTCGAGATGTCGATGGCCGCCCTGCTGATGCCCACCGAGGGTTATGTGAAAAAGTTTATGGCGAAAAGCTCGTTCAAGGGCAACATCGCTGGCTTGATCTTCTCACTCGCCGGCCAGCATTATTACCTAACGATCCGGCACTCGGTCAAAAAGGGAAGTCTCGAACCGCAGATCCGCCAATTCGCCGAGAAAAACCTAAAAGCATGGAGCGAAAAACAATCTGAGGGCAGCTGGCGCGCGAAGCTTTTCAAGCCCTTCCGCCCATACCTCGAACGCTGGGCGAAATGGCTTAACAAGAAAGCGGCCGAAGCGAACAAGTAGTGGTGAGTTGGGAACGGTGAGTGGTAAGTGAAAGACAGTATTCTTCGAGACAAATCTTTTTCATTCGCTTTGCGGACCATTAAACTGTACAAGTATCTGGCCGACAAAAAAGAATATGTTTTATCGAAGCAGGTCTTACGATCGGGCACTTCGATTGGTGCAAATATCGAAGAAGCGATCAACGCACAGTCAAAGGTAGATTTTATTCATAAACTGTCAATTGCTCAGAAAGAAGCCGGTGAGACTAGCTACTGGCTACGGTTGTTTAAGGAGAGTGAAATATTACAGACCACACTAGCCGACTCGGTGATTGTGATGAGATTCAACGAATGCTCGCATCGTCAATAAAAACAGCTAAAACGAATATTAGGAAATGATTTTGAGGCGACGGATGATAGTGTGAGGTAACTCACCACTCACCGTTTACAACTCACAACTATTTATGAACTACTGGATGGTAAAACAGGAACCCACGGCGTATTCGTGGGATGATTTTGTAAAAGACGGCAAGACCGACTGGACCGGTGTGCGAAATTTTCAGGCGCGTTTGTTTCTGAAAGACATGAAAAAAGGCGACAAGGTCTATTTTTATCACTCTGTGATCGGCAAAGAGGTCGTCGGCATTGCTGAAGTCACTAAAGAGGCATTTCCGGACCCGACCGATACAGCATGGCAGGCGGTGGAGCTAAAGCCGGTCAAGCCTTTGAAAAAACCGGTCACGCTCGGGCAGATCAAGGCCAACGCGGCCCTCGCAAATATCTATCTGGTCCGCCAACCGCGGTTTTCTGTAATGCCGCTGACCAAGGACGAGTTCGAAGAGATCCTCAGCATGTCCAAATGACTGGAGAGCAAGCATCCCAGCTTGCGTCTTTGTTCGCCCAGTGGGAGTGGGGGGGGATTGCTGATTCAGTTACTATTTACTGGCAAGCTGGGATGCTTGCCCTCCAGTCAATATGCTAAAAGCAGCTGTCGATTATTACCACGATCTCCTTAACGACGCCGATCTCGCCACAGCTTCGCAGAAGCTGCTCGACGAGGGCCTGGAGAGTTCAAAGCTGATCTTTGGCGGTCGGCGGCTGTCGCCATATCTGCGGCCGCATTTTGTAACCGAGAGCGACTGGCTCAACATCGCGAAGACGTGCGGCACGATCTTCGGTGCGCTGCAAAAAGTAAAGGACGCAGCGATCGCTGACGACGCCATCCTTGACGAACTTGGGGTAACGGAGATCGAACGCGAGCTCGTAAAGATCGACCCGAAATATTCGCACGTCTCTCCAACCTCGCGGCTTGATTCGTTCCTGACCGAGGACTCGTACAGCTATGTAGAGCTGAACGGCGAAAGCCCGGCTGGCATTGCCTTTGCCGATTCCGCGACGCAGATCTTTCAGACACTGCCGGTCATGCAGAAATTTGCCGAGCGTTACAACTTTCGCGGTTTTGAGGGCAGCCCGAAACTGCTCGAAGTACTGCTCGACTGCTACGCCGAATTCTACGGCGGCAAGCCGGATCATAAACCGGTAATTGCGATCGTCGACCTGGAAGATCTGCCGACGATCAAGGAGTTCGAGCTTTTCCGCGATTTCTTTGAGAAAAATGGGTATAAGTCCATCATTTGCTCTCCCGGAGAACTCGAATTCAACGGCTCACGGCTGAGTTGTAACGGCGTCGAGATCGATATTGTCTATAAACGCCTGCTCGTCAACGAATACCTGCCGATCATGGAGGCCCAACCCGCTCTGCTCGACGCCTATCGAGCCGGTGCGATCTGCATGGTCAACAGCTTTCGCGGCAAATTGGTGCACAAAAAGGCCGTTTTCGCCGTCCTGACCAACGAACGCTACAAACATCTCTTTAGCGATGCTGAACTGGATGCAATCGCGAAACACGTGCCGTGGACTCGCGTATTTCGTGACGAACAAACCGTAAACCGGGGCGACACGATCGGCCTCCTCGAATGGACGCGTTCTAATTCGCACAAATTAGTGCTCAAACCAAACGACGATTACGGCGGCCACGGCATTTATATCGGCTGGAACTCCAGCGAATCCGAATGGGACGCCGCGATCGCCCACGCTCTAAAGACCGGCGACTACCTCATCCAGGAACGCGTCAAAACGGCGAAGGAAATGTTCCCGATGCTCATTGGCGACGACGGCAATTGGGAGATGGTCGAGCAGCTCGTCGACCTCGACCCGCTTCTATTCCTTGGCAAGGTTGGTTCGGCGTTTACGCGGTTGTCGTCGACCGAGCTGGCAAACGTATCGTCGGGTGGCGGGATGGTGCCGACTTTTATTATCAGTGAAAAATAATTTGAAAAAGATTTCCATCCGATCGGCGGCTTTTCTCGCAATGTTTTGCATTGGCTATGTGAGTTGGCTGAAGCCAACGTCTACGAATGCTCAATACGGTGAGGGGCCGAAAATATTTGATTCTGAAATCGTTGACCATATTGCCGATGTAATCGATGACGATGATATCGAGTATGTTGGATCTGGTTGCGGGGGTGAGAATATTTACGGCGGGCGAGGAAGCGGAATGGGATTTCGCACCAAGAGTGGCAGAGGACTTGGATTCTCAACTAGCTGCCATCTGTCAAAGCGCTCCGCTCAAGGCGAGTTGACGCGAATAATTAGTGATGCCAAAGAAGTTCGTTGGATTTCGAATAACAATAGTATTAGTAACATTCTCTTGCAAGGTGGTAGATTCTCGTTGATAAACACCGATGAGGTTGACGTTGTAACTTTTGATGGCAATACGTGCCTAGAGCATTTACACGCTCCCAATTTATTTCTGGCGGAGAAGCTCGATCTAATCGTCAGGAATCGCGATTGGAAATGAAGATTAGCGCACCATCTTCACGCCTCAAAACCCTCACTGAAGAATACCTGCGCCTCGAAAAGCATTTGAAACTCGGAGGCGGCCCCGGGAAGATCGAAAAGATCCACAAACAAGGCAAGCTCACCGCCCGTGAACGCATCGACTTGCTTCTCGACGCCGGCACATATTCCCAGGAGATCGGCCTGCTCGTCGCTTACGATCAATATGACGGCACGGCGCCGGCGGCGGCGGTTGTGACGGTTGTCGGGAAGATTATGGGGCGCGAATGCGTCGTTGTCGCTAATGACGCCACGATCAAAGCCGGTGCGTGGTATCCCGAAACTATTAAGAAGATCCTGCGTGCACAGGAGATCGCGATGCGTAATCGCGTGCCGATCGTCTATCTCGTCGATTCGGCGGGCGTGAATTTACCTTATCAAGGCGGCGTTTTCCCCGGCCAATACGGGGCCGCACGCATTTTCTACTACAACTCCATCATGCGCCGCTATCTCAAGGTGCCGCAGATCGCCGCCGTGATGGGAATGTGCGTTGCGGGCGGTGCATATCTGCCGGCACTGTCAGACGTGATCCTGATGGTCGAAGGCACGTCGTTCATGGGCCTCGGCGGTGCAAATCTAGTCAAAGGCGCAACCGGGCAGACCATCGACAACGAAACGCTCGGCGGAGCGATGACCCACAACGCCATCTCCGGCGTCGCCCATTACCGCACCGCGACCGAGCAGGAATGTATCACCAAAATTCGTGAACTCGTTAGTGAGCTACCAGCAAAAGAACCTACGCGAGTTTCGGTCACAGTATGCAGAAGCCCGCGCGTAAGCAAGGGCGTAACATCCGACTTGAGTGTTACGCCCTCCCTCACGGTCGGGCTTCCGCAAAAGAAAGAGCATCCGCTCTATTCGATACTGCCCGAAAACCACCGTGCTCCCTACGACATGCGGGCCGTTCTCAACACCTTCCTCGACGAAGGCAAGCTCGACGAATTCCAAGCTGATTTTGCCAAAGAGATGATCTGTGGCACAGCGCGGATCGGCGGAATTCTTGTCGGAGTGATCGCAAATTCACGTGGAATGGCCAAAGGCAAGCCAGGAACCCCGCCGCGTTTCGGAGGCATCGTCTATACCGAATCCGCCGAGAAAACAGCCTATTTTATCGAAAACTGCGACCGTCACGCGACGCCGCTGCTTTTCGTCCAGGACGTTTCGGGCTTTATGGTCGGTGCCGAAGCCGAGCATAGCGGCATCATCCGTGCCGGCGCCCAATTTGTCGAGGCAATGGCGACTGCGACGGTGCCAAAGCTCGTCCTGACCGTCAATCACGCCTCCGGAGCGGGTTATTACGCGATGGCCGGACAGGGCTTTGACCCCGACTTCATCTTCTCGCTGCCGACGGGGCGCATGGGCGTCATGGAAGGCGACTCCGCCGCCCAGGCCATCTACGGTACCCAAATCGAAAAGCTCAAAAAAGAAGGCAAAGAGCCGCCCGCCGAAATGCTCGCCGAAATGCAGCAGGTCCGCGAAACCTACGACCGCGAGCTCGACGCCAAACACGCCGCCGCCCGCGGTCTCGTCGACGCCATCGTCACGCCCGAGAATCTTCGCGAATCACTGATCCTGGCTTTGCAGACATGCTTAAATGCCAACACGCCTCACATCGGCCCATTCGTACTATAATCCACGCATCCAAAGGTGCCCCAAAAAGCGCCCCATTTTGCAAAAATGGGGCAGGGTAACTGTTGTATCTACAGGACATACTAGCAATATTGGCTTTTTTGCCGTGCGCACAAACAAAACAGACAAAAATGGGGCACAGCTGGTGCCGCAGCCCAGCATTTTTCTTGATTTCAAAGATCGGCCTAATTTGCAGATCGATCTGCAAATAGACTTACACATAATAGATGTATCATAGACGGGACATTGTGTCAAGCCTATTTCGGGTCACGCTATCTGAAACGAATACGCCGCACATTGGGGCGTTTGTATTGCCGAGGATCGACAATTGAGATGAACAGACATTTTCACTTTTCAACTGTCCACTGTCCACTTTTTTCGGATTTCCGCCGCGATTAAAACTATTCTCAACGCAAGCAGGGCCAAAATTTGTAAAAATTGATCAAAGCTGGCGTTATTCATGTTTCCTCAGCTTTGCTCGCGGCCCTGCTCACCTCACCGGGCGATCTAGAGTTCACTTGTAAATAGGTTGTACAACCTTGAATTATTTATCGACGTCATAGTACCGTATATGGTACTATCACAAAAGACATCGTATGACTATCGACGAAACGATAGAAAAGCTTGAAAAGGAACAGGTCTCGACGCGGTTCACGGCACTCGTCAAGATATGTACCGTCCATTTCGGCGAGCCGCGAGTACGAAGCAGTCATCACATATTCAAGATGCCGTGGCCGGGCGATCCGCGATTAAACTTGCAAGAGCACAAATCTAAGGCAAAGCCATATCAGGTCCGGCAGGTCATTGACGCATTGAAAAGGTTTCAAAGAATGACGGGATAGTGGCTAGAAAGGGGGTACAAAATGTCCAACTTATCAATAAAAGAGAAAACGAAAGAGTATCGGCCGGAAAACTATAGCTTTACCGTCGCCTGGTCGGACGAAGACGAAGCGTTTGTCAGCCGTGTTGTCGAATTTCCATCGCTCGCTGCCGATGGCAACACGCAGGAAAACGCGCTCCGCGAGATTCGCGGCTTGGTAGGCCATGTTATCGAAGACCTTATCGCCGATGGCGAACCAATTCCCGAACCGCTCGGTAAACGCCGTTACAGCGGCAAACTCAACGTCCGCATGCCCAGCGAACTCCACCGCCGCCTCGCCCTCGAATCGGAATATCAGGGAGTTTCGCTTAATGCATTGATCAATCTTAAACTAGCGAGCTAGTGTCCTTTGGCTTTTATTTCACGCAAAACAGATCGTGGCTAGAATTATTCATGTTTCCTTCATTTAAGATTCGGCTCCGTTACCGAGTTGCAGTTCAAGCGACTGTCGCACGAGTCCCATGATGTAAGGAAGCTCGTCGAGTGAGGCAAGTCCCACTTCAACGTCGCCATTGCCCCATCGGCCAAGTGAAGTAATATCTCTACATAAGCCCTTAGGATCGCTGATTTCGGAAAACCGCATATTGAGTGACAGACGCAACCGGCTTGCTTGAGGAACGACATCCACAAAATTTGTCTCAGCTTTGTAGGCCACATAAAGCTTGAGAAACTCTTCAGACACGCACGGATCAAGGGTTAGAACTGCCTTTCGAAATGCTTCGAATAGCGGGCTAACCGCATCCGTCAGCAAGTACGGATGATCCTCGACTGTATAAGTTGCATACACTATTTGCTGGGGTTTATAGGCGTTTAGCACTTCAGCATCGAGGCTGGGACCCGGCCAAACTTTAACGGCCAACTTCGCAAGTTTCGCGGCTCTAAGCTTAATGGCATCTTCGTTCCATACGTCGATTTGACCAAGCCCCTCGTTGACTCTCAATGGACTGTGCCTGAACCCTTTCTCCGTATCGCGTTTTTCTATAAAAGGCCTGTCGCTATACTCCGAGTTGTAACCGGTCAATGTGAGATTACCCAGTTTGTGAAGCAAGTCTTGCTGAATACGCTGCCATTCCGGACCAAGGGCTGATTTCCATGCCACGCTGAGCTGTTCATTCTGCGGCATTATATGCTCAATCGTGTACTCATCCACCGGGACATGCTCCTTTCTGTCGAAGTTTTCAAATCGTCGCAGCCAGTAGCTGCGACTGCGGAAATTATAGAGATCGCGAGTCTGAAGGTCGCGGTAGAACTCGTCATCGTTCGGGAATCGTCGATAAGACGGTAGAAGTAGAAAATGTGCTTCAATGCTTTCAAAATATCGATCTTTCTTAAGCTCCCTTGCAAAGGTCGCGAAGGTCTTGTTCATAGAGTTGGTCGGGATGGCACAGATGGCCCGACGAAATACATATGCTTCCACCAGACGCACAATCCGTGCGAAATCTTCTTTGGAAAGTAGCCCTCCAGCGTAGTCTTGATAAAGCTCCAACAAAAAGGGGTATGCCACATCCACCTTCAACTCACGAAGGTCGTGAAAGGCTCTATTTAAGGTGGGGGCGGACTCCGTTCCTAACGCCATTGCACAAAAATGCCGAGCGTAATTGCGCATATCACGAACCAACACTTCGACATGTTGGTTTTCATCAACCTCGCTGTCTTTCGATACGCGTGCATGAGCCTTGAACGCATCATAAACCGCATTTATGTTAGGGATTTCCCCGGTCTTTACCGTCAGATAATGTCGCATGAAACCGTCAAAATGGGTGCCATAAGCTTCCTGCCCAAAGTCTACCTCCATCGGACGCCAGAAGTCGCGGTATAGACGTGTTTGCAGGTCCGGTTCAAGGCCCATCAAAATAAAGTTGCGGATAAGGTCGGCTTGACTAAGTTCCTTGCCAGTCGAATTCATGCTCTCAAAGATCAGTTGGGGGTTATCTTGATCGCGGTTTAGGGCGATGTCAACCACAACAAGCTTTGCTAATCCAGTGCAAACGGTGGCAAGATCACCTTTTATCTCATTAATCCATTTCTTGAAAAGAGCATAGTTTTCTGTAATGCGCAGAGAATGTTCGACGGGCGGTTCCGTTCCGCCGACGATTGCGGTTAGCGAGGCCTTATCGGTTTGCGAAAGTAACAGTTTGAAGTGCCGATCACCCATTTCTTCCGGATTTAGTAGGAAGTAGTTCCTAATTTTACGCTGTGAAAAGCCATCGAACGGTTCGCTGTCAGCGACAGCTTCAGCTAGAGCCGCAAGCATCAAAGTCACGGTACTCAGACGTTGTTGGCCGTCAATGACAAGCAAAGGTGCCTGATGCGTGACTTGGGAAAGCCCGCTTTCTATGTAGACAATTGAGCCGACGAAGTGGACTGCGATTTGAACGTTGCTGCCGCATCGAATGATGTCATCCCAAAGTTGGCGACACTCTTTCTCCGTCCAAGAATAGGTGCGCTGATAAATCGGGATGACGAATTGGGGGGATTTCTTAAGGAAATCCAGCAATTTGGCTTCGGTGGCTTTCATGTTTCAGAGTACTCCGGCAGAGGGATTTTGGATAATGACTTGTCTCCTTGTCCCAATCTTAACAGCCCTAAATGCAAAGGTGAAATACAACCAAGCTCCGCACAGACCGAGCACAATTTACGAGAGTATTACAGTCTTGTAATATTTTGTCCTCTATATTACAATCTTAACGGATGTTTTATGACCGGAACGCAGCTTGTTCAATTCAGAAAGCGTTGTAAGCGGACGCAAGTTCAGGCGGCGCGGGAGCTTGGGGTGTCGCAGACGTATCTTTCGCTGTTGGAGAAGGGTGCGCGGCCGATGACAGATGAGCTGCGCGTCCGAGCCGTTCGTGCGTTTCATCTGCCGCCGACCGAAATGCCGGTTACGGAAAGCCTGTTCGACGTCGCGGCGGTTTCGAACGACGAGCTTGGGACTGATCTTGCCACGCTTGGCTATCCCGGTTACGGCCACATGAAAAGATCGACGCCCAAAAATCCGGCTGTCGTTCTGCTTTCTGCTCTAAAGGGTGACGAGCGTCTCGCGAGAGATGTCGAGGCCTTACCGTGGGTCGTGCTTGCGTTCCCAGATATGAATTGGCCTGAGCTTATAAAGGCCGCAAAAGTCAATAATTTGCAAAACCGCCTCGGTATGGTGACCACCGTCGCCCGACAGATAGCTGAAACCACCGGCGATCTGAAAACCGCAGGAAAGCTGAAGACCCATGAAGCCGAACTCGAAAGCTCAATGCTCGTCCGCGAAGGAACACTCTGCAATGACCGCATGACGAACGCCGAGCGAAAATGGCTTACGGAAAAAAGGCCGGAGGTGGCACGACATTGGCGTCTGTTAACCGACCTTTTACCACGATATCTGGATCACTATGATATTAAGCCAAAAAGTAGTTCTTTCTCGATGAAATTTGAACCTTTCAAAGAGCAGATTCGTGAGTTATGTGTGGAAACAAACATCGCCATGCTTGGCGTTTTTGGCTCCGTTGCTCGCGGCGAGGACGACGCGACAAGTGACATCGATCTGCTCGTTAGATTTAAGAAGCCTATTGGTTTATTTGAGATGATGGGCGTCGAGGAACGGTTTGAAAAGCTTCTTGGCCGTCCGGTAGACCTTGGTACTGCCGCAGGGTTACATCCACTAATCAAGACAAACGTCCAAAGGGACCTCAAGATCATTTATGAAGGGTAGAAGCGACAACATTCTGCTCTACGATATTCTCGAATGCTGTCAGCGTATTGCCGGCTATGTTGATGGTGTGACGAAAGAGCAGTTTGAATCGAATTATCTGCTTCAGGACGGGTTGGTTCGAAAATTAGAAATCATAGGTGAAGCTGCTAAAGGACTCAGCGAAGATTTGCGAGATGCAAACCCTGATGTGCCGTGGCGAAAAATGATTGGCATTCGCGATCGTATCGTCCATCAATACTTCAAAGTTGACCTCGATATAATCTGGGAGACGGTTACCAGCGATATTCCTGAGCTTGAGACTCTAATAACTCCGATCTACGACAAACTCGCTTCCTATCACACGTAATGATTAAAGCAAAACTACTATCATCCGGGGGGTATCAGGGCGGCGCGATGAATTTGGCTTGCGCGGATGTTGATGCGGCGGTGCCATATTATGGTTCGAAGATGGGGTTTGCGGTCGTCGAGATTCACGATGAGCCTGTGAAAAGAGCGGTGCTGGAACGTGACGGTATTCAGATGGCATTGGCGGAAAATGGTGGCGATCCGGAGCAGGACGGCTGCGCCTTTCGCACGGATAGTGTCGTCGCCCCGTGTGACGAATTCATCGTGAACGGCCTCGATAAGATCGGTGAGCTGCAGGACGAGACACGCGACGACGGGCGGAAGTTCAAAGTATTCTTTGTCGTCGCTCCGGACGGGCTTTGCTATTGGTTTGGAGAGGAACAATCGTGAAGCAATACCTGATCGAAACCTTTCAATACAACGACTACGCGAACAAGCTTGCGCTCGCGAAAATACGCGATCTGCCGGAAAAGGACGAGTGTATTCGCTTTTTCAGTCATCTGATCAATTCGATGAACAAATGGCTGGCCCGCATAGAGCAAACGCATGACTACGCCGCGCTTGACTGGTGGCTGCCAGTCTACGATATTGATGGACTTGCGTCTAAATAGGACGAGTGCCTGAAAAACTGGCTAGCGTACTTGGAATCCAAGACAGACGAAGATCTTTCCTCAGAGGTCGAATTTGTTGGATTTGATGGAGGACATTGGGCTGCCACACCGCTGGATATCGCTCTTCAGTTAAACTATCATTCTATCCATCACCGTGCTCAGATCCAATATTTGATCAGGCAACAAGGAATCGAGCCAGATTTTATCGATTACATCGGAACCAAATATCGGAAATTGGGGTAACAACGGTCGCAACTTTATGGGGCGACCTATTTTTTGGGTCTCGCAACGCCGCTGAGTAATTTATCCAGATTCTTTTCAGCAAAATAAGTTCGACATATATCCGACGCCTGTTTTAATATCTCAGTTTCGCTTTTGGCATCGGTTTTGGCTTTGGTTCCGGCTTCGTTCAGAGCGACCATTCGGAGGCCTTGGTCCTTTAGTTTGCCAAGGTCGGATATCATCCAGCTGAGGGCGAAAAAGTAATCGCGGTGGAGCATCAGTAGATACGCATTCGCTCCGGCAGCGGGCATCTTATTGAACGGGGAGTTTACGATCTCGGGAACCAGGTATTTGGCGACGTTTTTGTCGTTTGAGGGTTTGTCCGTCAGTTGAACGCAGCCCTGGAAGGCTTGGGGGTAGATGCTGAGCCAGCGGAGCTTGCGTCGGAGCTCGTGGACTTGGGTTTCCAACGCCGTGAATCCCGACTGATACTGTTCGGCAAAGGCGTTTATTTTTGCGATATTTTTCTGGTAAAACACTTCGATGGCCTTCATTTCGGCTTTCGGCTCCAACCAATTGGCACCGGCTAATCTTGCCCGGATTCGGGCTATACGGTTTGCGTCCTTGCCCATCCAATTTTTCTTTATGAGCAGCTTATTTAGCGATTTGGCTTTTTCGAGAGCCTTTGCCTCGACGGCTTTTGTCACCGCGGCCTTTATTTTCTTGTCTTTCGCAAATTCCTTGGCAAAGGCATCGTAATAGTCAATCGCGCCGAGAGCGTCTTCGATGAGCTTGAAATGCATGTCGATCCTCGCGAACCTTTTTTTATTGTGAAGACTGCTGTAAAGCCTGGCGAGGCCCTCGAGCATAAAGAGCGGCGTCCGGGCGTTGTTTTGATACAGCCACAGGGCCGCGTTCGGCTGGTTAGCGGCGTCGAGCATTAGTTTTGCGAGTTGGTTCAGATAGAAATCAAATCTGGCGGGTCCGTTTTTCATTTTGTTTATTGGAAAACAGAATTCTAGCCCATAATATGATTCTCAGCAATGCGTTGACCAGTGAGCCGAATACTTAACGACGGAACAATCCAGCAGGAAAACTCGTTTTACCGAAAAAGGAGAAGATATGTTTTGTCCACGATGTTCTGAAGCCAAAGCTGCCGAAAACACTCAATTTTGCACTAAATGCGGATTTAACCTCACCGGTCTTCATACTTTTGTCGAGAGCGGGGGTAAGAGACCGGACAAACGAAAGGGTATTGAGCAGGGCGTAAAGCTGATCATGCTCGGTGTGATCCTGATACCGGTATGGATGTTCATAGCACCGGCATTTCCGGCGAACGACCGTTTTATCGAAGGTGCCCCGAGCACGACATGGGCCGAGGCCATCGCCTGGATATTAATGTGGGTGTCTTTCCTAGCGGGTGCTGGACGTATCGCATTTGCGTTGGTATTCGAAACTGCGGCGGCGTGGTCAGTCGCCCAAAGTGACCGAAACGTTGGCGAAACTCCTGAAAATGCAGCGTTACCCTCGGGCGAGTCATTTCAAGGCGTTAAACCCGGCAAATGGAAAACCACTGATGAACTTTTCGAACCGGTGCTAAGAAAACCGAGGACATCGGGCGAATTGTAGTCTGAATTTAGCGAATCTTATGGTTCTTTGACAACTAAATAAAAGTCTTTCATTGATGGGTCGAACTCTGTATAATTAGCGTTGCTGCCTCTCAACGGCATAACTGCTGTCCAACCTTTTTGCTCCGGCTTTTCAATGAAAAACTTAATCAGATCAACTCTCTCAGTGTGTTTTTGCGTATTGGTATTGTGTCTCGCAGCACAGGCTCAGGCGAGGGCCAAGCCGAACGAAAAAAAACAGGGTGATTCCTCCGGCACCGCTATTCTAAGCGGCGCCGGCAAGGTCGGCGTTATCGTCGTCAGTTCGGCGGCTAAAGTCGCTTGGGGGGCCACGAAATTTGTTGCAGAGGACCTTGCGGTGCCGGTCGCTACCTCGTTGCTCAAACCGGTGGCTGTCCACGCCGCTCCTGCAGTCTCAAAATACGCGCTGAAAAAATCAGTTAAATATCTGCTGCCGTTGGCTCTAAAGTTGAGTATCCTGTGATAGACCGCTAGACTGTGCAAATGAAGATCACGGTAGACGAGTTTCTCGCAAGACTGCCGCTCACGGCGAACGAAAAATAGACCGAAGGCGTGTGGGACGTCGAGCCTTTTAGAAAGGGCAACGTCTCGCTCGTCTTTTTTGCGCCTCGCGATTTGGATTATCAGACATTTCACGACGAGGATGAGTTTTATTTTATTGCTTGCGGAACTGCTGAGATCGTGATTAGTGACGAACGGCAATCGTTTGTTGCGGGAGATACATTTTTTGTCGCCGCAGGCGTGCCGCATAATTTTGAGAATTTTAGTGAAAATTTTGCGACATGGGCGGTGTTTTTTTAATGCCCCACCCGCTGCCGCAGGTGGTACTGACGAGATTCGGGCAGTTTCGTTTGGGGCACATTCAAATTACACCGTCGCGTAATTGAACCGGTTGAACAATTGAACATTGAACATGACACAGGGATTTACTACCGAGGTTCGCGACCAGGTGTTGATCATCCAGTTCAACTGCCCGGAGATCAGAAATCCCTTGTCGATTGGGGTTGTTGAATCATTGGCCGCGGTTCTCGGCGATGCTGGGACGGTGGCCGGTCTCAGGGCGGTTATATTTACCGGTGCGGATGGTATATTCGCTTCGGGAGCGGATCTTCGCGAGATTGCTGAACTGAAACCGGAGGAGGCTCGTGAGTTTGCATTCCGCGGACAGAATTTGATGAGGATAATCTCCGGGCTTTCGCAGATGACTATCGCCGCGATCAATGGATACTGTTTCGGCGGAGCGCTTGATCTGGCCGTGGCCTGCGACCGCCGGATCGGGTCGCCGAATGCTTCGTTTTCGCATCCTGGCGTCGGGCTCGGGATAATCACCGGATGGACCGGTACGCAACGCCTGCCGAGACTCATCGGACAGACAAACGCTCTGGAGATATTTCTTACAGCGAAAAGGATTGATGCGATGGAGGCGTTGCGTATCGGTTTAATTGATACAATAGAGGACGATCCACTATCTGAGGCGTTGGCGGTAGCCACGAGAGTGATTTTATGAGTAAGTATCTCCGAACGATGACTTTTAGCATTGTCTTGCTGCTTGCCTGGCTGCTTTCATCAGCATGCCAGACCGCAAAATCGTCCGAGATTGAGATTCCGCTCGCTTCTCCGACACCTGTCTCGAAAGACGATGTAAACAGGAAAACAAGCGATCCATACACCGGCGATCTTTCGATTTTTGAAAACGCCGAGCGTGAAAAGAACCTCCAGATCAACCGCGTAATGGACATTCTCAAAATATCCGAAGGCCAAACCGTGGCGGATGTCGGTGCCGGTTCGGGCTGGTTTACGGTCAGGGCAGCAAAACGGGTGGGAGGCCAGGGAAAGATTTTCGCGGTCGAGATAAATCAGGACTACATCAAGCACATAAACGACCGGGCTGTAGATGAAGGATTTACAAACATTACTACCATCTTGGCCAAGGAGGATGATCCGCTATTGACCAAACAGTCGGTTGACGCGGTACTGATCTTGAAAACATATCACGAGATCGCCCAGCCGATACGTTACATGAAAAATCTTCGTCCCAGCCTACGCGACGGTGCACTCGTCGGCATCATCGACCGTAACGGCAATGGCGAGGATCATGGTTTAAAGAAAGAAATTGTTATTGCCGAACTAAAACAGGCCGGTTATTTGCTCAAGGAAGAATACGACTTTGTTAAGGCTGATAAAATGGATTACTTTTTGGTTTTTCAGGTCCAGAAATAGACAAACGATATGAAAATTCAGCTCGTAAAGCTCGCACATGCCCGATCGGGCGACAAAGGAGACACCGCAAACGTCGGCCTTATCGCGTTGAAAGATGAATATTACCCATTGCTGGTTCGTGAGGTCACAGCGGATGGCGTCAAGGCCCACTTTGGTGAGATCGTCAAGGGCGGCGTCGAACGGTTTGAGTTGCCAAATCTCGGGGCACTCAATTTTCTGCTGCACGAATCTCTCGGCGGCGGCGGCACACGCAGTCTGATGACGGACGCTCAGGGGAAGACGTTTTCCACCGCATTACTCCGAATGACAATCGAAGTGCCGGACGGTGAGGCACGTGGGCTTGGCCTTATTTGAACATGAACATCTCTTTCGGCTACGCGGATGTAGGACAGGTGAAGCTGCATTACGCAAAGGCTGGCGAAGGCGAGCGGCTTGTCGTACTACTTCACGGATTTCCTGAATTTTGGTATTCATGGCGTCATCAGATGGTGGCTTTGAGCGACGAATATACGGTCGTCGCTCCCGATCTTCGCGGCTACAATCTTTCCGACAGGCCGCTAAATACTGAGGACTATGCTATTGAGCATCTTGTTGGCGACATTGTCGGTTTGATAGAACATTTTGGTGTGGAACAGGCAGCGGTCGTCGGGCACGACTGGGGAGCGTCGATTGCCTGGGCGCTTGCGATGAGGCGGTCGGACGTTTTGTGGAAACTCGGGGCCTTGCAGGTGCCGCCGATCCCGATCTGGAAATTAAACCAGACGGCGAAGCAGTTTTTGGCAAGCTGGTATATGTTCTTTTTCCAGATACCCGGCCTGCCTGAATTTCGGCTAAAGCAAGACGATTTTGCCGCTTTGGAAGCAGCGCTTAGAGAGTCGACCGCTGCGCCGGGGATTTTTAGCGACGAAGAGATCGCCGAATACAAAAAGACTTGGGCACAGCCCGGGGCGGTAACGGCGATGCTCAATTATTATCGGGCGAATATCATCAAGAGATTGTTTGGCGGAAACGAGATGCCGCCGAAGATCGACGTGCCGACACTGTTCATCTACGGCGAAAAGGACAAGGCTGTTTTGCCGCAAACCGTCGAAGGTGTGGGAGATATGATCAGCGGCCCCTACACAGAGCACCGAATACCCAACAGCGGACATTGGGTTCAACAAGAGGCCCGCGACGAGGTAACCGCCATTTTGCGTAAATTCCTTGCTGAGTGAATTGCGGTCGTTGGGTATCTGGTGCTAACTGTCTTACAATACTGACATTCTCGATTCCGATTTTGCCGGAGGCCTAATGTTTAGATCGCTTTGCAGCACTCTTCTTTTATCAACCCTTTCGATTTCGGTCATCGCTCAATCCGCCGTGTCTGGCAGTCAGACGATCCTCGGATTTACAGCGGAAAGCTCACAAACACAACGTTCGCTTGAAGCCAAATTTGATAGTTACCTAAAGGCCGATAATCTTCGCGACTGGCTAAAACGCCTTTCGGCTCGGCCGCACCATCTCGGGTCGGCATACGATAAAGACAACGCCGAATTTATCGCTGCGCAATTCACGTCATGGGGCTACGACACGAAGATCGAGTCATTTGACGTGCTGTTCCCGACGCCAAAATCACGGTTAGTCGAGATGACGGCTCCGGAGAAATTTACGCTGAAACTTAGCGAGCCAACCTTAAAGGAAGACGCCACCTCAGGCCAGCAGGACGAGCAGCTTCCGACCTATAACGCGTATTCATCTGATGGGGATGTCACCGCCCCTCTTGTTTATGTGAACTACGGCGTGCCTGCGGACTATGAGGAATTAGCCCGCCACGGCATCGATGTTAAGGGCAAGATCGCGATATCGCGATACGGCGGTTCATGGCGGGGGATCAAACCAAAGGTTGCGGCCGAGCATGGCGCGATTGGCTGCATTATCTACTCTGACCCGAAGAATGACGGGTATTACGAAGGCGACGTTTATCCAAAAGGGGCGTATCGCAACGAAAACGGAGTTCAACGCGGTTCCGTAATGGACATGCCGGTTTATCCGGGTGATCCGTTGACAAAAAATATTGGTGCGACCAAGGATGCAAAACGCATTGACCGTCGAGATGCGGCTACAATCACCAAGATACCGGTACTTCCGATCTCGTATTCCGACGCGTTGCCGTTGTTAAGAAATATGGACAACGCCATTGTGCCAGATGCCTGGCGAGGTGCTTTGCCGATCACTTATCATTTTGGCGGTAAAACGCCGACTGTTCATCTTAAACTCGAATTTAATTGGGATACCAAACCGATCTTCGATGTGATCGCAAAAATGCCTGGATCCGAACGACCGGACGAGTGGATATTGCGCGGCAATCACCACGATGGCTGGGTGAACGGCGCCGACGATCCGCTCAGCGGCCAGGTTGCGATGATGGAAGAGGCTCGCGGAATCGCGGAGCTTGCCAAAACCGGCTGGAAACCAAAGCGAACGATCATTTACTGTGCATGGGATGCCGAAGAAGAAGGACTGATCGGCTCGACCGAATGGGTTGAGACCCACGCGGCCGAACTCCGGCAAAAGGCGGCGGTTTATATCAACACCGACACCAATGGCCGCGGTTTCCTGGGGATGGCCGGCTCTCATACGCTCGAGAAATTCATCAACGAGGTTGGTAAAGACGTTCCCGATCCGCAAGTAAAAATGTCCGTTTGGGAAAGGGCGAGAGCCCGGCAAATCGTAGAGGGTACGCCCCAACAGCGGCAAGATGCGATGTCGCGAGGCGACCTCCGAATCGGGGCGTTGGGTTCGGGTTCGGACTATACACCTTTTCTTCAACATTTGGGTATTGCCTCGCTTAATCTCGGTTTTGGTGGCGAAAACGGCGGCGGTTCCTATCACTCGATATACGATTCATATGATCATTTCACCAGATTCGTCGATCCTGGTTTCGCTTATGGCGTGGCGATGGCTAAAGTTGGCGGGCATTCGATCCTGCGGCTTGCGGATGCACATACTCTGCCGTTCGAATTTACTAATTTTGCCGACACCATAAACCAGTATGTCGGCGAGATTACGCGTCTGACCGATACGATGCGGGATGAGACTAAATCGACGAACCAGATGATCGCCAACGGAATGCTAAAGTCGGTTCAGGACCCGACCGAAACATTTATAATGCCAGATCCAAAAGAGAATGTGCCATATCTCAACTTTGCGCCGCTGCAAAATGCACTCGCTAAATTGCAGGAAAGTGCCCGGGCCTATCAAAAAGTATCGGCCGGTACGACCGCACCAGCCGCGACACAAAAATCGCTTGACGACATTCTGTTAAAAGCCGAACGAACCTTGACCCGCAGCGAAGGTCTGCCGCGTCGCGACTGGTTTAAGCATCAAATCTACGCACCCGGATTCTACACCGGATACGGCGTTAAAACGCTCCCTGGAGTGCGCGAGGCAATCGAACAGCGGGATTGGAAGGAAGCGAGTGAGCAGATATTGATCGTCTCGAAAACGATCGAGAATTTTGCCGCCGAGATCGACAAGGCCGCGAAGATGTTTTAATTGCCCATTGCCAAATTGTTAATTGGAAAACAGGAATAACTTTTGCCCAATTAACAATTGGACCAATTTACAATTCACAATCGAAAAGATGAGTGACAATCCCATCGTAACTAAGTCCTTCGCATTTGCACTGCGGATAATAAAGCTCAGTCGATACCTGGCGGACGAGCATAAGGAATTCACGCTTAGCCGTGAACTCTTGATCGCGGGAACGAACATCGGTAAGCATGTCAAAGAAGCAGTCAGCGGTGAGTCGCCCGAAGCATTTACTTCGTTTATGGCAAAAGCCCTGCGTAGAGCTGACGAGACGGAATACTGGCTCCACCTGATCCGGTTCGCCGAGCTGATAAATGAACGCGAGTATGATTCTGTCGAGGCAGACCGAAAGGAACTCGCCAAAATGCTAACGAAGATAGTAAAGACCTCAAAAGGCCTTTAATTGTAAATTGTTAATTGGCTCAATTGTTAATTGGTTAGAAAAATAGCTTTTGGTGTTTATTCAAACAAATGTCCACCATCCTTATCTCCGATTACGAAAGTATTCGCAGCATAACGCTCAACCGCCCCGAAAAGCGTAACGCCCTGAACGATGAACTGATCGCTGAGTTGAAATCTGCATTGGCCGATGCCAACGAGGAAAGTTCGCTGCGTTGTGTCGTCATTCGCGGTGCCGGAAAGGATTTCTGCTCGGGTGCGGACCTTGCTTCGATACAGAAGATCGGACGCGCGTCTTACGAAGAGAATCTCGAGGACGCCCGCTCGCTTTCTGAGCTTTTTGCACTGCCAAGAAAGCTTCGCGTGCCTGTGATAGCGGCTGTTCGAGGGCGTGCGTTGGCAGGCGGGTTTGGGCTTGCGTTAGCTTGCGACCTGATCGTTGCGGACGATACGAGCCGTTTTGGGTTTCCGGAGGTCAAGATCGGGTTCGTGCCAGCTATGGTCGCGGCGATGGTCCAGCGAAATATGTCCGAGAAAGACGCTTTTGCGATCCTCACACTCGGTTACGAGACGGCGGGCACAGCACTCAAAGACGCGGGGCTTGTCCACGCCATATTCAACGACGAAACGTTTGACGAAGACGTCCTCGCGTTCGCGAAACAGTATGAAAATCTCAGCGGCACCGCCGTCGCGATGACCAAGCACCTGCTTTACGACATCGACGGCCTTTCATTCGCCGACGCCCTCGCCAAAGGCGTCGAAACCAACGCCCGCGCCCGCATGACCGACGACTGCAAAAAGGGAATTGCTAAGTTTTTGGAGAAGTAAAATAGTCAAGATCGTTTTGAATATGGGTAAAATCTATCTGCTCATGCTAACCATTGGCTGTTTGATTGGTTGTGGTACTGCGATTCCCTCATCGAATATGACGGCGCCCGTCTCGCCGACACCCACGCCAACGGTTGTGGATGTGACGCCTCCCGATAACGTGTCAATTCCTTGGAAGCAAACAATTGGTTCAACGAATTATCGTTGGAACGGTAAGGATTTGTTTGTAAGACGCAGTAAGGGAAGTGAAACAAGCATATTTCCCAATGCCTTACGCAAATACAGAGCGTCTTTTCCAACGAATGGCCGCAAGTGCCTTCTCGATAGTTTTTTTAACCCAGCGGCGGTCGTAGGTGATCTCGTGAGCTATGAACACGAAAGCGGTTTTGGCGGTGTCAATTGTGGCGTAGAGTCAGGAGAATGGCGTTATGCCACCGTAGATGTGTCGAATCCAACGCGGTTTCTCGACCTGAGGAGCTTCTTTACCGAAGACCGGCTTCTGCGCGCTTTTCTTGCGAACTCACAATTATCGTCCGACATTCAAAAATCTATCTCTGATAAAAAATTGGACGCGGTTCCGGCCACTCTCAAAGATCTCAGCGCATTTCTAACGCGGTACGATTATCAGATCTTTAACGGGGATTCGTATTACGAACCCGATTATTTACAACGCTTCGTGTTTCACCATTTAGAAGGTGAAACGATTTGCATCCGCGTCTCGACCACATCGACATCTAACGCAGGTAGGGCAATCCACCAATACGCCGAGATATTCTTGCCAATACCCGGCAAACTACGAGACCCATTTAAGAAAGCCGACGCGGGAGACGCCGGCTTTCTGATGAAAGATGCCGAAACCAAAGTAGGGACGAAAGCAGCGACGTTTGAATCTAAGTTCTAAAGCTCAAGCCTCGACGATCTCGACTTTTGTTTGGATCAGGGATTTGGGGATCAGGGCGGGGAAGTAGGCCATGATCTCTTCGACCTTTGGGCGGCCGCCCGCGAAGCCTGTGACGGCGGGCGGGCCGGTGAGGATGAGCGGGGCGATCTCTTTGGTAAAGCGTTCGATGTCGGCCTTGTTTTGACCGCGGACGGCGACGCGTAGTTGAACTTCGGGAATATCAGATGCGGGTTCTCCGGCGAGATGTCCGTGCGTGGCGTTGACGCCGACGAATTCGGTTAGGATGAGGTCGAATTTTAGACCGAGATTGTCTAAACGTTGGCGGAGGATCTTGTCGGCGGCCTGGGCTTTAGGGTAAGCGTCGGGCCAGGAATAGACGAGCGTGCCGACGCTCTTGTAGCCGTCGTTGTAGGCGATGGAGACTTTGTAGAAGTCGGTCTTTGGGTGGCCTGTTATGCCGAAGACCTTGACGCGGTTATCGCCTGCGCTGGAAAGCTGGATCGACGCGAAATCGGCGACGACGTCGGGCGTGATGTATTCGTGCGGGTCGCCCATTTCGTAGAGAAGCTGCTCTTTGACGGACTGGACACTGACGCGGCCGCCGGTGCCGTCGTGTTTGGTGACGATGAATTCACCACTGGGTGAGGCTTCGACGATCGGGAAGCCGATGTTGGCCATGTCAGGGATCGACTGCCAATCGTACTGGCAATTCCCGCCCGACGACTGAGCACCGCATTCGATGATGTGCCCGGCGATCGTTCCGGCCGATACGCGGTCCCAATCGTCGAATGTCCAGCCGAATTCATGCATCAGCGGGGCAAGCGTCAGGCCCGTATCGGTTAGACGACCTCCGACGATGATGTTTGCACCTCGGGCCAGGGCTTCGACCAACGGCGCCGCGCCAAGATAAACGTTCGCCGACTGCACGCGGTCGCGGATGGCGGAGAGCGGTTCGCCGGTGTCCATGCTGTTGATAGCGATGCCGTCCGCGAGAAATCCGTCGAGCTTATCCAAGACATCATCGCCGGTGACGACGCCTATCTTTATCTTACCGCTGAGCCCAAGATCGACCGCAACGTTGCGGAGATCGTTCGCACAGCCGATGACATTGACGCCGCCGGCATTTGACAGGACCTTGATGCCTTTCTCAACGCAGTCGGGCATGATCTGCCGCATCAGCGAGACAAAATCACGAGCATAGCCGGCGTTGGGGTCGCGGGCACGCTGCTTTTGGAGGATCGACATTGTTACCTCGGCTAGGTAATCGAGCATCAGGTAATCGATCGGGCCGTTGCGCACCTGGTCGATCGGCGCCGTCAAAAGGTCTCCCCAAAAGCCCTGTCCACCTGCAACGCGGATTGTTTCTTTCATAATCACCAAAAATGGAGGAAAGGCGTCAAACACCGAGCTTTCGCCGGCTCGTGGACGCCTTTCCATTTCTTACCTTGTTACATCTTTATCTTACGGTTTCGGTTTTTTCGGGCCCATGACGATATCCTTTGTCTTGTCGCCCACTTTGCGGCCGATGTGGTTTCCTTTACGCCATACCTTGCGTGAAATTTTCTTACCGTGCCTCCAGGTCGTTACCGTGACCCATCGGCCCTTCCTATACACCCTTTTAGAAACACGTTTGGTTGTCGGCACGACTTGTACCGACGTGCTCGCCGATTTCGGCGACGCCTGGACAGTCACCCTGTCAAGAAATAGAACCGACGCAGCCATCAATAACGCAAACACCAATGCTGATAATTTTTTCATCATTTTTCCCCTTATTATTAGTTTTTCCAACATCTCAATTCTCACAAAATTACTTGTCAGATCTTCGTAGTCCCGCATACTATTGAGGGCGGACATTCTTGCGAATAAACGTCACAATATCTTCCGTCGATGTTCCCGGCAGAAATATCTCCGAAACACCTTTGGATTTTAGCGGCCCTATATCCTCTTGCGGCACAATGCCGCCGACAAGCACCAGTGTATCATCCATTCCATTTTCATGTAGCAGGTCGACGATGCGCGGGCAGAGAGTGTTGTGAGCTCCACTGAGAATAGAAATGCCGACAGCATCGACATCTTCCTGCAATGCGGCCGCCGCTATCATCTCCGGAGTCTGTCGCAGGCCGGTGTAAATCACTTCCATACCAGCGTCACGGAGCGCGCGGGCGATGACCTTTGCTCCCCGGTCGTGGCCGTCGAGACCCGGTTTGGCCACTAAAACTCTTATCTTTCGCTCATTCATAGGTGAAGTATATTAACGCTCTATCCGCGAGAGCAAACCGCCCGGCTGGATAAACGAGCGAAGCTGCGTCCAGGTGAACTTAAACTCACCGTCCGGCTGTAACGCCTGAATGACGTGAGGAAAACCATAATCATGATGAAAAGTTACGCCGGTATTCGTAACCTCAAAATCATTTAACGTCAAGGGGTTGTATTGGTCATGTTCCTTAAACATGTCTTCCGGATTAATGTCCTTGTTTTCCGGATCCTTTTTCAATTCAGCGATAGCGTGAGTGACCTCTTCATCTTTCGCTTTGCGCACCAGCCTCAATAGTCCGGGCACGTTTGTGAATGCATCGGACGGCTTTGCCCTCAATCCGGTTTTCAGATCGACAACCGCGTATTTTGAAGTGCCCGACGGATAGGCACCGCTGCCATCCATCCAAAGTCTCACGCACAAAACACCATTTTTGTTAAACCCAACCTCGTAATCGGCTTCTTCGAGCCACTCTCCGCCACGCAGTTCTTCGTTCAACTTCAATCCGAGTACCTTTTGGTAGCTGATCGAGGTTTCGATCTTTTGCGACAAGGCCGGACTCGATGCTCTCACCTTCGGATAACGGATCGTAAATGATTTCTTGTACTCGGACATCGGCTTTGACCGTTTATACGTCACCTTCTTTGCGGTGATGACCACCGATTGTGCAAGCCCAATCGTAGACAAGGCCGCTATTGCAAAAATGACTGTAAGGAGCTTTATTTTCATAGTTTATTTCAAGTCCATATTCGGCGAAGCGAATATGCATTTCAGTTTACCTGACAAACTCGTTTGACGCTTTAAAGCGTCGTACATTTCAACCCAGGCATGGGTATTTATCCAGAGCGGGTTGTAGCTCCGCACCGGTTTTATGATGCCGTATCGGGGATCTTCGGTTTCGCGGACAAACGAATTAAACATCCTGTCCCAGATTATCAATACACCCGCGTAATTCTTATCCAGATACGGATTATTCACGCCGTGATGCACCCGGTGATGCGATGGCGTGTTAAATATGCTCTCGAACCAACCCATCGTTTTGATAAATTTCGTATGGATCCAAAATTGATAGATCAGATTAAATCCATGCGTCACCGCAAACATCCACGGTGCAAACCCGAGTAGCATAATCGGTGCGTAAAACATCCAGTGCAAAATACCGCTAAACCAGCTTTGCCGCACCGCGACGCTCAGATTGTAGTGCTCACTCGAGTGGTGGACGACGTGAAAGTTCCAAAACAAACGCGATTCATGGCTCACCCGATGAAATACGTAGTAAACCAGGTCGTCCACAAAGAACAATATCACCCACGTCCACCACGCGTCCACTGGAAAATTGAACGGCGCGATCTCGTAACAAAACACATAAACATACCCGGTTGCCAAGCCAAATAACGCCCCCCAAACGACACTCATAAAACCCATGAAGATATTGCCCCACGTGTCTTTTTTGTCGTGGTATTCGTCCGACCGTGTGAGCCTCGCCCACAGCGCTTCGACCGCGATCATCGTCGCGAAAAACGGAATGGCGATTACGGTGGGCGTTAACATACGTTTACATTATGCTACTTCAAATATGTGCTTCAGGTGCCGGCCGCTTTTGCGGTCACTAATGACCGCCGAAAGTGTTCCGCCGTTCACATGTCCTAAGCATTTTTCTTGCGGGACAATGCCAAGATCAGGCGGGCACGCTAAACCATTGACAGGGCGGCTTTTACAGAATGCGCGAATAGAGCTTAGGCCGACGCTGTCCCAGAAGTGTCCCACGCCCTCGTGGGACACGCTAAATATTCTAAATAGTGCTCTTACAGTCATATTTTGGCCGTGTCCCATGATTTTTAAGAAAAATATTTACTACTCAAAAGGCCGGTAGCGCATCAAAGGCAGTGAAAAACCCGCAAGATTATTATACGATAAAATTATGTAGATTGTTCATTCTTTTATCTATGCAACGCAAACGCTATGATGCTGAAAAACTCGCGGTGGCCTTCTATAGCCTCAAAAAGTTTCCAGAATCGGTAAAATATAGTAGCATCAGATTAGTAGATCTTTCCTCATTCCGACTTGCGTTTTCAAATGAATATATACGGGTAAGCGATTCGTGGTCGGGCAGATGAAATGGTCAAGAGGATATTGATAATATTGGCAATCGTGATTGTGGCGGGGATAATCGTGCTGCAGTTTTTTCGCATCGATAAGGCAAATCCGCCGGTTGTGCAGTCGGAAACGCTTGAGGCGACGACAGCGGTTCCGCCGGATATCAGCCTGATATTGGGCCGTTCGTGTAACGACTGTCATACTAATCAGACCCTCTATCCGTGGTACGCAAATTTGCAGCCTATGGGATGGCTTTTAAAAAATCATATAGACGACGGCCGGCGGCAGATGAATTTCAGCATTTGGAATACATATCAATTAAAACGGAGATCTAAGAAGCTTGAGCAAATATGTGAGCAGGTGGAGTCAAAGGAAATGCCGCTGCCGTCGTATTTGTGGATTCACCGCGATGCGGTTTTGAGCGAAAACGAGTCAAAGGCCTTGTGCGATTGGGCTAAACAGGAGCAGGGAAGAGTAGATGCGGCGATTGCGGCATCGGGACAATAGAACTTAGTTATGTCGATCTTGTCTATTGTTCATTATCCCGATCCGGTGTTGCTTGCGGTTGGAAAGCCAGTCGGAGAAAATGAGTTTGACGCGGAACTCGAAACGCTCGTTTCCGATATGTTCGAAACGATGGAAATGGCAAAAGGCGTTGGGCTTGCCGCACCACAGGTCGGCGTTTCAAAACGGCTATTCGTTATGGACGTCTCTGTAGAGGACGGTGATCGGGAGCGGCATGTACTGATAAACCCTGAGATCATTCGCGTTGAGGGCGAACAGACCGGTGATGAAGGTTGCCTTTCATTTCCTGGACTTTATCAGGTCGTAAAACGGGAAATGCGGGTTATCGCGCGTGCCCGCAATCTCTCTGGCGAGGAGATCGAGATCGATGTCGCCGATCTGGCAGCCAGATGTATTCTGCACGAAACAGATCATTGCGACGGCATCGTTTTTCTCGACCGCATGACGCCACTAAAGCGGCAAATGGCAAAACGTAAGATTAAAACATTACAAAAAACAGGGAAGTGGAACTAGATTGGATATACAAGACACAAAACTAACCGCCGAGATAGGTTCGAGCGGCGAACTAAATAAATACCTGAGTGAAGGATGGGTCCTTTTGCTGAGCTACGTCAAACACTCGAGCGACTCGCATCAGCCGCGTTTTGTGGTGGGCTGGCAGTCTGACGGGCCACCGGTTTTCCCGGAATTGCTCGACGAATGGGAAAGGCGTGAGATACGTAAGAATAAGAATAGGTAGCATATATTTCGGCTTATGCCGCCGAAAATAAAACAACTTATCTATCTGCTGGAGCAAAATGGATTTTCCTATCGACGTGGAAAGGGTAGTCACAAGAACTACTCGCACCCCAAATGTTCGAAAATTGTTACGATGTCCGGCAAGCCACTTGAGGACGCATGGCAGTACCAGATTAAACAGGTCAAGGAAGCACTCGACGAGGTAAAGAGCAATGAGGAAAGAAGCCGACCTTTATAAGAAAATAGTCTATTGGAGCGATGAAGATGAATGTTTCATCGGCATATGCCCCGAACTGATGTATGGTGGCGTTCACGGCGATGACCCGGTTGAGGTTTTTAAGGAATTGAGCGAGGCGGTCGAAGAAGTTATCGATATTTTCATAATTGATGGAAAAGCGCTGCCGGAACCGAAAAGTGTGGTATTCGAAACCGTTTAGTTTCAAGGTAGTGAAATATGCAGACACAGCGAACATTGGACGAATTTAGGAACGAGCCGTTTACCGATTTTTCAAAACCGGAGAATGCGGAGGCGATGCGAGCGGCGATTGAAAAGGTGCGGGGCGAGCTGGGCCGTGAATATCCGATCGTGATCAGTGGCGAAAAGGTCGCTCTTGACGCCAAATTTACGAGCAACAATCCGGCCAGGAAATCGGAGATTGTAGGTGTTTTTTCTGAGGGTGACGCCGATACTTCATTGGTAGAACAGGCAATTGATGCTGCTACAAAAGCCTTTAAAACTTGGCGCAATGTTGACGCCGCTGTGAGGGCGGAATACCTTTTCAACATCGCCGCCATCATGCGGGAACGCAAGCACGAGCTTTCGGCCTGGATGGTGTTCGAGGTGTCAAAAACATGGGCCGAGGCCGACGGCGACACCGCGGAAGCTATTGATTTTTGCGAGTTTTACGGCCGCGAGATGCTGAAATGGGCGGCCGAACAACCGATCACGCCGTATCCGGGTGAGAAAAATACGTTTGAGTATATTCCGCTGGGCGTCGGGGCCGTGATTCCGCCGTGGAATTTTCCGCTTGCGATCATGGCCGGGATGACATTGGCTGCCGTGGTGGCGGGGAATACCGTCGTGCTCAAACCTTCGTCCGATTCGCCGACTATCGCTGCGAAATTTATGGAGATCGTCGAGGAAGCGGGTCTGCCCGCCGGGGTCGTCAATTTCATCAGCGGCAGTGCGAAGACTGGCGAAGCGATGGTGACGCATCCGAAGACACGATTCATCTCATTTACGGGATCAAAAGGAGTCGGGCTTCACATCAACGAAGAGGCGGCTAAGACACGTCCGGGTCAGATTTGGATCAAGCGGGTCGTCGCTGAGATGGGCGGTAAGGACGCGATCGTTGTTGCGGATGACGGAGATATTGATGCCGCGGCGAGCGGAGTTGTAGCTGCGGCGTTTGGATATCAGGGGCAAAAATGCTCCGCGTGCTCACGATTGATCGTCGATCAAAAGATCCATGACGAACTCGTGGCAAAGATCGTCGAGCAAACGAAACGGCTCAAGATCGGCCAGCCTACCGACCGTGAGACAAACGTCGCAGCGGTTATAAACAAGCGTTCGTTTGACTCGACGCTCGCCTATATTGAAAAGGGAAAGGCCGAGGGTGGACAGGTTTTGACCGGCGGAACCGGCGATGAGACCAATGGTTTTTTCATCGAGCCGACAATTATCGACGACGTTCAGCCCGGGTCGACGCTTGAACAGGAAGAGGTTTTTGCACCGGTTCTCGCGGTTATCAAGGCCCGGGATTTCGATCATGCGCTTGAGATCGCGAACGACACAGAATTCGGGCTAACCGGAGCGTTATATTCTGCATCTCAGGAGAGATTGGATCGAGCGGTTCGCGATTTTCACGTAGGCAACTTATATTTGAATCGAAAATGTACGGGGGCGTTGGTCGGTGTCCATCCGTTTGGCGGTTTTAACATGAGCGGAACCGATTCCAAGGCGGGCGGGCGCGAGTATTTGCTCCAGTTTATGCAGGGCAAATCTATCGCGCAAAAGATCTAAGGTATTTAGATTGACAAAAATTTCGCGGAAAAAACTAAAAATGGAACAACGAAATCTCTGTAAGGTCTTGTTTGTCGTGATCCTTTTGCCGATAATGACGAGCATAGCGGTCGCTCAAAAAGCGGCTCCGAAATCGATTATCTTTGCGGTCCTCGATGGCGGCAAATCCCTTGAGCCAATCGCTTACGTTAATAAGGGGAAGCTCGATCCTACCGTCAGCGGGGGCGATGAGGCCAATATTGTTGCCGCTTTCGATAAGGCATATTACAAACCGGGAACGGTCTACCGACTGATTTTCGGCTCCGCAAACGCCGGCACGGTGACGGTAAAAAGCTCGAATGCTAAAGGTGACTGCGGCAAGAATCTCGGAGACGCATCGACCAATTCGACCAAAACGCCGCTTAAAGGCATGATCATGGGCTTGGCGACCAATGCTCCCATCAAGTCGACCACCGCCAGCTATAGGAGAAAACCGACTGCTGCCGAAAAGGACGAGATCGACGCTTTGGTAAAGGCGGAATTCGTCAAACAGAAACTCACGCCAAAGGTTTTGCACTATCAGAATCTGACGGCACTAGACGTTGACCACGATGGCAAAGCCGAGTTCGTTGGCTCGTATTGGGTCGAGATTGACAAACTGACACGCGGTCTATTGTTTTTTATCGCGAGTAAAGGCAGTAATGGTAAATACTCGCTCGGTTATAAGGAGTATCGCTCGATCGACCAGGCAAATGTCATGGGCGGCGAGATCAAGGCGGTTGAAGACGGTGTTTTGAACGAATTGCTCCTTGACGCATTCGATTACGATGGCGACGGGACGGCGGAGATATTTACGCATCAACAGTCGTTCGAGGGAGCGGGGTTTAACGTCTACCACCGCGATGGCGGCAAATGGACACGCGTTTTCGAAGGATCGAATTATCACTGCGGATATTAGTCAACCGCGCGGTTGAAATTTCCGGTTAGCGGAGTAAGGTGTTAAGTTCGCGACAGGACTTAACACTTTTTTCGTGAGTCGCCCCAAAAATGAGAATTGTTTTTATGGGAACGCCGAAAGCGGCCGTCCCGTCATTGGAAAGACTGTTGTCTGACGGGCATGAAGTCGCGGCGGTTTACACGCAACCCGACCGTCCGTCGGGGCGGGGCAATAAAATAGTGTTTTCGCCGGTCAAGGATTTTGCCCTTGCAAATAATTTGCAGGTCTTGCAGCCATCGAAGATCCGGACGCCCGAGGCGTTGCAGGAATTTCACTCACTTACAGCCGACGTGGCGGTCGTTGTCGCTTACGGACGCATATTGCCGGAAGGTTTTTTGGAGGCTTTCCCAAACGGAGCCGTAAATGTGCATTTCTCGCTTTTGCCAAAATATAGAGGTGCCGCTCCGGTAAATTGGGCCATTGTCAACGGAGAAACCGAAACTGGCGTGACGACAATGCGGATGGATGCCGGTTTGGACACTGGGCCGATATTATCGCAGCGAACTGAGGCCATCCACGCCCACGATACCGCAATTGACCTGATGGATCGGCTGGCTATCCTCGGAGCAGATCTTTTGTCGGAAACACTGGCTAAGTTGGATAAGATCGAGCCGACAGTTCAGCATCGCGACAAAGCGACGCTTGCCCCGATAATGCGGCGTGAAGACGGTTTGATAAATTGGGATTTGGGTGCCAGAGCGATATCTGATCGGGTCCGCGGCTTTCAGCCGTTTCCCACGGCATTCACATCCAGCCGAGGCTTGAAACTGACGATTTGGAAGGCATTTCAAGCCGATGAGACGATTGGCAGTACCGGTCGAGCAGGCGAGGTGCTTCTTGCGAAGGGCGACGAACTCTACGTGAGCTGCGGTCAGGGTTCGGTCCTGCGGATCGAAGAGCTGCAGCCGGAAGGGAAGCGCCGGATGTCGATCCGCGACTTTCTCAATGGTGTAAAATTGGGTCCTGGGGATGTTTTTGGTGCCCGATGAAGTTATGGAAAGCGCAGACCAGATCCAGATAATCTCGTTTTACGAGTTCAAGGACATGCTCGCGGTGGGCGATCTCGACGCGATCAAGGCTGAGCTGCGCCTCGCACTGCTCGATCTCGATGTTCGCGGTACGATAATCCTGGCAACCGAAGGATATAACGGGATGGTGTGCGGACTCGAAACAAAGATCTCTCAATTTATTCGGCGATTGGAAGCGGCTCTCGGCACGACTCTGCGTTACAAATCGTCATTTCATTCGACCGCTCCGTTTCGCAAGGTCGATGTCAAGATCAAGCCCGAGATCGTTACGCTCAAGCAAAGTGTGGACATTTCTCTCGGTCACGGAACGCATATAAAACCTCACGATTGGAACGAGATGATCTCCGACCCGGCAACGCTTGTATTGGATACAAGAAACGATTACGAATACCAGACCGGGACATTTCGCGGCGCGGTTAATCCAAATATTGCAAAGTTTAGCGAACTTCCTGCCTACGTTGCGAATAATCTTGATCCGGCGCGGCACAAGCGGGTTGCGATATTTTGTACCGGCGGCATCCGATGCGAAAAATTTGCCCCGTACATGAAGCAGATCGGCTTTGAAGAGGTCTATCAGCTCGAGGGCGGTATCTTAAAATATCTCGAAGAAACACCCGTGGGCGAACTGATGTGGGAAGGCGAGTGTTTTGTTTTCGACGAACGCACGACCGTTAACGAACGGCTTACGAAAGGTTCCGGCCCCGACCATTCTCAGCGTCACGCGAACGCCAAAAAGCCGCCGTACAAGGTTTCATAATGAATATTTCGCCGGCCCGGACCGCCGCTTTCGACGTTTTGCTGCGGGTCGAGACCGAACATTCATATACATCGGCCCTGTTGCCGCTATTTGAAGGTCCACTTTCTACCGCCGATTGTGCGCTTTGTCACGAACTGACGCTCGGAACGCTCCGGCGCCAAATATATCTCGACCGTCTGATCGCTCAGTTTGCGGGCGAAAAAAAACTCGATGCGGCGGTGCGTATCGCGATCAGGCTGGGGCTGTACCAGCTGCTTTTCCTCGAACGTGTTCCTGATTATTCAGCAATTAACGAGAGTGTGGCGTTGGTTCAACGGGCAAAAAAAACATCCGCCAAGGGATTCGTCAACGCGGTGCTCCGCCGGGCGACACGCGAAAAAGCTGACTTTCAATACATCGGTGACGCTGACCGCATCTCCGTCGAAACCTCTCATCCCCGATGGCTGATCGAGAAATGGGTGAAGGATCTCGGTGTCGATGAGGCATCTGTTTTGGCCGCCGCGAATAATGAGATACCGGGCCCGGCTTTTCGTTTACTCCATCCATTTGAGGACATCGATCCGTCGATAAGCTCGAGCTGGCGGAAGTCCGAGTTTTTTGACGGCGGCTTTACGACGGACAGATCGGACGTTGCTCTGCGCGAACTCGAAGCAACCGGAACGATCTATTTTCAGGATATGGCTTCGCAGATTGCGGCGATGTCGGTCGAAGTTCCAAGTGGCGGTCTCCTTTTGGACGTCTGTGCAGCCCCAGGCGGAAAAACAGGGCTGATCGGCCATCGTTTCAATTTGGGCCTAAAATTAGCGGTCGCAGGCGATCTATATTGGCCGCGGGTCGAGTATCTGCGCGACAATTGCATGCGGCAGGGCGTCGAATTTGTAAATGTTGTGCAGTACGATGCGATGACGGCTCTGCCATTCGCAGATAGCGTATTTGACGCGGTTTTCGTCGACGCGCCGTGTTCCGGGACGGGCACGATCCGTCACAATCCGGAAATCAGGTATTCCATTACCCCTGAGGATGTTTCCGCGTTATCTTCAAAACAACTCGGTATCCTTACAAATGCATCAAAGCTGGTGAAACCCGGTGGCTCTCTGGTTTATTCTACGTGCTCGCTGGAACGGGAAGAGAATGAACTGGTCGCGGATAGATTCCTTGCCGGTGAGGCAGATTTTGAAAAGGAACCGCCCCGTGTCCACGACAGCTTTTTGACTCGTGACGGATTTGCCCGGACATGGCCGCATCTAGACAACATGGATGGGTTTTTTATCGCGGCTTTCCGTAAAAATGTTCCGGAATAAACGGTCTAATTTACTTGCCTGCGTTCCGCATTTTGGGCAAATAGTGCTAAACTCTCGTTTTGGTTTTTTGGAGATAGATTTGTGAGTTTTCTTAGTTCAGGAGTTTCGGCTATCGGTAAACTGGCGGCGGTTGCGCTGCTGGCGGGCGCGTTCTTGTTTGGGCTTGCGGGCGTCGTCTATATGTCGCTTCAGGGCACTGAGGTCAAGGTGCCCGATATTACCGGCAAAGATTTTGTCGACAGCGAGCGGGAGCTGGCTTCATTGGGCTTGAAACTAAAAAAACGCGCCGACCGGCCAAGCACCGAAAAGCCTAATACCGTGATCGAACAACTGCCGAAAGCCGGAGAGACGGTAAAAACGGGTCAAATGATTCTCGTTGTCACGAGCAAACATGCCGAGGGTGACGAGACGCCGCAGACGATCAAAAAGAACACTGACGAGGACGATACCGAAAAGATCGAGGAAATGATCACGGATAAGCCGAAAAAACCGAAGGCAAATACCAACTCGAATCACAAGAAGGCTGACACGACCCGTGACGTGAATACTAGCACGTCCAACTCAAATTCTAATTCGACAGACTCAAATTCCAACAAGAAGGAAACCGGCAACGGGACTAATTCGACAGATAAAACGAACAAGAATGCCCAGACGCCAAACCGCGTTCCCGCGTCAAACCGGCCGGGGCTGAACATCGTGAAGCCAAAGCCTCCGGTGAAGCAGCCCTAATGTTTGAGCAACCGGAGAGGCGATTGCGGCAACAAATCAAAAGCGAAAATGGAATGTTTGAAATAGCACCTTCGATCTTATCGGCGGATTTTACGAGGCTCGCGGACGAAATCGCGGCGGTAAAGGCGGGCGGGGCCAAGATGCTCCATGTCGACGTGATGGACGGGCGCTTTGTACCGAACATCACCATCGGGCTGCCAGTGGTCAAATCGATCAGAAAAGCGACGGACATGGTGATCGACTGCCATTTGATGATCTCCGAGCCGGGGCGTTATGCGGTTGATTTCGTCAAGGCGGGTGCCGATATGGTTTCGATCCATGTTGAAGCCGATCATCATTTGCACCGCACGTTGACCGCGATCAGGGAATCGGGCGCAAAAGCGGGTGTGGCGGTCAACCCCGCGACGCCGATCGAACTGCTGACCGAAGCATTACCTTACGCCGATTTTATTCTGTTGATGTCGGTAAACCCGGGGTTTGGCGGCCAGAGTTTCATCCCGACGATGATCGATAAGCTGCGACGTTTGAAAGAGATGATCACGCTTAGCGGGCTGCCGGTCAGGATCGAGATCGATGGCGGCATCGATGAATCCAATATAGGCGAGATCGTCAGGACCGGAGCCGAAATGATCGTTGCGGGCTCCGCGGTCTACGGACGGGGCGATGCAACGGCGGCCGTCAAGGGATTGATCGAAAAAGGTACAAATTGGGTTTAGAGAGCATTTTACGGCAATGAGATTTTGTCTCAGCCGGCGTTTTTTATTTGAGGCATTATGTTAATTGATACCAGACGTGCAGTCATTCTCACTTTTTTGATGGTCTTGACGCTTTCGGTTTCGGGTTTTGGCCAGGTTAAGGCAAACGACGGAACCGACATACAGCGACTCGATGTAATGCGTGACAAACTGGACCGTATGCGGCGAAGCCTGAGCAGCGCCATTTCGGTTTTAAAAGACGAAACCAAAGAAGATAAGACGAAAAAGGATGACAAGACAAAGCTTGAAACCCCGCTGAGCCGCATGCAGTCGCTGGAAAAGGATGCGGCCCGCCTTCAGGGAGACGTCAGCAATCTCCACGGCAAGCTGGATCGCGGTGAGAAATATCAGAGTGCCGATGTCGGCTCGCTCGAACAGTCCGTTTCGGAATTACAAACCCGCGTCGACACCGCACAATTAGAAACCGCCAGTGCCCGGGCAAATCCCATAAATCAGGTAGGCAACCTCAAAGACGGAAAGAAAAAAGGCAAATTCCTCGGCATTTTCGGCAAGGGCGGCAAAGATGAATACGAGGAACTGATGGGAACGGTGAGCCCGGGCCGCGACCGTGAGCTTTTTGTTGTCGCAACCCGCGAGGTCCGCAAGGGCAATAACGATGTCGGCCGGCTGCTTTTCCAGACGATCATCACGACCTATCCCGATTCACCCTATCTGCCGATGTCAAAATTGGCCGTTGGTGATTCGTTTTACCTCGAGGGATCTTCTAGTTCATTGATCCAGGCAATCGCGGCGTATAACGACTGGCTGACGTTTTTCCCGACCCATCCGCTTGCGGACCGGGTTGTATTAAAGATAGCCGAATCTGAAATGCGTCAGGTTGGTTTGCCGGACCGCCAGGCGACCAATGCAAAGCGGGCCGAGTCGCGGCTTAAGGCTTTGATGCAGCAATATCCCAAATCCATCCTGATACCCGATGCACAGGAAAGATTGAGACAGGTTCAGGACAATCTCGGGTTGCACAATTTGCTTATCGCGAATTTTTACTATTCTCTCGCCGTTGATCAGAAAAAAAATGCCGGGCTTAAGGGAGCTCAGTCGCGTTATATAGAGATACTCAATAAATACCCGAATTTTTGCTTTATGGACGAGGCCCTTTACAAAATAGCGAATACTTATCTTGTCGAGGAAGAGACCGATCAGGCGGCGCGTTATTTTCAAAAGATAGTCACCGATTATCCGAACAGCGAGTGGCTGGACAAGGCAAAGGAGCAGCTCGGGCTGATGGGTGCGACTGTGCCTCCGGCAAACCCGGAACGGGCCGCGATCGCACCTTGTGCGGAACCGTCGTTCTTTCAGAACTTTAAGAACCAGTTTTTCGGCGTTTATCCAATGACGATCGACAAGGACGGTGTCTTGATGACACGCAACTTTAACAAGGAAAAATTTGAGATGATCGACCAGGTGATCGAAAATCAGGGAGATATCCTGGTTAATCAGATCCCTAAGGCCTTGACGACGGTGATCCGAGACGCAGCCCCGCAAGCCAAGGCCGCTCCAACGCCACAGACGGCACCGATACAAAAACAGCCGTAAGCCGATGGCGTCATTCAATTGCTTTGCCGAGCGGCAAAACTATGCTTCGCCGTAACTGCTAACGCTGTATTTTGCGGTGCCGCCGCCCATTTCCAGCCGCAGACTCCTTTATTAGCATCTTCGGAAAAGCCTGGGAGAATGTCTCAAAACTCCTATAAATTGCCTCCACCTTTAGGTGGAGGACAGTTGTTAGATAGAAGCCGGGCTTTAGCACAAATTCATCAAAAGAGTTTTCCTATTGGCCATTACCGCCCGTTGTGCCCACTTTTGTTGGGTTACAGCCAAAAGGAGTTACTTTTGTTATTTATTTGGCTAAAGCCGAAACTCCGGTTTGCACCTCGAACCTCCACCTGAAGGTGGAGGCGATTTAAATACCAAAAAAGTCAGGAGACAGGCTCCCCAGCTTTTCCGCTCGGCGATCCGCATAGCCGTATTGCTGGTTATTGATAGAGAAACAAACGAGGCCGCCTTTTCAGACGGCCTCATTTCACTATTAGGGTTCAGGGGATGGCGTAGGTGTCGGCTTCGGGTCCGGATCGTCGCGCTTTTTGAGCTTAGGCGGTCCGTCGGACGACGAGCTTGAGCTGCCGCTATCTGAGTTTCCTGTATCCGCCGCATCGGGCTGACGTTTCTTCAAAGACGGACGGCTATCATCGGCCGGGTCGAAGTCGGTCGAGACACCTGCCTTGGCATTGGTGATCTTCATCAGATGGCCTTTAACCCGCTGAAACTCGGAGGTGCTGATGACATACTCATCTTTTTCAGGGAATCGAGCTACCAGTTGAAGGCTCGTATCGCGACGGTCTACCGATTGCGGGTGGGTGGTAAAAAGTTTTGCCACCTTGCCGGGTTTGCTCTTATTTTGGGCGGCAAGTTTTTCAAACATCGTCGACATTGCCGTCGGGTCATAGCCTGACGCATACAAGTATTGGACACCGAGCCTGTCCGCCTCTTCTTCGGCACTACGCGAGAATTTGAGTGAAGCAAGCCCCGCCATTATACCGCCGCCATTCTGGAGCACCGAGCTGACGATCGCGCCGCCAAAAAGAATTCCGGCGAGGGCGGCATAGTTCATGAAAGCACCCTTGCCCTGATTTTCCATGGCGTGCCTGGCACAAACGTGTGCTATCTCATGGGCCATTACGCCCGCAAGCTCCGCTTCATTGTCTGCGGCAAGGATCAACCCCTTGTTAACAAAAAAGAAGCCGCCGGGCAGTGCGAATGCATTCACTTCGTCGCTATCGACGACCTTGATCGTGAACGGAATCTTCGCATCCGAGTGGAGAACGATATTCTGGCCAACCCTGTTTACATACTCCGTAATAACGGGATCGTCGACCATTTTGGACTGCTGCTCGACTTCCAGGGCGAGCTGACGGCCGATCTGCATTTCCTTTTGCTGCGATCCCCCGAGCCATCCGAAAAATTTGTCGGTGCCCTTATTAATATTGCGTTTACCTATCTGCGCCGGGTCGTCTTTTTCCGTCAAAGGGCCGGTTGCCGCCGGAGCGGGCGTGGATGTCGGTTTGACAGCACCTTTATCCTTGTCCTTGGCGTCAGTTTTTGCCGCGTCCTTATCCGGTGCCTGCGCAAATCCCGCACCGGGGACGACCGCAATGGCGCCAAACCACATGCTCGACACGAGCAAAACCGCCGAAGTTTTTCCAAAAATTCCGCTACGCATATTGAGTCTCCAATTTCTTAATGCCCGACTACGAAAATTGTAGCCTTAAGTATTGTTTCAATCAACGTGTGTATGATGCACTTGCCGCGAAATTAGTTGTGAAATGTGTGAATCACGGCAGTTTTTTATCGACCGGTCTTCCGAGCAAATAAAAGTTGTTTTCTTATTTGATCAAACTTGTTAAAATACCCATTGCGGTACGTCAGTTCGACTCGCCGCTAACAGCCCTTATCCAGTCACAATAAACTGCCCGCGGCGAAGCGGCCATTGGTATTTCAATAATGAAGCGCGTCGAAGAAAAGGTAAAAGATATAATCGAGGTCCGTCCGTTCTCAAGTCTTCAAGACTTTACGGCGGATCCAGCCCAGACCCTGTTGGGGTATCATTTTACAGACATAACTTCGGATCTGATGGCCAAATGGCTGGACTCGGTTGCGAACGTATCGACCGAGCGCGGCACCGCTGCCGCTCTTGCCGGGTTTCGCGGTGTCGGCAAAAGCCATTTCCTCGCGGTCCTTGCGGCGATCGTCTCGCGTCCCGATCTTCGCGGTACGATCGGCGACCAGCATGTCGCCTCCCGTGCCGACCGCCTCTCACGGCGGCCACATGCGGTTGCATTCGTACGACGGGGGTCTAGGGACACGCTGCTTGACGAATTGAAAGCGGGCCTCGCCCCGGTCATGAATGTTCAGCCCTCGGAGCTGAGCGATTCATTTGACGAGCTTTTGAGGGCGGCTTCCGAGAAAGCAGGTGAAGCTCCGTTGGTCGTTGTGATCGATACGGCTCTCGGGCGAGATTCGCGTGTTTCACGCGATGACGGGGCGGTACTGAGCAAGATCGCGGAAACGGCAAAGACGCTTGGGATATTTGTGGCTCTCGCCCTGGATGACGACATCGCCGGGGCGGACGGTGCGAATTCGTCTATCGCAGGCAATTTCAGCATCGATTATCTCGATCAGGAGCATCTCTACAAGGTCGTCGACACGCATGTTTTTGCCAAGAAAGATCATGCCCAGCCGATCTTGCAGGAGATCTACAAATATTTTTCCAGCGTGCTGCCCGGTTTCAGATGGAGCGAACAGCGATTTATGTCGCTCTATCCGCTGCATCCGGCGACGCTTGAGATCGCTCCGCTGATACGGCTTTTTCTACATGATTTCGCTATGCTCGGATTCGCATCCGAGGCCGGTTTGCGAATCCTGGGTCGGCCTGCCAATTCGCTTATCGGTCTCGACGAGATATTTGACGCCGTCGAGAAAAAAATGCGGAATTTACCGGATCTCGCCGAGTCGTTTGCTGCGTTCGACGAGATCGACAGGGATGTGGTCTCGAAGACGCCCGTCCAGCTACGTCTTCCATCAAAGCTCATCCTCAAAGGTCTCTTTATGTTGTCCCTCGACGGCGAGGGCTCGACCGCGACGAATATCGCGGCATCGATGCTGATCGTCGACGAAAGCGAAACCGGTGCCCCGTCCATAGATGTCGCCGGGCTGCTCGATTCTATTTCGAACGCAAAGCCGGAGCTGATTACACGGTTGGCCCGTGACGGCTCTGCTCCGAAATTCTGCTTCAAAGTTGCCACCAAAGACGATCTGAATAGTGTGCTGGACGAAGCCGCAAAGAATATTCCGCCCGATGCCATTTCGTCGATCCTGCTGCGACATGCATGTGAGAGATTTTCCGACCTCGGAACTTTTGAGGACGGCAGCCCGGCGTCATCAAACTGCATTGTCGAATGGCGTAATGCCGCAAGACACGGCGAGGTCTTTTGGAAACTTGGCGAAAACGCCGGTGCGGCCTTCACACCTAACGATCTCGTCGATTGGAGCATGCTCGTAAGGTTCCAAAATGAGCAAGTAGCTATTCCTGATGCGCGGTCAGTGGGACATCCGGTCTTTGAATGGAGATTGGGTGAATTGAGCGGCGACGAAACCGATGCGATTCGGCGTTTGCATGTTCTTCAAATGGATCCGGAATTGCGCGAAACGCTGGGCGAAAGGTTTTCCTCGGCAAATCATATTCTCGCCATTGCGGTCGAAAAGATCTGGAAGCGTGTGTTTTTAACGGACGCCACTCTTGTTTTCGGTGACCAGCAATTCCCATTTGTCGATGACGCTCAGGCGGCACATACGCTTTCGCATCTGCTTACGGTAATGCTCGAACCGTTGTTTGAAGCTGAATACCCGTCGCATCCCGACTTTTTTCTGCCTCTGGGCATTAAAGAAACCGCAAAACTCACCGGACAGTTCTTTGGAGGCTCGGCGGCAAAGAATGCGGACGTTCAGACCCTTGCCGAGGCATTCACCCTGCCGCTCGGCCTAGCGGAGCTACGCGACGATGGGTACATTCCCGCCGCGGCTGATGCCATTTGCGAACTCTCGTTTGTCAAATCGATGTTGAACGGGCTTGATTTTGCCGATGACGCGGTAGTCACGATCGGTGAATTATCCTCGCGATTGGTCGCGTCACCATACGGGCTGACGCGGGAAGCCCGGCATCTTGTGCTGGCGTCGCTTGTTGCTCAGCGGCAGTTTGAGTTTGTTACATTTAGCGGCAACCGCATTAACCACCGGTCGCTTGATCTCCAGATCATCTGGGACGATATCGCCGGCATCGCAAAGCCATTTACCGAGGTTTACACGAGTAACCGACTGCGGGAATGGGCAAAATTGATAACAGGTAACGCCGCGATCAGATCGCTGGACGCAGCCGATGACCGAAAGGTGATCGTTGAGGCCATGTCTGTCTGGCTCGAAGAATGGAAATCGGCCAGGATACTCGAAAAATTTGAGACGCTCTCTGACGAAAATCTGAGCGCGGCGATCTGGCGGATCGCCGCAAACCTTAAGAAGACCTTTGGAGGGGTTGCAGAATGTATTGAGGCCTTTACCCGCAATGAGATGCCGCTCGACGAGTGCATCCATAATATTGCGGAGATGTTTTCCGATTCCGAATCCGACTTTGAGAAAAAGAAAAAGGATCTCGACGTACTCCGTGATTTTACGCTCGGAGCCGCAAAACGAGATGAAATCATTGCCTATCTTTCCATAAGTGAGACAACCGTCGATCCGGAGGTGGAACGTCTAAGGCGGACGCTGCTTGATTTGACTGGTTCAAGTTATTTTGCAGAAGCCGCATCCATCGGCGGCAGGATCGACGAGATCTGGAATGATTTCAAAGCCCGATACTCGGTCTATTACAAAGAAAAGCACGACGCTGGCATGAACGGGCGCGAGGCTCGCGAAAAATTGAATGAGATCATGCACTCGGAGCGATGGATGGCGTTCGAGAGCCTTGCCGATCTGTCTTGGTTCGATTCAAATTTCACGCACGGTGCGATGGCGGTAGTTCGCAAGGTTCGCCTTTCTGAATGTAACGCGAATGTCGCTGAGCTGCTTGCGACGCAACCGTTTTGTTCATGCACGTTTAGCCTGGAACGCTTTGAGCGTAGACGTGATCAGGCCGCCAGATTGGAATTCATAGTAAACAGCGGGCTTTCACTTCTCCAAAAACGGTTGGCCGAGAATCGAAAAGAGCTTATAGAGTCGGTCGACCTTGTCGCCAACGCTAAAAATGCCAACGAGGCCGCTTCGCTAAAGAAATGGATTACCGCTCCGCAGGATGCAGATGGGTTTACGCATTTGTCCGCTCCCGAGATCAGCCTGTTGCGAGCCGCAACAGAAAGCTCCGATAGGAACCTTTTCGGGGCGGATCCCGTAAATAAGCGGCGGCTTGAAGATTTCGGCGATCTGCTGCCAAACGAAGTTCGCAATTGGGAGAAGGAGATCGATCGTCTGGAGATCTTTGCCGAAACAGAAGCCTAATTCCGCCTCGCTCACTTTCAAATATTCCGCCGACAACATTTTTACCTGACGGCCCTATGAACTATATTTTATCGATATGGTCACCATTTCGATAATAGGTGCGGGACGGGTCGGCGGAGCTATCGCGTTAGCCGTCCCGAAAGACAAGTATTCGATGGACAAGATCGTTTATCGAAACACGTCCGTGCCGCAGACCCTCCTAAAATCGCTTTCTCCGGGCGTCAAAGTGATTTCGTTTGAGGAACTTGACGAGGTCTCGTCGGACGTTGTCTTCATAACGACCCAGGATTCCGAAATTATCCCTGTTTCAAACGCTCTTACCGATAAAGTTAAGGCCAACTCGTTCGTTTTTCACACCTGCGGGGCGTTGTCCTCGTCCGTGCTGGACGCGATCGCGTCGGCAGGCTGCAAAACCGGCTCGATCCATCCGCTGGTTTCCGTAAGCAGCCCGGAACTCGGGCCGGAGCGTTTTAAGGGAGCTTATTTTTGCGTCGAGGGACATCCGGAGGCGGTGGCGATTGGTGAAAGGATCGTTGAAGACCTTGGCGGCCAGCCGTTTACGATAGACACCAAATTCAAAACGCTTTATCACGCGGCAGCCGTGACCGCCTGCGGTCATCTTGTTGCCCTATTCGATGCAGCGGTCGAGATGATGACCAAATGCGGGCTATCCGCTGACGAGTCGAAGACAATTCTGCTGCCGCTCGTCAAAAGTACGGTTCAAAACCTCGGCGAGCAAAGTACGGCCGCGGCATTGACCGGTACCTTTGCCCGGGCTGACATTGAGACTTTTACAAGGCATCTGACCGCTTTGAACCAATACGTCTCGGACGATCTGCTCGAAATTTACCTGCTTTTGGGTGAAAGATCACTCGAGCTTGCCGCCAAACAAGGCGTGAGTGCCGAGCGGATAGACACTTTGCGTACAAAAGTTTCCGTGGCGAAATCAAAATTGAAATGGTAGTATTGAGCTTGAGAATCTTATAAAATCTGGTGAAGAAAAAAGATAAATTTGAGGTTGAGAAGAGCATCTTTCAGGATCATATTCAGGCTGCGGGTCTCCGCCGCACGGGCCAGCGTGAATTGATCCTTGAGATATTCTTGAGCACCGAAGACCATCTTTCGAGCGAGGATCTCTACGGGCTTGTCCATAAAAAGGATCCGACGGTCGGGCATACGACCGTTTACCGAACGCTAAAGCTTTTGACCGAGGCCGGTTTGGCTCGCGAAGTTCGGTTCGGCGACAACAGGACCTATTACGAACATCATTACAATCACGATCATCACGACCATATGATCTGCACCCAATGCGGCAAAGTGATCGAATTTTTCTCAGCTGACATCGAATCGCTCCAGGATGAAATGGCGGGCAAATTCGGCTTTAGGCCGACGCATCATAGTTTGCGAATGTGGGGCGTCTGTTCGGACTGTCAGCAATTGGCGGTCGAAACAAATACCACGCCGCCGGGAGCACAGCCGCGTGTACGTGTAAAGACGGCCATTCATTGACCTGAACGAGACAGGAAACGGAACATTTTGATCGCCATGGGCGTAGGTCAAATGAATGGCTTGCCCGCTAGGCCAGAATGATCAACCGGGAGACGTAATATTATGACTGACCAAAAAGAAAAGGACACAAAAAGCTCTGAGGTACCCAAAAGTAAGGTTCAGACGGAATTCGAGGCCTTGCCACTCGACAAAAAGATCGCAAGTCTTCTGCAAATGGAGGCCGTAACGATCAGCGAGGCATTTTCATATGTGATAGATTCATCGGCTAAAGCATTTGAAAAAGCGGGTATCGCTATCGAGCAATTTGGCGCAAAATTTGAGAAAGAAGTGACCAAAGCTGCAACCTCGTCTGAACCCAAGCCCGATGAAAAATCGTCCACGGCCAAACCCAAAAGCCGGCCCGCCAAAAAAGCTCCGAACGCGGGAGCCGCAAAATAGCTAGCCGGGGCGTATTGGTCTAATGTGAAAGAAACAGCCATTGAAAAGAGATCGTCGACGGCCCTAAAGGAAAAGGGGCAGTACGCGATCGCATTTGGAGCGATCGCGATAATGCTCTATTTTGTGGGCTTTCCGGTATTTATACTTTTCTTTCTTGGCACGCTGGGCTTTTTTATCTGGAAAGCATTCTCGTCTGAGGCTAAGACGGAAACTCGAAGGATCTTCGAGTTTTACCTTTCCGCAAACGAGATATTGCGAGACGACGACCGACGATGGTACGGATTTGAGATTCAGGAAACGATCGCTCGCGGCGAAGATATCTTAAAGACGATGAAAGCCGCGCCGCCACTGCTGCATTTTGGCCTCGGTGCTCTTTACCAAAAGATCGGTGATCAAAGCTCTGCAGTAAAACATCTCGGTTATGTAGTCGAAGAAGGCGGTTCTGACGAATCTACGATCGTTTTCCCGACCAAGGAGCTCCGCGAGTACGTGAGAATCCTCCGCAAGATCGAGCGTGCTCCCGGCGAGGCTCCGCTCACATCGGCCGCAGTCCGCTCACTAGAGCGAGCAAGGAAAAATAAAGGCCGTGATCTCCTGGCTGCGAGCCGGGCAGAGATTGAAATCAACGAAAGTGAAACCCCGGCTGAAAAAGCCATCCCGGCCAGCATTGTCGATAACGCGGATTCCCGGCATAGTGAAACGCATTTTACTGACGATTCAAACGAAACCAACGAAATACCCGAATCCGAGCGAGGAATAACCTATAGATTTGCCGATTTTGCCAGATCCAAGAAATCCAGGAAGGTAAAAGCTGAAGAAGTAAATGCAGAACGCAAAACTATTTCGGAGGTGCTGCACGATATTTACGATAAAAACGTCCAGTAAATCCAGCCTAATGCGAAATCTCATCCGCGATTTTGTTTTAGTCCAAAGAATTTCCTGATCGATCTCATAACGCCCTTTCGCGATTCGCTTTCGGTCGCTTCATTGTCGTCGGCAACCGCTTTGAGCAGCTCACGCCTTTCCTCAATCAATTCAACTATCGACTGTACTAAAGTCGGATTGCTTTCTAGGATAGGTTTTAATGCATATTTGCGGATCTGCAACACTTCCGTCTCTTGCTCGGCAATAACGTTGGCTGATCGGGGTTCGCCAGTCAAGAGGCTCATCTCGCCAAAAAAATCGTTTTCTTTAAGCGTATTGATAGTTTTTTGATAAGACCTTTCGGGGATTTGTACCTTTACAGAACCACGGATTATCACAAACATCGAACCGCCTTCCCCTCCCAGCCGCACGATAGCCTCGCCGGGGGCGTAGACGCGGGAGGTTGACGCATTTGCAAGTTTCTCTATCTCCTCGTCCGACAATGGAGCGAAGATCGACACTTCGTTGAGATGATCAGTGATCGTATTGACGATCTCTTCCGGAGCGATCTCATCGGGTTTGGGTTCGACGTGCAAGGTGCGAGTTGGATACGCGAACTCAATCTTTTCACGTTGGAACACATACCAGATCCGCTGCCGTATCAGAGCATCAGTATCATTATGTTTTGTATAGTCGTCGAGCCAATACTTAACCTCCCACTCGATGCCGCTCTCGCCAAGACCTCGCATCCGCACCACCGGTCGCATCTTTTGCGTAACATTCTCAACCTGTCGGATCGCGTCACGAACAACCTGGATAGTCCGCGCCGGTGACGCCGAGTAATGTGAGTTGAAGAATACTATCCTCGCATTTAGGTTATTCTTCGGTGCAACCTCGATCATTTCTTTTCCAAGTACCGCATTACTGATAACCAGTAACTTGTTCTGAAATGTCCGGATTTTAACGCCCCGCCAAGATACGCGCTCGACTACGCCAACTCCTTTTCCCGAGATTGAGATCACGTCACCGACCTGAAATGACTGGTCCGCCTGCAACGCAAGACCGGCAAACAAGTTGCCGAGCGTGTCCTGAAGCGCAAGACCGACAACAATTCCCAAAATCGTGGAGCCAGTAAAAACGCCGGAGAGCGGAACATTGGGATATTGCGTTTGAAAAACAACAAAGAAAGCAATTATATAAACGATGACCGAGAGGACTGTTTTTAACAGCGTTCCGACTTCGCTCTGGGACGAATTTCTTAATGCGGCCCTCAGAATCAGGTTGGCGAGAAATCTAACGACCGCGATAACCATCGTCATCAAAACGAGAATCTTTACAATTCGAAATACCGAGTCGATTATTTGGCCATAGATTGCCAAAGTCTTGCTCATCGGGTCATTCGCGAGCGACTTCGGCAATACCCACTCGCTTTCAAATGACAGTCCAAATTGCGGCAACAGGACCGTCCTCAGCCATTCTTCTGCGATCGGCAAAACCGACAAAATAATCGCCGCTACAGCGACAATTATGATGACAAAAACTGCTTTTTTTCGAAGAGATGTGGACACCATATTCAGAGCTAAAACATATCAGCAATCGTTTTACCAATCAACAAGAGCGACAGGGAAGACACGATTATGGCGGTTGTGTACGCAAGAAAATTAAATAATGTTGAGTTAACGTACTCTCCCATTATTTCCTTATTATTTGCGAGTTTCACGATTGCGAAAAGAAGCACGGGAAGGAGTACGCCATTGACACATTGTGCAACCAATAGCAGGGTTATCGGAGGAATGCCCGGAATCATTGCAACGATCGCTCCAACCAGGAGAAGCGCCGTAAATATCCCAAGGAAGATGGGTGCCTCTCGAAATGTCCTCGACAAACCCTTTTCGAATCCGAGGGCCTCGCTTAATGAGTAAGCCGTGGCCAGAGGAACGACCGCCATCGCCAACATCGAAGCACCGAAAAGACCGATTGCAAATAAATATTTGGCATAAACTCCGGCGATCGGGACGAGCGACTCGGCGGCTGTTGCGGCGGAATCAATGTTTGTGATCCCGGCCGTGAACAAAGTCGCCGCCGTACATATCACAATAAAAGCGGCTATCATGTCCGCGAAGGTCATTCCGACGATAACGTCGAACCGTGCGACCGACAGATTGTCCTTGTCCATGCCTTTTTCGACAGCCGCCGACTGAACATATATCTGCATGAACGGAGCAATAGTTGTACCTATCAGAGCCATTACGGTAAACAAATATCCCGTATCCGTGCTGATTGTTGGCCGGACAAAGTTTACGGCAACAGCCGACCAGTCAGGCTTTGAAACGAAGGCCGATATTACATAGGTAAAAAAGACGAGCGACATCACGAGGAACACGCGTTCTACGTATTTGGGTGATCCCCTTACCACCAGCCACCAAATAGCAATGCCGGAAACGGGGATCAATGCAAATTTAGAAAGTCCGAGGAGCTCCGCAGCCTGCCCAATGCCAACGAACTCGGAGATAATTACTCCGGTGTTCGCGATCAAAAGGGCAAACATCACGAAGGCAGTCCATCTTACCCCAAACTGTTCGCGTATGAGATCGGCCAGACCCTGACCCGTGACAACGCCCATCCGCATGCACATTTCCTGAACGACGATCAGGCTGACCGTCATCGGAATGAATGTCCAAAGAAGTGAATACCCGTAAGCGGCGCCCGCGCTCGAATATGTGGCGATCCCGCCAGCATCGTTTCCCGCGTTTGCGGCTATTATTCCGGGACCCAGGATCGCAATGTAGGCGAAGTAGCGGTATTCAGATAGACTTCGACGGAGGCGCATCGAGAGGCGGCGCGCATTTTGCACTAACTTTTTCGGGGAAAAGCGCGTAAAGTCCATTTCTACTACTACTACCGTCGTCGATCATGTCGGATAAAAGAACAAGAAAAATACAACTTATCTGGTCGCGAATTATAAACTGTAACTCTTTTGTCCGAAATAGAAAAGTCAATCTTTTGCCAAGCGAAAATTTGTCGCGACAGGCAACATTTGCTATTGTGCGTGTATGAGAACCAATCCGTTTCGTAAGGCTTTAGCCGTCGTTTTCCTTGTCGCTCTGACTTTATCCGTCATACCGTCCAATCTCACGATTCGCGCAGAATGGCGTGAACCCGTTCGAGGCAAACACGCAATGGTCGCCTCGCAGCACGAACTGGCCTCAAAGATCGGCGTCGAGATCATGAAAGCGGGCGGAAACGCGGTCGATGCGGCAGTCGCGGTTGGCCTGGCCCTCGCGGTAGTCTACCCCGAGGCCGGTAACCTCGGCGGCGGTGGATTTATGCTAATCCGCGATAAAAATGGCGTTGCACACGCGATCGATTACCGCGAAATGGCTCCGAAGGCAACGAATCGCGACATTTACGTTAATAAGGCGGGAAACCTGATAAAAGGCGAAGGCTCTTCGACTGTCGGCTATCGCGCCTCGGGCGTACCGGGAACGATTGCGGGATTTGAAATGGCTTTTAACAAATACGGGTCAGGCAAACTAAAATGGGCAGACCTGGTGCGACCGGCGAGGACGCTTGCCCAGGATGGCTACGTTTTGTCATACAGGCTCACAGAGCTTTTCAAATCGTATAAGGAAACCCTCGCAAAATACGACGAGAGCAAACGCATTTTCCTCAATGACGGCAAGTTTTATGAGGAAGGTGACGTTTTCAAACAACCGGATCTCGCGCGCACCTTAACGCGGATCGAGCAAAGGGGTTCCGCCGACTTTTATGCGGGCGAGACGGCCCGGCTGATCGCGGACGATATGAAAGCCCACGGCGGACTCATCACTCTCGAAGATCTAAAGAATTATAAGGCAAAGGAACGCATCCCACTCCACGGGACTTATCGCGGAAACGAGATCATCACAATGCCGCCGCCAAGCTCAGGCGGGATCGTAATGATCGAGATCCTCAACATGCTCGAGGGCTATGACCTTACCAAAATGAAGTATAATTCGGCTGCGAAGTATCACGTTGTCGCCGAGACAATGCGGCGGGCATTTGCCGACCGAGCGGAGTTTATGGGCGACCCCGATTTTGCCTCGGTGCCGGTAGCAAAATTGATGGACAAAAGCTACGCCGCCGTCCGGCGCGCCTCGATCGATCTAACCAAGGCGTCGAACAGCCGTGAGATCGGTCACGGCGACATTCCCGGTGCGGAATCGATGGACACGACGCATTTCACGGTCATCGACGCGGATGGAGGGGTCGTTACCAACACCTATACTATTAACGACCTCTACGGCTCACGCGTCACGGCAAAGGGAACGGGCATTCTGGTGAATGACCAGATGGACGATTTTGCGGCTCGGCCTGGCAAACCGAATATGTTTGGGTTGATCCAGGGCGAGAAAAACTCGGTTCAGCCTGGCAAACGGCCGCTTTCGTCGATGACGCCGACCATCGTTCTAAGAAAGGACGGTTCGTTTTGGTTCGCATTGGGTGCTCGCGGGGGGCCCCGCATCATTTCCGCCGTTACCCAATCAGTTATCAACGTCATCGATTTTGGCATGGATATCCAGGCCGCAATTGACGCTCCCCGCATCCATCACCAATGGCTGCCGGACGAGGTGCTGTATGAGCCATTCGGATTCTCACCTGATACGCTCAATATACTCGCGGGTTACGGGCATAAATTCGCCGACAGGCCCGGCAACGTCGCGTCCGCGACTGGGGTCATGGTTGACGCAAAAGGTGTCAGGCTGGGAGCTATCGATTCGCGGAGCGACGGGGAAGCAATCGGCTATTGAGGTATATCTTCTTTTTCGAGCAGTTGGGTGGTTCCCTCAACGACACTTGCGGGAGATAAGTCATTCGTGTTCCGCCAGTTTCCCATCGCGGGAGAAACGTGCCCGACGTACGCGACTGACGGCTCCGGCAATCCTCGCTGCTGCGGTTGGCCTTTGAATGCCGGTGTAGCGGCAAGCAATTTCTCTTCGAGTGTTGGTGCTCCCGGTTCCGCTGATTCGAACATCACGGCGTATACCATCCGCAGCAAGCCGCCGATGAAGCAAACAACAACGGCTATCCCGACCAGAAACGGTTCGATACGCAATGCCATTGAGATCATGCCCATGAGCGGCGCTACCAGAAACGTTAGTAGAAATAGGAACAGGCCCTGTTTAAGGCCGCGTTTGCGAGGTGATTGAACGTGCGGTATGCTCCGTGTAACGGCCAACGGATTCATGCCGCCCGTCTGCAAGAGATCTGTAGTCGCCGTCAAAAGAAAACCGCATCGCGAGCAATAATTCGTCGCAACTGAAACTCTCTCCTGGCCGCACTGTGGACAAAACATATTTGCTAGCGATCGTCTTCGTTCAAGAGTCTGGTTGTATTTTCCGTAACGCTGGTCGGCTGTAGATCGTTGGTGTCACGCCATGTTCCGGGCCCAGGCGTTGTATATGCGGAAGCCGGAACGGATTGCTGCGGAGGAAGGGCCGTCTGATTAACGCCATAAAGGCCTTGCGATGGGGCCGCCTGAAATTGCTGCGGAAATGGCATCGACGGCTTTGAGCTGCGAAAAAATATCAGCGATGCGAGGATTATCATCATCGAACCAAAGACGCCGGTGATTGCGATAACGCCGATCAGCGCGTCAGGCGCGTTAATTATCCCGAAAAATGCCGTCGAAAACATTGTCAGGAAAATAAACCAGAAAACGCCGAAAACGACGCCATTTTTCTTAGTAAAAATACTTTTTTTCTGATTGTCGAGGGCCGCAAGCTGCGGCAGAAAACCGCCGTGCACCAGCAATTCCGAGACCAGAACCAAAGGCATGCCGCAACGCGAGCAAAATTTTGTGTCGTTCGAAACCTGTTGTTGTCCGCAGCTAGGACAGTGCATTGATTCGCTCCTGAAATTTAAAGTTCGTTAAAGTCTCAAGTCTAAACGAATTCTTACATGAAAAAGTTCGTTATGCAATGAAATCAGAGACGGGGAAGCGGGTCATCCGACAATACCTGAAACAGGGCAAACGCACGCCCCTGAAAATGCTCAGCCAAAGCGACGGTTTCGAGCAATATTTCAAAAATCGTACGCAGCTTTTCGGGAGCCGGTATCTCGCGTCTAAGGTCGTTGTCGGAGCCAAAAAATGCAAAGCCCTTCGTTCGGGTCGCCTCGACCTCGTCGAGATAGGTAACCACGCTTTGCTTATCGCTTAGTTTCTCCGGGAGCGTCCATTCGAAAGGGTCGTCCCATAGCCGCGTAGTGATGCCGCCGAACGTCTTTTCCACCATGGCCGCCGAACGCAGAATATATTCACCGCAAGAGAACGGGGCCATTTCGAGTCTCGTTTCTCGTGGACGCTTGTAGAGCGTCGACTCAGCCAGCTTCGATATTAATTCCCGTGAATGGGCGTCGATCAGGAGAAAGCGGCGGTCAAATGCGGATAGAATTGAGTCCATAAAAGGTGCCGCAAGCCCGCGCGTAAGCAAGGGCGTGACCTCCAAGTTGAATGTTACGCCCTTGCTCACGGGCGGGCTTCTGCAAATAGCGAAATGCAATAATATTAGCGCTTCATCACCGTTTTTTATAACGCCTGTCTTCTTCGTAAATGCCGAGTCCGTAGTTGCGGCCTTTCCAGTTGACGCCGCTGCCGACCGTGCCTTTTACGCCGAGTTCGGCGCCTTTCGAAGGCACATTGCCGTCGGTGACAAACACCCAGATAGATCCCGTACCGTCGTCGATCTTATAAGCTCCCCCGCCGATATTTGTACCGGGAATGCCGAGACCGTAGCTGTCCTGGACACGGCCCACCACGACAACTTCCTTGTTTTGGTATTTTGACGGATTTCTCTCGATGTCCGCGATGCTTGTGTGTTCGGGGCAGCCGGTCGTGAAAAGTCCAAGACTAAGGACCGTAATAAATAAACCTATGGTGGATATACTCTTCATTTTTTCTCCTCTCAGATCGGTGATTTCAGGGTGAGTCGATCACACGGTTAGAGATTCATTTCGGGGCAGAAAGTTTGCCATTTTTTTTCATATCTGCGATGCTGAATTCGAAATCCTCAAGGTCTCAACGGTAATCAAATGGCTGAAACGAGTGGTCTCCAAAGCGCGCCGAGCGTGTCGTTCTGTTCGAGTCTGAAAGACAGCGGGTGGCACAATCTTGCCGGCCCTAACGCTTTTGAAAGCTGGCATTTCGACGCCGTTTCCGATGATGGGCGCGAGGCCCTGGTGATTACGTTTTATGACAATTACATCCTGTCGCCGCGTTTCGTCGTCAATTCCGCCACGGAACCGGACGTTGTCTACTCCGGCCAACACCGCTTTCCCGCCGTTTCGTTTGTTTACTCGGTCGACGGAAAACCCGTTCTTCATTCGATAAATGAATATGTCGAAGGTGATTTTCGTTCGGGGTCAAATGCGGGATGCTCGATCGTTGGATCGTCATTTCGGGTTGAAACGGCGGAATACGGTGCGGGTTATGTCGTAATTGTGGATCTGCGAACCTTTGGCGGACGGCGTATTCGTGCCGAACTCGAATGGCTGATGATCGAATCCGATCTTTGCACCCCGGCGGAAACCAATTCCGCCGCCGTCTGGAACGTAGTCGCCCCGCGCTCCGACGTGAGCGGCAAGATCACGCTCATCGGACGACGCGGCAAGACGCGAAAAATGGTCCAGTTTCGCGGAACCGGGTATCACGACCAGATAACGAGCCGGAATGTACATTACCGCGATCTCGATTCGCGAATGTGGGGCCGGGCCCATTTTACTGATTCCACCGTCGTGTTTGAACGCCACGGCGGCGTTCGAAATCAATCAGCATCGGGCAGCCTGTACCTTATCCGCAGCGGCAAAATCGACGAGCGGGATGTCGTCTGCGAGGCCGGTGACTATCGCCGCGACCGCTGCGGCCTGCTGATACCGCGACGGATGTCCTTTAATGCTGAGAACCTCAAGCTGACTGTGAAACCGGTAATCGCTTTTCGTTCAGGGTTTTCCGAAGTGAAAATGCTGAGCGAGATCACGCTCGAACTCGCTGATGGCAAAGTCCGCAAAGCGACCGGCATCACCGAATTCGTCGATCCGCGACGGCTGCGAAACCGGTTTGTGCGTTGGATATCCGACCTCAGGATCGGGAGCGAAGAGCGTTCGCCGCTGTTCTAGTTTAATTTGACAGCCGTGCCGTATGCAAGCACCTCGGTTGATCCCTGCGAAAACTCGGTTGCGTCGTAGCGCATGCCGATAATGGCGTCGGCACCGATCTCGTGTGCGTGCTGGATCATGCGGTTAAAGGCTTCCATACGAGCTTGTTCACAAACGTGGGCCCATTCCTCGATGTTGCCGCCCATAATGGATTTCAGCCCGCCAACAATGCCTCGGCCGATGCCGGTCGCACGCACTACGATCCCGCGAACGACGCCGAGATATTCCGCTATCTGCTTACCTTGAACCTCGATTCCTGTTGTGACGATCATAAGCCTCCGTGTCAGAACCACCTGCGGTAGCGGGTGGTTGAAGATGGTTTTTCGAATATTTTCGACATGACTTGGTTTCGCGTTAAACCACCCGCTACCGCAGGTGGTTCTGACAAGAATGGTAGCGCCTAGGGGAGTTGAACCCCTCTTTCAAGGTTGAGAACCTTGCGTCCTAACCGATAGACGAAGGCGCCGTATTTTAGCGACTCGTAATTATAAAACAACTTGCTCAAAAAGGGAAAAACACCGTAAGTGTCCCGTAACAGTTCAGCCGGCCTCCCGCGTCAGATGCTGTGTCAAAACCCGATCTGAATCAAAGAATTTTATTGCCGTTGCCTTCAGGCAACGGAAGAACAAGTAAAAATTGATGGGCTTTAGCCCAAACTAATGCATTGGGCTGAAGCCCCGGGGCATTTTGGATAGCCTCAACCGTTGCCTAAAGGCAACGGCAATTTTAAAAACTATACATCACTCGCCATATTAGTTTTGACACAGCCTCGTCAGGAGGGGGAACGAAGACACGAATCGCGGCATCACCTTTCACGGGAGCCGACTTTCGAGGGGACGTCGATCCGCCCCGCTGACGCAGGCGGTTCTGAGAAAAAGAGCCGCCAACGGCTAAAAGTCATATGGTCGCTATGCGACGGAAGTAGTTGGAATTTCCCCTTCTTTGATTTTCTCCTACACCCTTTTATACTGGTAGTTTAGGTTTCGCACATATTCATCACTATGACACACGATCTGTTTAATACACGGCAAACATTTACTACTGGAAATGGCTCGGAGGGCACGTATTATTCGCTGCCGCAGCTTGAGAATGCGGGGCTTGGGGCGATCTCGCGGCTGCCGGTTTCGATACGTATTGTGCTTGAGAGCGTACTACGTAATTTTGACGGAGGGAAGCGGGTTGGCGAGGACCATGTGCGGCAATTGAGCGCTTGGGGGGCGACCGATGAGCGTTCGAACGAGATACCGTTTGTTGTGGCACGAGTTATTTTACAGGATTTTACTGGCGTGCCGCTGTTGGTCGATCTGGCGGCGATGCGGTCGGCTGTTCAAAGGATGGGCAAGGACGCTGGTGTCATCGAGCCGCTGGTGCCGGTCGATCTGGTGATCGATCATTCGGTGCAGGTCGATTACGCGGGCAGCGAGGCTTCGTATCAAAAGAACATGGAGATGGAGTTTAAGCGAAACGACCAGCGTTACCGCTTCTTGAAGTGGGGAACGCAGGCGTTCAATGGCTTTAGCGTAGTGCCGCCGGGGATCGGTATTGTCCATCAGGTAAATCTTGAGTATTTGGCGAAAGGGGTGTTCGAGCGGGACGGCGTTTATTTTCCCGACACGCTGGTCGGGACCGATTCGCACACGACGATGATCAACGGTTTGGGGATCGTCGGATGGGGAGTCGGCGGTATCGAGGCCGAGGCCGGGATGCTCGGGCAGCCGGTGTATTTCCTGACACCGGACGTCGTCGGCGTGCACTTGACCGGCGAATTGCCGCAGGGCGCGACCGCGACCGACCTCGTGTTGCGAATAACCGAAATGCTGCGAAAGGCCAATGTTGTCGGCAAGTTTGTCGAGTTCTTTGGTGAGGGAGCGACCGCATTGAACGCCACCGACCGAGCGACTATCGCCAATATGGCCCCGGAATACGGTGCCACGATGGGATTTTTCCCGGTAGACGAAAAGACGCTTGATTATTTCCGCAATACAGGCCGCGAACAGGAACATATCGACACGATACGAAATTACTACACGGCACAGGGAATGTTCGGCATTCCACTGGATGGCGAGGTCGATTACACGACCGTTGTCGAGCTAGGCCTCGACACGATCAATCCGTCCGTTGCCGGTCCGAAACGCCCGCAGGACCGTATCGAATTGTCGAATCTCGACGACCGCTTTATCGAGCTTTTCACCAAATCGCTGGTCGATGGCGGTTACGGTAAAACTAATGAGGATCTCGACAAGCGCTATCCGGTCTCGATGGGCACCGAAAGAGGCGAAACTGCGACAGGCGGTGGTGAACAGGCACAGAAATCGACGCCCGAATCGATCCATGACACCGTTTCGCCCGACAATACAAACGTCACGACCGAGATCGAGATGATGAACAACCGGCCGACGCCTGACCGCGTGGAATATCACGAGGACGAGCATCCGTCGATAAATACGACGATCGGCAACGGCGACGTGCTGATCGCCGCGATCACTTCGTGTACGAACACGTCGAATCCATCGGTCATGATCGCCGCCGGCATTGTCGCAAAAAAAGCCGCCGAAAAAGGCATGAAGGTGCCGCCGTATGTTAAGACCTCGTTGGCCCCAGGCTCGCGTGTCGTAACCGAATATCTCGAAAAGGCCGGCTTGCAGCAGTATCTCAATCAGGTCGGTTTTAACCTCGTCGGCTACGGCTGCACGACCTGTATTGGCAACTCCGGGCCGCTCGACCCGTCGATCGAGGAGCAGATCGTCGAACACGACCTTATCGCGGCTTCGGTGCTGTCGGGTAACCGCAATTTCGAAGCCCGCGTTCACCAGAACATCAAGGCCAATTTCCTGATGTCGCCGCCGCTCGTCGTGGCTTATGCGCTTGCGGGGACGGTCGTTAAGGACGTTTATCTTCACCCGCTCGGACAGGACAGCGGAGGAAACGATGTTTATCTAAAGGACATCTGGGCCTCTCTTGACGAGGTTAAACAGTATCTCCAAACCGCGTTCGATCCCGCGACCTATAAACGACTCTATTCAGAATTTGCCGAGCAAAACCCGCTCTGGAACGACATCGCGACGAGCGTTGGCCAGATCTACGAATGGGACCGCGACTCGACATATATTCAGGAACCGCCGTTTTTTGAAAATTTCTCGATGGAAACGGGAAGTTTTAGCGATGTCACCGGAGCGAGGGCGTTGGCGATATTTGGCGATTCGGTCACGACGGATCATATTTCACCGGCCGGTGCGATCAAGGCAAATTCACCTGCTGGACTGTATCTACAGGAGCTTGGCGTCGAGCCGAAAGACTTTAATTCGTACGGCTCACGACGAGGCAACGACCGCGTCATGCTGCGCGGGACCTTTGCCAACGTCCGCATCAAAAACCTTATGGCGGCCCCGATCGAAGGCGGAATGACAAAACATCAGCCCGACGGAGCAGACATGACGATCTACGATGCCGCGATGCAGTACAAGGCCGAGGGCACGCCGCTTGTGATCTTTGCCGGTAAAGAATACGGGACGGGCAGCTCGCGTGACTGGGCCGCGAAGGGAACTGCACTCATGGGCGTTAAGGGCGTCGTCGCCGAATCGTACGAACGCATCCACCGCTCAAATCTCGTCGGCATGGGCGTACTGCCACTGCAATTCCAAAACGGGGAATCGGCCGCGAGCCTCGGGCTGGACGGAACGGAGACATTCGATCTGATCGGTCTCGAAAACGCCGACATCAAACCGCTTCAGGATGTCGCGATGCGAATCACAAACGCCGCCGGAGAGACACGCGAGATCTCGCTCAAACTCCGCATCGACACCCCGATCGAGATCGAATATTACAAGAATGGCGGCATCCTGCCGTATGTGCTGCGGCAATTGATCGCGGGATAGCGGGGAATAGATCTCTCGCTAAAATGCATGTATCAATAGCGAAATTGCTTTTTACATAATGTTAATTGGGTTTGCTGGCAACTTTTAGCGGCCGGGACCAATCAAATTAGCGTCTAAATCTTTCTTGTTATACTGCGTCAAGGGGTGATAAATTTGAGTTACTTGGGGTTTAAGTATTTTAGTGCCGATTGCTTCGGGGTTTTATTGGAGTGTCAAATGAAGAAGATCGCAACGGCTGCACTTACGTTTTCGGTTTTACTTTCCGCCTGTCTCCCGGCGTTTGCTCAAATAAACAGATCTGACGGCGGGGTGGTCGGCGCCTCTGCGCAGTTTGACCACGTCGAGGCTTTTTCGGACGGGCGGGGCGTTTTGGTTCGCTGGCAAATGGTCTCGGAGACGAGCAACGCCGGTTTTTATGTTTACCGGGTCGGGGCGAAGAGTTTGGAAAGGGTCAGCCAGACTATGGTCCTCGGCTCAGCCTCCCGTGTCGGAAACCGGACGCTAAAGGAAGAACAATACCAGCAATACGATCCGCAAGGCACGACCAGCACGACATACGTTGTCCAGAGCATCACGATGGATGGCAACAAAACCCTGAGCAACCAGACGAGTGCAAATTTCGTCACTAATCTCTCAATGATTGCCGGCAGAACGACGGAATCGTTTGAGATCGCCGCCCAGTCGACAAATGGTGACATAGAAAAAACGAGCCGACCCGAATTGAGCGCACCGGAGAAATCACCGGATATCACCGCCCAGCGCGCCATCGCCGCAAAACCGGGCGTCAAGATCGGTATAAAAGCGGAAGGCCTATACCGTGTCACGCGTGCCGAGCTACAGGCGACCGGATTTAATCTCTCAAGCACCTCAGCCAACTGGCGGCTGTTCATGGAGGGGATTGAGCAGGCCATTATCGTCGGAGTAAATGACCAGTACATCGAATTTTACGGCAAAGGACGAGACGACGTAGAGTCCGACACCCGTGTCTACTACCTGATAGCCGACAATACCGGTGGTAAACGGATGGAGAATGGCCTCATGAAATCGATCTTCGGGACGGTTGCGGCCAATAATTTTCAGGCGACTTTGGAGAAGAAGATACGAATTGAGTTTAACCAGGGGCTTAAGAATGGCGATGCGGAAAATTATTTTGGCCCCAATGTTGGCGACTCGGCGAACCCGATAAGTATAGCGGTCAATTTGCGGGGAGTGGATACCACAGCCCTTGGAAATGCAACCGTAACCCTAAAAATGGTCGGGTACACCTCGGGGGCTCACGCCGTTAGGCTTGTTATCAACGGGCATGATCTCGGAACTGTGACTGGTAATGGTGCCACAAGTTATTCGGGTCAAAAATCGATTCCTGTGGGCTTTCTAATCGATGGAGTGAACACGTTTGATCTGTCTACACCCTCTTTTGCCGATCAGAGCGCTTTCGACTCGGTCACCATAACTTACTCTCGCAAGTTTCAGGCGGTTCAAAATACGCTCCTGTTCAACTCACCCGCCCGCAAGACGGCTGTGCTGGGCGGATTTTCCTCGGCGAACATCCGGGTTTTTGACACTTCGATAGATGGCAGGCCTTCGGTAGTCCCCGCGCTACAGACCGTGCAGAATGGCTGTAGCTATGGCGTCAAGCTACCGTCCTATCGCGGCAAAAACCTGTTTGCACAGGCGGCAACACCCGACCCGCGTTCCGCTGCATCGGCCAGTTGGAATGTGGCTACCGATGAGGTGACGCTGACGGGCCACCAATTCTTTACGGGTATGAAGGGGCAAATTACGTCAACCGGAACGCTGCCCGGCGGACTCGTTGCGGCGACTGACTATTATGTCCGCGTGAGCGGATGCGATTCGATATCTCTGTACGACACCCTCGCGCACGCGACCGATCTCGGCAATACGACCGGAAAGATAAACCTGACCTCAACCGGCAGCGGCAACCACACGATCACGCCGTCGTCGGTCCTACAGGCAGCATCGGTGACGCCGAATGTTCCGTCAACGCTCTCAACCGTTAACCATAATGCCAAGATGGTCATCATTTCCTACTCAGCCCCCGACTTTATGGCGGCGGCGAATACGTGGGCGAATTACCGCCGTGGACAGGGCTTTACGGTAGAAGTTGTCGACGTTGCGGATATTTATGACGAATTCAGTTACGGCTCATTCAATTCGGCAGCGATCAAGGATTTCTTAAGTTTCGCCCGCTCCTGGAACACGCCGCCGCAGTATGTCCTCCTGATCGGTAGCGCAAGCCGCGACCCAAGAAATTATGAAGGATTCGATTTCGACCTCGTTCCATCCAAGCGATTCGACGCATTCTTCGATGGAGAAACGGTCAGTGATGATGCCTTTGCCGATTTTGACGGTGACGGGCTGGCGGAGATGGCTGTCGGACGTATACCCGCCCGCACAGCGGCGGATATCACCACTGTATTTAATAAGACTACGGCGTTTGAGACCGCTGCACAGCAGTCACTCAACCGCGGTGGCACGTTTGCCTACGATATTTCAGATGTGGGGAACGATTTTCAGGCCAACTGTCAGGCGATAAGAACTCAACTGCCGGGCTCGATGCCCGTCGATATGATATACCGGGGAGCTCCGGGGTCGTCAACCGCGCTGATAAATTCGCTCAACACGGGTAAATACATTGTCAATTATTGTGGCCACGGTGCGGCCGGGGTTTGGGCAACCGAAACATTTTTTGCCGCCAGCACTGTGCCGCAGCTGACAAATGCGACAAAGCAGTCCATTTTTACGATGCTAACGTGCCTTAACGGTTATTTTGTCAGACCCGGCGTTGATTCGCTCTCAGAGGCTCTTATCAAGTCGCCAACTGGCGGAGCGGTGGCGGTGTGGGCGTCGACGGCCGACACAACCTCGGACGTTCAGACGATTATGGGCAAGCGGTTTTACGGAGAGATCGCGACAGGCAATACTAAGCGGATGGGCGACCTGGTTCGCGATGCAAAAACATTTGTACCGTATGACCCGGATGAAATGGACGTCCGTTACTCGTGGGCGTTGTTTGGCGACCCGATGCTAAAGATCATTCCGTAAATAGAAAATCGTGGACCGCTATTAGCGATCCACGATCATCCCAAAAACTGGTACTCGCGGCGGGGTTCGAACCTCCGACCTCTTCCTTCGGAGGGAAGCACTCTATCCAGCTGAGCTACGCGAGCAAGCGAAGATAAAAGGTGAAAATGTTAAAAAGCCTTGTCCACTCTTTCATTTTTCGACTTTTTCACTTTGAGTATATCACTTAGCCTGATCACGCGGAACGATCGAGATATGCTTGATCCGCACGGCCTCGGAAGGCTTTTCTCCATCTTTTGGTACGCCCGCGATCGTTCTGACGTTGTTCATGCCGTCAATCACCTTGCCAAAGATCGTGTATTTATTATCAAAGGCCGGTTCGCGTTTAAGTGTGATGAAAAACTGAGCGTTTGCCGTGTTAACATCCTGCGTCCGGGCGGCTCCCAGGATACCGGTGTCGTACGGAATGTCAGAAAATTCCGCCTCGACGTTGGGCTTACCGGAATCGCCTTCTTTTGTCGGATTTGGTTTGCCGTTCGGTTTTGTGTCGGAATTTCCGGCTTGGATCACCGACTGGTTGACGCGGTGAAAAATGATCCCGTCATAGTAACCCTCGTTAGCCAGTTCCTTAAACCGGGCGACCATTTTGGGAGCGACATTAGAATAGAGCTCCATCTTGATCGTACCGTAGGCCGGTTGTTCCATCTCGATAACGGCAATATCAGGGTCGGCAACAGGCGTGACGCCCTTTTTTACCTCGGCGTTAGCTGCCTTTCCGTTTGCAGCTTTATTGCCGCTGTTATTGCACGAGACCGTAATAATCAGTGCAGATGCGAGAATTAAGAATCCAATTTTTTTTATATACATATGGTAGTACTCGTCCAGTTTCGACCGCCAAATCTGGAATTAGCCACGAATGCACGCATAAGAATTACCAAGTTCCACGATCTGACTCAGTTATTCGTGCATTCGTAGCAAACAATTTCAGCCCACAGCGGGAAAAATAGCGATAATATTTATCAAATCGTCTTTTCGCTGTCCAGAATGATCGTGACCGGCCCATCGTTTACCAACTCGACATTCATCATCGCACCAAATCGGCCTGTCGCAACCGTTTTGACCGTCTCCCGGGCCCTTGCAACAAAATATTCGTAAAAGCGTATCGCATCCTTGCCCGGAGCGGCGTCGATAAACGACGGCCGCCGCCCGCGACGCGTGTCGCCGTAAAGCGTGAATTGCGATACGACCAGCATTTCACCCTCGATATCGGCTAGCGAAAGATTCATCTTGTCGGCGGCGTCCTCGAATATCCTCAGATTCACGATCTTATCCAGCAGATAGTCCGCGTCTTTCTCATCGTCCTTGGCAGAAACGCCAAGCAAGATCATCAAACCACGTCCGATCTCGCCGGTGATCTCGCCTTCGACCGTGACCTTAGCACGCGAAACACGCTGAACGACTGCTCGCATTATTTGGCGTCTTCGATGTAAACTTTGTTCATCACGACCGGATCGTGCGGCTTGTCGTTATGATTTCGGTCAACGCCGGCGATCGTATCGACGACATCCTGTCCCTCGGTCACCTTGCCAAATTTGACATAACTCGGCGGCAGCGGGTAATCGACGTGCATGATGAAAAACTGCGAACCGTTGGTATTCGGCCCGGAATTCGCCATCGCAACCGTACCTTTGTCGTAGGGGCCGGCGTAAAGCGTCGAGCCGCGGTCGATCTCGTCGTCAAATTTACCGCCCCAAGCCGACTCGCCGCCGTAGCCTTCGCCAAGCGGGTCGCCACCCTGGATCATGAAATTTGGTATCACTCGGTGAAAGATCACACCGTCGTAATAATTTTTATCGGCAAGGAGCCGAAAATTCTCAGTCGTTTTCGGAGCGTCTTCCTCAAGAAGCTCAAATTTGATCGTACCTTTGTTCGTTTCTAAAACTGCAATTCTGTTTCCCACTAATTATTCTCCTGATTCAAGATAAACCTTTCGATCGCGGCGGCTACGCCGTTTTCGTCGTTACTTAATGTTGTATAAAATTCCTCGCGTCCAAGCAAACCCGCGTCGGCGTTTCCCATGACGACGCCCGTCCCCGCGTATTCGAGCATTTCAAGATCGTTGTAATTGTCGCCAATTGTCATAACGTTTTCAGCCGTCAGGCCGTTGATCTCAGCCAATTTCGCAACGCCGTGGCCTTTTGACGCATTGGCTGGCAAAATGTCGATAAGTGTAAAATCAAGATGCGGATAGATCGTTGGTAGGATCGTCACCGTGTTGCCAAGCTCGCGATTCAGCACCGACAGCATCGCACTCATCGCTTCGCATGAGCCGGAAAATGAGATATGCACGACCTCCTGATCGGGCAATAGGTCTTCGAGCTTTGATACGTGAGCAACGCCGAGCCGCCCCGATTCGCCACCGTGAAGCCCCTCCGACCAACGAAGATATTTCTTTAACGGAATATTGTCGTCAGAGACACGGTCATAGTAGAGCGTACCTATGCCATGCGGGTCGGTACTGACCAACGCATCGCCACCGTAGTCTTTGCCGACACGTACGATCTCAAGACTCGTCACCGTCGATAGCAGGGAACAATGTACAGTTTGCTCGGTATCAGCGTATTTCAGTAAAGCTCCGTTATGAGTGATAAGCGGAGCGTTTAACCCGAGATCTATCCCAACCGGCTGCGCATCCCGAAAACGGCGTCCTGTCGCAATGGTCACAAGGACACCTCGCTCCTCAGCCGCACTAATCGCCGCCCGATTCGCATCGGGCATTTCACCCCGCGAATTGAGCGTTGTTCCATCGAGGTCTAGGGCGAGGAGCTTGATCATAACGATTGCTTTCTCCTTACCAAAATTACTAACTCCCAAGTAGTCAACGCGATCAGCGTGGCCAATGCGAGTATGTCCCATGGAAGAAGTCCGCCGCGCACTAGAAAAAAGGAGGTGAAATTTCCTGGGAATAGTCCGTCATCACTACCCAGATTGGGCGACAAGCTCAATGCAACGTTCCATCGCTCATGCCAGATATAGATCCAACGCCCAAATAAGGCAAGCGGGAGTAAAGTTGAAATAAGCGATTCCCAAATGCGGCCTAAAGAAAAGAGGATCGAAGCGATAATTAGGAGACAAAATGCACCGAATCTAAAAAGGGAGATGACCGGATCCTCACCATACTCATGTAACTGAGGCGGCTGCGTAGCATAGCGTATGGCCAAAAGACCAAGGTGGGCCACTCCAGCTGTAAGAACAACGCAAGAAATTGAGACAAAAACAGCTTTTTGAGTTTTAGACAGTAGAATCATTGATTCGCATTGGCCTCACTTTGCCGCTTCTCCTGCCGCTGTTCCTCAAGCCATTTCTGGTATTTTGCTTTGCCTTTTTCGAATTCGGCGGCCGACGAGTAGAACCAGTGTGTACCATCGTTCAGGTCGACATTGCGGACGTAGAAGAGGTAATCGGTCTGAGCCGGGTTTAGGGCGGCTTTGATCGAGCTTTCTGTGACGGAGGAGATCGGGCCGGGAGGGATGCCGGGGTATTTTCGGGTGTTATAGGGGGAATCGACTTCGAGGTCGCTCTTGTTAATGACGCCGTCCCAGCGGCCTTGCATCTTGGCGATGTAGATATTTGTCTGGTCGATGCCGAGCGGTGTGCCGCGTTTTAAGCGGTTATAGATGACCGAGGAGACAAGCGGACGGTCGCCCTCGACGCCGGCCTCGGTTTGGATGAGCGAGGCGATGGTGACGATCTCTAACGGCGTGTGGCCGACGGCCTTTGCGGCGTCGCTCCATTCCGGTTTCCAGAATTTTTTGAACTCTTCGACCATCCGCTTGATGATCTCCTGCGGCTTGGCATCGCGGGCGATGCTGTACGTGGTCGGGTACATAAAGCCTTCGAGATTTTTTGCTGTCGGCGAAATATCGCGGATAAGCGACGTATCGTCCATCAAAGCGAGGACTGCTTTTTCGTCCATCGGTGGGACGTCGGTACCACCTGCGGTAGCGGGTGGTTTAACTCCAAACTTTTCAGAGATCCGCCTTGCGATGTCAAAACGTGTAAAGCCCTCGGGAATCGTCAGCTTGATCGTCCGATCCTCGCCTTTTTCGAGTGTTTTTAACACCTGTAGCGTAGAGATCGGTGATGGAAACTGGTATTCGCCGGCCTGTAGCTTGCTGCCGTCACCGATGGTACGAAGATAGATCATGGCGGCGGCGGAACTGCTGACGACGCCGTCATTCGCTAGTTGGTCGATGATCTGTTTTGGCGTCGAGCCTTTTTCTATCTTGATGTATTCACTGGCTTTAACGTGTTCGTGCGGGCTGTTTACGGAATTGTAGACCCAATATGATAGGCCGCAAATAGCGATTACTGCGAGCAAAAGGACGGCGAAAATGATCTTTATGAATTTCATATTACTGAATCCCAACCTGCATGATAACCAAGTTGAGCGACAGATTTGGCAATCCTTCGTACGTCTAGCAACAAAATATCCACGGATGGCGTGCAGGGCCATCCGTGGACATTATCGCAAATTAGCCGCAATAATTACTTGGCGGCGATGTATTTCTCGATCGCTGTCGTGACCTCATGGCTGTCGGGCGTGACCTTTGGCTCAAAGCGAGCAACCACCTTGCCGCTGCGGTCGACGAGGAATTTGCTGAAATTCCACTTGATGTCGCCGGCAAAATCGGGATTCGTGTCCTTGTTCGTCAGGAATTTATAGAGCGGGTCCTGATCTTCGCCCTTGACCGAGATCTTAGCAAACAGAGGGAACGTCACGTGAAATTTCGACGTGCAAAATTCCTTGATCTCGGTCTCCGAACCGGGTTCCTGGCTGCCGAAATTGTTGGCGGGGAAGCCGAGGATCGTGAATCCTTTTTCCTTATATTTTGCGTAGGTCGCCTGTAGAGCCTCATACTGCGGAGTGTAGCCGCATTTGCTCGCGACGTTGACGACAAGCAGGACATTACCCTTGTATTTATTGAGTTTCACATCCTGGCCATCGATATCCCGCATTTTGAAATCAAGGACAGACGCCGCCGCCGATGCCTCGACCTTGTTCTGAATATGATGGTGGTAAAAGAACAGGCCGCCGAGCGTGGCAACCGCCAAAGCACAAACAAAAGTAGCTCCTCTTAACATTTTTTTCTCCTATTTATTTTCTAATTCTTTCGGTGAGCGAGGCTTTGGCAACTCGGGAGAGCCGTCGCCCGTCGCACCTAAAACTTCCTTGATCGCACCGATACTTGATAACAAAGTCGTTGTTTCCATCGGCATGAATATAACTTTAGAATTCTGTGTCCGCGTCATATCACGCAAAGATTCGATATATCGCGACGTGATCAGATACTGTGTCGTCTGCTCCGCGCTTCCGACGATCTGTGCGATCTGGGCAATCGCCTGGGCATCGGCTCCGGCGGATTTCAAGCGGGCCTGAGCGGCGCCGTCTGCTTGCAGGATGTTCGATTCGCGTTCGCCCTCGGCACGCGTTATGGCGGCCTGTTTTTCGCCTTCGGCACGCGCGATGGCCGCTTGCTTTTCGCCCTCGGCCTGGAGAACGAGAGCACGCCGGTTGCGTTCGGCGGTCATCTGTTTTTCCATCGTGATGCGAACGTCTTCGGGCGGCGTGATGTTTTTGATATCGACGCGCGTGACCTTGACGCCCCATTTGTCAGTCGCCTCATCGAGTATCATACGCAGTTCGTTATTAACTTGTTCTCGCGACGAGAGCGTGTGGTCAAGGTCGAGTTTGCCGATGACCGAACGCATGCCCGTAAACGTCAGCTGCACGATCGAACCAACGAGATCGTTGACCTCGTAAGTGCCTTTGACCGGGTCGGTGATCTGCCAGTAAATAACCGAATCGACGCTCAGCATCACGTTATCGCGGCTGATGACGGATTGCGGCGGCAGGTCGATGAATTGTTCGCGGAGATCGATGTAGGTCGTCCCTGGTCGGACGTTTGTCCAATAAACGGCTCTCGGTGCCTCGAAAAACGGCAGGATAATATTCAGCCCGCTCGACGCCATGCGGTGAAATCGTCCAAGCCGTTCGATGAGCAATACGCTGGACTGCGGCACGATCTTGATCGTTTTTGCAGCAATGACCAGCATCGCGATGCCCAGAAACAGTAGTAACACCGCACCAATTCCAAACATTTCCATGTTCCTCCCTCCACTTTTCGTTCACAGCAAATATAGCACATTTTGGACGGGTCAGAACCACCTGCGGTAGCGGGTGGTTGAGTGTGGACGCGCGTTTGCTGCAAAGTTGAGTGATCCTCATCTTAAACCACCCGCTACCGCAGGTGGTACTGACAGGATTGTTGTCTTATAATCCCTAATAATCTATGACCGTCAAACTATCCGATATCGAAGATGCCCGCCAGCGGCTAAGCGGCGTTATCCTTGCCACTCCGATCATCTCCGACGCGCGGCTTTCGCGGGAAATCGGCGCCAATGCTAATCTCAAGGCCGAATCACTGCAAAAGAGCGGTTCGTTCAAGATCCGGGGTGCATACAACAAGATCTCGCGTCTCACCGACGATGAAAAGAAACGCGGGGTCATCGCGGCCTCGGCCGGAAATCACGCACAGGGCGTCGCTCTTGCCGCCACGTTCCTCAACATCAAATCGATAATCGTATTGCCCGAATTTGCTCCGCTTACAAAGATCATTGCAACCAAGAATTTCGGCGGTGAGGTCATTCTACACGGCAATACGTTCGACGAAGCTGTCGCCCATTCGCGTGAATTGCAGGAGAAACATGGCTATACATACGTTCACGCATTCGACGACGAACTTGTCATTGCCGGACAGGGAACTATCGGGCTCGAATTGATCGAGTCGCTGCCGGATCTATCGACCGTGATCGTTCCCATCGGCGGCGGCGGGCTTATTTCAGGGATTGCGACGGCAGTTAAGGCGTTTAGACCAAATGCCAGAGTGATCGGTGTTCAGGCCGAAAACGCGGCGTGGGTCAATCCGAGTCTAAAAGCCGGTCACGCCGTCATGGCCGAGATGGGCCAGACCATCGCCGACGGCATCGCCGTCAAAAGCCCCGGCAAATTGACGCTGCCGATCATTCGGGAATACGTCGATGAGGTCGTCGAGGTCAACGAAGAAGAAATCGCCCGCGCGATCTATTTCTGCGTCCAAAACAACCGCCTCGTCGTCGAAGGCGCGGGAGCCGCCGGTCTTGCCGCTTTGTTAGCGAAAAAGATCGACGTTTCCCCCGACGACACTGTTTGTGCCGTGCTTTGCGGCGGCAATATCGACGCCAATCTCCTCGCCCGCGTCCTCGAACAGGTCCTCGTCCGCCAGGGCCGTTACATCATGCTCAAACTCCTCGTCCTCGACCGTCCCGGCATGCTCGCGACATTGTTGAATAAAGTCGCCGAGACCCGTGCGAATGTCATCGAGGTTTTCCACCGCCGCGCGATGTGGCTCGCCCCACTCGGCCGCGTCGGCATCGAAATGCTCCTCGAAGTCCGCGACAACGACCACGCCCGCGACGTCCAAACCCATCTCGAAGCTGCAGGCTACCACGTCGAACGCGAAGGGCAGGGCGAGTGGGAGGAGTAATTGTTCTTTACGCTTTTGGGTTGTCGGCTATGATGGAATTATGAAAGAATTGAGCAGAATAATGTTTAATGCCAATGTTATGGGCGGTAAACCGTGTGTTCGTGGCTTGCGTGTCACCGTCGGAACGATTGTCGGCCTCATCGCGGCGGGACATTCTTTCGCCGACATCCTCAAGTCATATCCTTACCTCGAAGAGCAGGATCTAAGCGAAGCTCTTACCTACGCGGAAATGGTCGTTGAATGAAGATTAACGGACTTCTATTATTTGTGATTTTATCGCTCGCCATGATTGAGGCAAGCGGGCAACTGACGATAGCAACTGAGGCTCCTGCATCTTTGAGCGTTGCAACACTTAAGCCGCTGACGGTGTCGGAGCAAACCGTCGATCTAAAGAATATTTTGGCAAAACAACCTGATTTTGCAGCAGACGATCTAATATTCTATACGGTGGACGGTCATACGGGAGTCAATGTTAAAACCCACTTTGAGAGGCTGGGGAATTTGGAGTATGAAGATAACGGAATTTACCGATTCCTATACGAACCGAACAAATGGTATAGGATTGACTCGAAAGCGAAGACCTTCGAAGAGATACCGGTCGAGAAAACCTTCCTAATTTTACTCGCTGGACACATCGATCCACCGGAGCTAGCTCGCCAAAAAAGCGTCACATTCGCAGCTCTCGGTACGCAACTCGTTGACGGCCACAAATGTATCAAAATCGAGGTGAAAGCCAGCGATGGTCGCTTTTTCTACGATGATGGCGTAACTCACATTTTTCTTTACGCCGCCGTTGACCTGAAATATTTGATAATCGCGTCCGAAGGTTTTGCTCCGCCCAGCAGAAGTCTCGATCGACTACAAAATATTTCGCTGGTTCCCAAAAAGGAACTATTTAGAATTCCAGCTGATTATAAGCGCCTTCCAGAACCCGTGAAGCAAAAATAAATTCAAAATGTCGAATCCGGATCGTATGTATCCGGCTTGTCGGGCAGCGTTTCGGTCATTGCGAGGCCGAAATAGTCGACCTGGGCGGTGTTGTATTTATGAATTATCTCTGCGGCGGCGGCTTTTTGGGGTGTTTTATGGATGTGCACCATCAGGACGCAGTGGCCTTCGCGGAGGGCGGTTTGGTAGCGGTCCATGATGATTCGGTCGTACGTTATATTTCGGAACGCTCGCAGGAATTTAGCCGCCAGGCCATGGCCTTCGCCGGTGAAATCGAAGGTTTCGGCACCCGGGACGCCGCAGAAAAGCTCGATGTCGGATTCGTTAAAGCCATTATCGGCAAGCTCGGCGGCGGCCGCTACTCCGGAGGTCGAATCCACGAAAATACTCATCAATTTATAGACAGGGTCAGGCGTAAAGGCCTGCTCGTTGTTGATGTCTACTACTTTTGACTGTCCTGCTTCTATACTCATTTGATTTCCCCCTTTTTCGTACTTTGTCTATCTCGGATTATAAACCTTTCGCGGCGGGTTTACCTAAAAATTAACCCGATATGCTGTTTGCTGTCAGAACCACCTGCGTAAGCGGGCGGCATATTATACTATACGTTAGACGATTCTTGCAAACGTCTTTCCGCCCGCTTACTCAGGCGGTTCTGACTATTTTAGATTCAGGTTTTCATCATATAGATCCCGATAGACGCGGTAATTCGTCATCACCTTAAAAACATAATTCTTCGTCTCAGCAAAGCCGACCTCGGCAGCGAAAATGCCCGGGTCTTTTGGTTTCGAGCGGTTTAACCAGCGGACGGCGTTGTCTTCGCCGCCATTGTAGCTGGCGGCGATGGCTTCGTTGAGACCGCCGAACTGGTCTCGCAGGTCCGCGATGTATTCGCAGCCGATCGCGATGTTGATACGAGGTTGGTAGAGATCGTCCGGCTGTAGGTTAGGAAACCCGGCTTTTTTGTTGTACTTGAGAGCCGTGTCCATGACGAGCTGCAAAAGCCCCCGAGCGGCGGATGGTGATTTGACGCCGGGACGGAACGTACTTTCCTGCTTCATTAGCGAGAGCACAAATCGCGGATCAAGCTTCTTTGCTTTTGAATACTGCAAAACCTCGGCACGAAAAGCCGCCGGAAAGTCCTGCGACGATCGTGCGGAAGCCATTGACGTTCGTTTAACCTGCGAACCGGCCGCCGCAAGTTTGTCGGCCGCCAGCCCGCCGTAATACGAGGCCCCCGTGTCCTGGATCGTCGAATAAACACCAATCGCCTCGCCGCGTTTGCCCGCTTTTTCAAGCGCCGTGCCTTTCAAGAATTTGATCTCGTCCGGGCTGGTCATCGATCCCGTGAATTTCACCTGCGATAGCATCGTATCGGCAGTGGCCACCGCGTCGGCCCAGTGGCCGCGATAAATTTCCATTCTGAGGCGTGCCTGCATTGCGTTTGTCTCGGTTGACTGACCCTGAAACCGGTCGCGGGTTTTGGCGACCCACGATACGGCTTGGTCGTACTGTCCTGATTCGCGCAGGGCGTCGATCATGTTCAGATACGCCGAATCGATACGTTCGCCCGCCGGGTACATGACGGTGTACTGCTCGTAGATCTTGGCGGCCTCGGCATTTTTGCCAAGACGAATGTTGCACGCTCCTTTGAATGCAAGCCCCTCGCGGCCTTCTTTGGTAGCAGGGAATTCGCGAGAAACGCGATCGAGGTAGGGAATTGCTTCCGCGTATTTGCGTTCCCACTGATACGAACGGCCGGTCATGAAGAGGGCCGCCGGAATTCCCGCATCGGACGGATAATTATCGATGATCTGCTGCAGATGCTCGCGGGTCTCGGGAAACTGGCGATTTGTAAAATAGACCGTGCCGCGCGTGAGATTCTCCATCGCCGAGAGCGTCGGCAGCCTGGCGCCGTTACTGTCGCGGCTCGCCTTGTCTTTTTCGATAACGCTGCGCAGTTCTGCATCAGATTGCTGCGGCAGAGCGTGGATTGAACAGGTGAGTGATATCAATGCGACGACGAGCAGTTTTTTCATATTGTTAAAGCGGGTGAGCGGTCTGCGCAGAACATAGATTACCCGATTTTTAGACGACAGGGCAACAGAAACCGTTGCAAGGAACCGACCTACAGAGTGTCAAAACAGATTTGCCCGCGAATGTACGCGAATGTACGCGAATTAAATCTGGTCTTCTTTTATTCGCGTTCATTCGCGTAATTCGTAGGGCAAATTCTTATTCTGATAACCAATCGCTGCGGTATGTTGTCGAAAAACGAACATTTCTCTGTTATTATTCGTAATTGAGCGGAGACGGTTGGCCGTTACAAAATGAATCCTTGCACAAACTGCGGAAAACTTAACACGCCCGAAACGAACTTTTGCCGTTTTTGCGGGACGAAGTTTAATTTTCAGAAGCCGGTGATGGATAATCCATTTGATTATTCGGCGCCGCGTCCCTATGCGTGGAAAACGGATGAATTCCAAACGCAGAACGAGGCACGTCCGCAACGGCCCACCGAACCGGTAAAACCGCTTACCAACCAATTTAACCCGGCCGCACATCAGAATTTTCAACCGGCACCGCTTGCTTACCAGCCAACGCGGCAGATGGGCCAGCCGTTTCGCTGTCCGCATTGCATGAGCCAATATCTGCCGCGTGTCGAACGCCGCATCTCGACCGCCGGTTGGATAACATTTGCGGTGCTGCTAGTATTTTTCTTTCCGCTTTTTTGGATCGGGCTCCTCATCAAAGAGGACGTTCAGGTATGCCAATCGTGCCAGACAAAGGTGGGCTAAAATCAACGATAATAATAACCGCGGGGATGCTCGATCTTGACTTCGGGGTTGGTGCTCGTCACTTTGACCGAGTAGTATCCCTTTTTCATATGGGTCGAGAGATACGTCAACGCAAATTGCCGGTTCAGGGCGACAACCATCTCGCGGAAAAAGGGAAGCAAGCTGACGGGCGCCTGCGTGCCGCTAAAAAACGCCCGGCCTCCGGTTTCTTCCGATATCTTAGCAAGCGCGCCCTGAGCGGCGAAGGCAAGCGTCGAACTCGATGCCGATTCGGTCAACGCCGTCGGAGAATAGATCGAATAGACAGCAACGCCTTTTCGCTGAGCTTTCAGAGTTGCCCGATCAAGGTCCGCGCTGTCCAAGATCGACGAAAAACTGACGCCTTGGGTCGTGTCGAGGCCGTCCGAAAACATCACAATCGCCCGCCGTCCGGCCGGCTGGGCGTCAAATTTGCCCAATAGATCGCCAATGCTGTCGTACGGGCTGCGCGGGGCAACGCTCTGGCTCGCGGCAACGATACGCAGGGATTTTGAGGCCTTTTCGAGATCGTCGGTAAATTTTTGCCTTATCTGGAGCGAACCGCTTCTCGAATACGCGACCATCACATGTGTGCCTTTCGGTAGATTGCGTATGAATTCTTCAATATCTTTTAGCTGGAGGTTAAATCCCGAAGCGAGATCGTCCTGTATCAAAATGGCGATCGACAGCGGCGTATCGCTGACGCTGCGGATCGATAGAATCTGCTGTTCCTCATTGTCCTCTTTGACTATAAGCCGGTCAGCCTGAACATATTCCTGGGCCTGGTTTTCTTTGAGTTCTTTTTTCGTAAAGATCGAGATCGGGATGGTAACGGGGCGAACCTGTCCCTTCGACTCCGGTTTCTGCGCGGACGCGGACGAACCAAGCCAGCACAAAAGTAGCATGATCCCAAGATATTCGAAAAAAACCCTTCTTTTCATAACTGGCGCCGTTCAGTTGAATAATAATATATTTCGGCGTAAATACTAAATTTTTTACCCGGAAATGTTTTTAACCCGGCTTAAGCTAAGACGCCCGGGTTGCGCTAGACTCTATTCAATTGACCGTTATGAACGATATAACCCCGGCCGATCTCGCTCACGGCAGAAAACTAAAGATCGGTGCCATCACTGCCCCGGTTGCCCTCACCGGTCTGCCGGCGGTGATCACATTTATTCTGCTACTGCTGTCGGCGCCGACGCCGCCGGTTGCGGCGGTGATCTTGTTTGTGGGAATTGTTGCCACGGCCATAGGGTTTATCACGGGCATGTTCATACTTGGTTTACTTGTCCATAAAAGATCCGTCTGGACCAGGGAAATGCGGGAGTTGATCGCAGCGGACGGCATCAAGGCCGAGGAGATCAATTGGTTTACCAGCGAATTGAAATCAAATGAAAAACGTGCCCTAAAGGCCGTCGAGGCTCGCGATCTGATGCTCGGCGATGCGTACCGGGAAACGCTTGCCTCGCGGTTGACAGCTTCCAGAATCGTCAAATCGTCCAGACATGAACTCCAGCTCGCAAAACGCCGTCAGAATTCGATAAAGCAGCTCAAAAGCGCCCGTTCGGAGGAATTTCAGGCTGAGATAGGGCGAGATCTCGAAAAGATAACTAAAATAAACGACGAAGCAAAGCTGATGCTGTCCGAGGCGGAGGCCCGTCTGCAAATGATCGAGGCCGCCGCGAGCCGGGGCGGCAACCTCGCCGATTCCGAACTAGCCCTCAAAAAACTCTCCGCCCGCACCGCAGAATTGCCGCTCGCTCTCGCATCCGCCAAGATGGCTGAAGAGATAAGGCTTGAATTGGAAAAGGAAGACGCGGGTGAATTTCCGCAGCTTGAGACCGAAAACTAAAAAAACGCGGGCCCGATGGACCCACGTTTCAAATTATGCGGCGAATGAGAACCACGTAACCGTTCGAACGTATGAATTGAACCTGTAGTTTACAGGTGGGTGGCTTTCTACTCCTCGCGGAGCATCAAAGCCGGTTTCATCAGCAGCCCTTCGTAAAAGACCGCACCGTGGCCGGCATTAGCCTCCCGGTATTCATATGTTGGCTCAATTGTATTTGCGTCCGGTGACGGGGAACGCAGTCAAACATCCTTCGCCAAAATGGATTCTAGCACAAACGGAAGAAATGGAAAACGGAAAGTGCAAAATGGAAAACCTTTAACTTTCCATTTTCCACTTTCGGTTGGATTTCTATTGTTGGGTTTCGACTTCGTGGGCGGAGAGATCGCGGTTCTTCAGAATGCGGTCGAGCATCGCGGAGCATTCCGTGCTGCGGATGGCGAGCTGGTCGTCGCTCTGGGCCTGAGACCGTTTTAGTTGAAATAATTCGTCCGCGATGTGCAGGGCCGCGAGGATCGCGACCTTTAGAGTTTCGACGGTCATCGTTCCCGAAGCGATGTCGCGCATCTTTCGGTCGACGTATTCAGCGAGTTCGTGAATGTACTCATTATCGCCATCCGAACGGATGCTGTAGGTTTGGTTGTAGATCTCTACGCGAATTGTTTGTTCCGACATACCCTTTACCGACCAACCGCCTCGGCGACATCCGAATCGATCAACGTCATCGCGTCAAGCATCGCCTCGACCTTTAACTGAATGGAATCGCGTTCCGACAGCAGCCCGGCGATCTTCTCCTCAAGCGCCGTTTTTTCGGCGATCGCACTGACCGCGTCGCGCCTCAATGTAACAGCTTCTTTTTCAAGCTTTTCCTTCTCATCACGCATCTTCTTGGCAAACTCGATCGTGAGATAGATCTTGTCCTCAAGGTGCGAGAATTTTTCCATTCCCGTTAAGGCGTTCATTAAGAGGTCTCCATGTAAAGTATTGCCGGGGCTGTGGAAATCATTATCGAGACTTTTCAGAGAAACTTCAAGTAAAAGATGAAGGTATTATCAAAATCGCTGTTTTACCTTAAGTTTTTGCTCGATCTGCTCAACAATTTGCTTATGTGCCGCCTCAACTTCGTCGTCGATCAACGTCCGCTCGTCGCTGCGATATTCCAGCCGGATCGTAACTGAACGCTCGTCGTCAGCCAGTCCTTTTCCCTCGTAAATATCGACAAAACCAACGCTGCGGCAAAGCTCGAATTCCAGATCAGTAACTGCATCGCGGATCGAGGCAAACGTCACGTCACGCTTTGCCAACAATGAAATGTCACGTGTTATTGCCGGGTATTTTGCCAACGGCGAATACGTGATCGGCGAAATAGCGACCTCAAGCACCGCCTGAAGGTCGATCTCGGCGACATAAACAGGCTGTTTGAACTTATAACCGGCCGCTATCGCGTCGTTCAGTCGTCCGATCGTGCCAATGTTCTGTCCGGCAACTGATATAGACGCAGACTGGCCTTTACGCAAGTGTTTTACATCATCAGCGGTGAATTCGGCAGTATTCAACCCGACAGCATCGAGAGCCGCTTCGACAGCACCTTTCGCGTCATAAAAATCGTATTCACGCACCGCCATCTCCCTATTTTGCCATATCTCACCGCCTGTCATGACCAACGAGAACAACTCACGCTCATTCGGCAAATTATCTTCGCCTGATTTAGCGGCAAACACCTTTCCAAGCTCAAAAAGCTTGATATCACGACGTTGATGATTAAGATTTAGCCGCACGGCATCAAGCAACCCGGGAAGTATGCTCGGCCGCATCCTGACGGCTCCTTCGATAACAGAATCCTGCAAAGTGATGTATTTGTCGTCGGCTCTCTCGTCCAAAAGGCCGTGAACTGTTTCGAAAACACGATCGTGTTTTGTATCGATAAAACTGTACGAGATCGCCTCGTCAAAGCCCAGGTCCACAAGTGTCTGCCGCAGCAATTTCTCGCGAATCTCGGTCGCCTGATATTCACCCGCACCGTAGGCAGGCGGCAACTCAGCGGCAATATTCTCGTAGCCGGCGTGACGAGCGATCTCCTCGACCAAGTCTTCCTCGATAGCGATGTCGTGCCGCCAGGACGGGGAGACAAATACCTGCGTCCCGCCATTCGACGCAATGCCCAAAGCGTTTAATATTCGAACACATTCACCCGTCTCAACATCCAACCCCGTCAGCCGTTTAACCGCCGTCGATAAATCCGTCGACTTGACCTCATTTGCGACAAATTTCGTCGGATACACATCGACAAATTCGCCGGGCTCACCCCTTGCTAGTTCGCAAATAAGCTCGGTTGCTCGGTCAGATGCTCTGATCAGATTCTCTATATCGACGCCGCGCTCAAAGCGGTAGCTCGCCTCGGTGTCGAGATGCAGCGATCTTGACGTAGCTCTTACACTCTGGCGTTTAAAGTATGCAACCTCAAGTAATACATTAGCAGTTGAATAAGTAATACTCGAATCAAGGCCACCCATTACACCACCAATCGCGACCGGTTTCTCGGCGTCGCAGACCATCACCATTGATCCATCAAGTTTGCGGTCAACTTCATCGAGAGTTTTGATCGTTTCACCGGCCTGGGCCTTGCGAACGACGATCCGTCCACCCGCCAATTTATCCAGATCGAACGAGTGCATTGGCTGTCCACGCTCGAGCA
>JBBRQM010000004.1:0-92769 GCA_038226395.1 Pyrinomonadales bacterium | reverse complement strand
TACATCGCAGTTGCCGTCGAGAATAGCCGCCTTTACGGCGAGCAAAAACAACAGACGGAAGAGCTTGCGCTTTTGAAAGAATTTAACGAGTCGATCGTCGAATCCGTAAATGTCGGCCTGCTCGCCGTTGACGAGGACGGCAGGATCATCCGGTGCAATTCGCCGTTTGAAGATATGATAGGGCTTGGGCGTGACGACGTTGTCGGAAAGCTGGTCGATGAAATATTTGACGAAAGTTTTGCCCTTAATCTCGACAACATCCTCGGCAAATCGCGTTGGCATCTGACCGAGGTCCGCAATGCCTACAAGCTGCACACCTACGACAAAGGCGGCAAATCGCTGATCCTCAACGTCGCCGTCGCGCCGCTCAGGTCGGTGTCGAATCAACAGACAGGCGCGATCATCGTGCTCGAAAATGTGTCGTCACGTGTAAAGCTCGAAGAAACGCTGCAACAAAGCGAAAAACTATCGAGCATCGGCCTGCTCGCCGCCGGCGTCGCCCATGAGGTAAATACGCCGCTAACGGGCGTCTCATCCTACACCCAGATGTTGCTTGGCATGATCCCCGAGACCGATCCAAAACACGCTCTGCTCCAAAAAATGCAGCGTCAGACCGACCGTGCGACCAATATCGTCGGCAATCTGCTAAATTTTTCGCGCACGGGCAACGCCGAGGATTTTGCCGAGATCGACATCAACAAACTTCTAAACGACACTCTCCAACTGCTCGAGCCACAGCTCCGCAAATCGAATATCAATGTCGTCAAGGATTATGCCGACAATCTGCCTCTCATCTCGGCAAGCGGAGGCAAATTGCAGCAGGTATTTACAAATCTGATCCTCAATGCGCGCGATGCTATGTTCGGCGGCGGGACGATCACTCTCAAAACTTCGCTCGAAACCGGCGGCGCCCTCATCGTCGAGGTCTCGGACACCGGCGAGGGCATTCCCGCCGAAAATCTCAAAAAGGTATTTGACCCTTTCTTTACCACCAAAGGCGTCGGCAACGGCACCGGCCTCGGCCTCGCCGTCACCTACGGCATCATTCAGGAACACGCCGGCACCATCGAGGCCCACAGCCGCGAAGGCGACGGCACGACATTCAAACTAGCATTCCCAACCGCTCAAAAAAACGGGCGAAAACGTGTGGTGAACCTTAACTGATCATGCCGTTACTCCTCGCTTCACCGTTCTCGCAAAATAGATAGCTACGAGAAACGCCACGAACATTATCGCCGATGCTGTCCAGAATGTGCGGTAGAGCGAGAAATCATCGACCGCGTTCAAAGTGTTATTGAGCAGCAGGCCGCCGATGATGGGGCCGATCGCGCGGGCGAGGCTTGCTCCGGACTGCATAATTCCCATTGTGCGGCCTTGTTCGTGCTCGTCGGCGCCTTTTGAGGCGAGGCTTGTCAGTCCTGGCGAGGCGAGAGAGTTTCCAAAGGACAAAGCGGCTGTGCCCATCAAAAGGGCGATCAAGCCGCCCGATTGCGGCCCGACGAGCGGAACGGCAAATAGACTACCCACCATCAAAAGGCATCCGACAACGACCAGCGGCGATTCGCCAAATTTTTTAACCAAACGGCTAAATAAAACCCCCTGGCCGATTATCGAAACCAATCCTACATACGCGAATAGATAACCATTCTGCTCGGGGCTGTATCCAAATCGATAAGCCGTATAGAGCACAAAGGCGTAGGTCATAATCGAAAACGCCGTAACCAGCAGAAAATAAACCAGATTTATCTCGCGAAACTCTTTATTTTTTAGCGATTCGACCAGCTCCAGTATCCGGCTCTTGCGCTCGGGCAATATCGCGCGAGCACCCGGTTTTAGAGATTCAGGCAAAATAAAGTAAAGAGCTATTGCGTTAATAAATGAAAGAATAGCGGCGAAATAAAACGGCACCTGAATCCCGTATTTACTCGTGACGCCCGCAATCGCCGGTCCCAGAATAAACCCGAGCCCAAATGCTGCGCCAAAGAGTCCCATCCCTTTTGCGCGGTTTTCCTTTGAAGTGACGTCCGCGATATAGGCCTGCGCGGTCGAGATATTACCGCCCGTGATGCCGCTGATGATCCGCCCGAGAAATACAAAAAACAGCGTGCCGGCCGCACCAACAACAAAATAACCGACCGCCGACCCGAGCAGGCTGATAAACAAAATGGGCCTCCGCCCGTATCTATCCGACAGCCTGCCCAAAATAGGCGAAAAGACGAATTGCATCAATGAATAGCTCGCGACCAGAAAACCGATGTCGAGTGGCGTCGCGTTAAAAGGCGGCGTATTGGCGTAATAGGGAAGGATCGGTATCACCATCCCAAAACCGACGAGATCGATAAAGACCGTAACGAAAATGATGATGAGCGGCGTCGTGAAAAATTTCTCGCTCGTTAGTTCAGTGGGCTTTTCGGCTGGGTTTTCCAGGTTCATTCGGGTGTCAGATAGTAGACGCAATCTGCTCAAATCTTGAAAATATAGTAAGATAACAAGAAAATTAAAGATAACATCTCGTCGGAGATCCGAAAAGTAATGTCAACAAAAACCGCTCCGAAAGCGTTTACAATCTTAATAATTGCGATCTCATTTTTTATGTATCAGGAAGCATCAGGTCAAAAGAAACGGCCAAAACCGGTGAGGCCGCGTATTGCCGAGATAAAGCCCACCAAGCCAGAGATCAGCTATACGGTCTCAATGTCAAAGCCGTGGACGCACCTACTCGAGGTCGAAATGCATGTGAAATGGACGCAGATGTCCGAAAAGGCCGAGTTAAAGATGCCGGTCTGGACGCCGGGGAGCTATCTGATCCGCGAATATGCCCGCCAGGTGCAGGATTTCACGGTCAAAAGCGCTGCCGGAGCAGATCTTGCTTGGCAAAAAACTAACAAAAATACGTGGCAGATTGATACCAAGGGCAGCAAAGAGATATTTGCGACATACCGCGTTTACGCAGACGAGCTGACCGTCCGCACAAACGAGCTCAACGACGAACACGGCTTTTGGAACAACGCCGCGACGCTGATGTTTGTAAAGGATCAAATAAATGCAGCCTCGACCGTCAAGGTCACGCCCTACGGCAACTGGCGTATCGCTACCGGTTTACCGCCGATCGAGGGCCAGGCAAATACATTCCACGCCGAGAATTTTGACGTGCTCTACGATTCACCGTTTGAGGTGAGCGATTTCAAAGAGGTGTCGTTCACTGTCGAGGGCAAGCCGCATCGGATCGTTTTCAGCGGTGAAGGCAATTACGACATGAAGCAGTGTGCGGCGGATGTCGCAAAGATCGTCGAGGAGGCGTATAAGATATTCGGCGAGCTGCCCTACAACGACTACACGTTTATCGTCAACCTTCGTGGCGGCGGCGGCCTTGAGCATCTCAATTCGACCGCGCTCCAGTTCAATCGCTTTGGATTTAAGCCAAAATCGCGTTACGACGGTTTCCTCGGACTTGTTGCACACGAGTATTTTCATGCGTTTAACGTCAAACGCATCAGGCCTGACGCGCTTGGTCCCTTTGACTACGAAAATGAGAATTATACGCGGCTTTTGTGGGTCGCAGAGGGCGGAACGGAGTATTACGCAGGTGTGTTACGGCAACGTGCCGGTTTGATTACCGACAACCAATATCTGAGCAGCAAGGCTGCAAGCATTGGGCAACTGCAGGAGCGGCCCGGGCGATTTGAGACGAGCCTCGAGGACGCCAGCTTTGACGCCTGGATCAAGTATTACCGTCAGGACGAGAATGCCGTCAACAACCAAATTTCGTATTACGACAAAGGCGAGATCGTGAATATGATGCTCGACATCACGATCCGCACCGCCTCAAACGGCGCAAAATCCGAGGACGACGTGATGCGTTACTTATATAAAGAGTTTTACAAGAAAGGCAAAAATTACACGCCTGCCGATTTTCAGAAAGCGGCGGAACTCGCGGCGGGGAAGAGGCTCGACGATTTCTTTACAAAATATGTCCGCGGAACAGTGGAGATCGATTACGCGGGGATCGTTAGTGGCATCGGGCTGCAGTTAGAGGCTAAAGAAACCAGCTCTGGAAAAGCATATATCGGAAGAGATTCCGCTGACGGTAGCTTGACGATCCGGTCGATCCCGGCTATCGGCGCCGACCTTGCCGAGGAAAATGGCAAATTAACCGTCCGCCTTGTCCTGGCCGCCTCACCCGCTTTTGAACAAGGATTAAATACCGGCGACCAGATCATCGCGATTGACGGCAATCGTGCCAACCAGGCCTTTGTGCAAAGCTACATTAGCGAGAAAAAGCCGGGTGACAAGATAAAATTGACGATTTTTCGCTTTGATAAGCTGCGGGATGTGACGGTTACGCTGGGCAGCAATACGCGGAAAGACTACGAATTTTCGCCCGTTGCCGCCCCAACCGAAGTTCAAAAGCGGCTTTATCGAGATTATTTGAATGCCGATCTATAATAGTTAGTTATATGCGTTTTATAAAAATGGCAACGCCGGTTTTGCTTGCGTCTGTTTTTCTTCTCGGTGGATGCGGGACAAATGTCTCAACGCCTGAAAGCGGAAAGCCTGCGAAGATAGGTGACGTTCCGGCGGTTCGCCTCAATTTCCGTTACGAGCCGGATGTTCCACAGCCGTCTGAGGCCACCGCCCAAAAAGGTGAGGAGCGAAATGCCGCCGCGCAAGCCGATTTTGACGTGGGCCGCCCGCAGGAAATACTTGACCGCACGCTTGTCTCGCCGGACAAAAAGCATGTTTTAGCGATCTACCATCGCGTAACCGATGTTCAGGATGAATACCGTTTGGATATGTATTCGCCGGACGGCAAACTGCTCAAAAAGCTCACGTCCGAGACGATGGCCATCCATTTTCCCGACACCATTGTCTGGTCGCCGGATTCGGGCAATGTTGCCTTTGTGGCGATGATCCGTGTAGCTGGAGCCGGTGGCGATACGTCGGTCACTACCCCGCCCGACAGCAATTCAACCGGCGACTTATCCAATACCGATTCTGCACCGTCGATTCCTGCCAAGCTGCCGACGCCCGCTCCGCCAACCGGAATTCTGACGTTCCGTACCGAGCAGATCTACGTTTGCACCGCCGACGGGACCGGCATCAAGGCACTGACCCAAAACGAGGGCTTGATCTATTTTTACTATGCATGGTCACCGGACAGCTCGATGCTCGCGGCGTTGGCGGCTACCGCTCGCGAGTGGAAATATCTCGATGTCGTTGCAAATAGCAAAGGCGAGATAATGACGCCGCAGGGACGCCCGCGCATTATCGAAAAAAACGGCCGCGAACGCCGTCTCGACGACAACCTGACGCCCGTGCGGCCCGTCTGGTCACCCGATTCGGCAAAGGTAGCCGAGGCTTTCGACACGCAGATTCGCATTTATGACGCCGCCGGGACAAATCCGACCCAGGCCGCGATCCCTCTGCGAAATCAGCTTTTGATCTCATCGCAGGCGTTTGAGCGCGATCAACAGCGTAAACTCGACGCCGCAAACGCCAACACTGATCCAAACACGCCGGCCAACACTCCGGCGGATCAGCCGCTCTCGACACTGCCGGACGAGAAATTGCTCGTTTCTTATAACCCTGTTGTGACGCTTGTCTGGCCGGATGACGATCTGATCTATCTGATGACGGCGTTCGTCAAACGGACAAAGAACGAGGCCGACAGCGCCGTCAGTTTTTCGCGTTGGCACCGCCTGGTATTGACCGGGCAGACCTCTGCGCCCGTAAAATAAAACTATGAACTACAACACGATCGCCGACATCTATTCGGCAAATGCAAAAATTCGCGAAGGTCTGACAGCAACAGTCGCCAATATCTCCGATAGCGAGGTAGTCGCCCTCCCCGATGGCGAAAAATGGTCGATACAGCAGATCGTCGAGCATGTCTCGATCGTCGAGCACAACATAGCTCGTATCTGCGCCAAGTTGCTCCACGCCGCTAAGTCTGCCGGTAAACTGTCAGACGGCACTGTATCGGTTTCCGCCGCATATAGCGAAAGATCGGCCGAGGCAGCAAATTTAAAGCTGGATGCACCGGAGCGCGTCCAGCCGACCGGCGAAGTCACGATCCGCGATGCGTTTGAGGCGATGAGGGCAACCAGCGCGGCGTTTGATACGTTGCGTGAAGACCTCGAGCATTATGATCTGTCCGAACCAAAGTTTCCGCATCCATTTTTTGGCGATCTGACCGCCGCCGAATGGCTCATCCTCGCAGGTGGCCACGAGCACAGGCATACCAGACAGATCCTTCGCCTTTTAGAAAAGATCCGGCAAAGACAGGTTATCGGATCAGAGGCGTGAGCACGGCCTTTATCTCATCGGCATAAGCCCGCGCTCCTTTTGCATTTGGATGTCCGACTGAGCCAATCTCACACGGGCGAACAGGATAATCGATGCCGATCGTCTTTTTTAATTCCGGCAGCGTTTTGTCGCAATCAGCGGCACGCGTGGCGTAAAGCGGATCCTCGGCCACGCCTTTTTTGCCTATGCGGAAAAGCAAGGTGTTCGGCGTCTCAAAACAGGTGTCCTCGGTGATCGGCGATTTGATAAAAACGGCCCTCGGTTTGTCGTATTTAGCATTCAGCTTATCGACCGCCGTTTTCAAACACTTGTTCGATTCCTCAACCCAAATTCGCGACCGGGCAATACTTTTCCTCCGAAGCCGATTGAAAAAAAGCGGCCTCACAATGCCATTATTTATAAATGGTTTAAGGGAGCGCGGGAACCTCATCAACTCGAGCCAACTGTTGAAGAGCTTGCCTGTGGGCGTCTTTGGTGAAAGCATCGAGAAATAGCCGACTACGGCGATCATGCCGCGTGGATGTCTATCAGCCGCATGTTCGAGCACGTCAAACATATCATCCCGGCAATATTTTTGAATTAAAGGGGGCAGCTTTGCGTTGTCGCCGTATGGATCCAGTATCTTTGAGACCAATATGTCAGTTGCGCCGCCGGTCAGAATAATCAGATCAGCGCCACCGGTTTTGCCATCCGACTTGTATTCATCGGCGGCAACCTCGATTTGTTTCCAGATGCTCGGAAACCTAACACTCAACTCCGGCTTGTAAAAATAGGTTTCGTCGCGCTTCGCCCGCAGGTATTTCTCCGCCTCGTCCGCGTGAAATTTGAGCGCCGAGCCGGAGTGGGCTTTAACCTTTACATTCACGTCGCGTCGCCCGGTAAATACCTCGCGGCGCAGCCAATCAGCGGTAAGCGAGTAAAACTTGTCCTTTTCCTCCAGGCCCTGGCCCCAGGCAATCGAATCGCCGACAACGAGAAACTCGAACGGTCGTGTTTCACCGGCCGCAAATATATCCAGCCCCGAGCGGTTTGCCAGCAAGAGAGCCGAGGCCGCCCCCAACCGTTTCAGAAAATCGCGCCGTGACACACTACCCATTTTGTTTTCTCTCCGCTGCAAGGCATTATAGGTGCGAATTGTTTTGATTTCAACGCTTCACATCGCTAAAAAGCTGTGCTATATTCAAAAAACTATGAAACCGGCCATCCGCTAAGTAAACCTCAGAATTAGTGCTCGCCCGCTGCGACGCTTGTCCGCAAGGCGCGAACATTTCCGGCACTAAATGTGCGCCTTAACCAATTTCTATAGGTCAATTTTATGTCTGTTAATTCTGAAACTCCGTCCTCGGAGACGGTGAACAATTCTTTTTGGTCAATTCTGCGCGAGGTTTTTTGGGGTACTTCGCGCGATTTCACAGAGGGTTCGATTGGAGTAGCGCTTTTTATACTCAGTGTCCCGATGATCGTCGAAATGGCCGCCGAGGGGACATTTGCGATAGTGGACATCTTTTTTGTCGCCCGCTTGGGAGCAAATGCGGTCGCGGCGGTCGGGATCACTGAATCGATGATGTATCTGATCTATTCGGTCGCGATCGGCATAAGCATTGGCGCGACAGCAACTGTGGCCCGGCGCATCGGTGAAAAGGACCCCGAGGGAGCGGCCAAAGCGGCGACACACTCGATTTATCTCGGCCTCGCCGCGTCAATCATCCTCGGGACAATCGGCGTAATTTTTGCCCCAGTCTTTTTGGGTCTGATGGGCGCGGATGCAAATGTCATCGCCGAGGGTACGACGTTTACTCGCATAATGCTCGGCGGCAATTTTGTGGTGATGTTCCTGTTTTTGTTAAATGCCATTTTTCGCGGCGCGGGCGATGCTGCGATAGCGATGCGCGTTTTGTGGCTGGCAAATATTCTGAACATGATCCTCGCGCCATGTTTTATTTTTGGCGTATGGATATTTCCGCGGCTTGGCGTAACGGGCGCCGCAGTGGGAACGAGCATCGGGCGAGGCTGTGGCGTGCTTTTCGCCGCATATTATATGTTTCGCGGTGAGAAACGATTTACGATCCTCGCCTCTCATTGGCGGATCGACCCCGGCAGATTGTGGAGCCTCATAAAGATTGCTTCGCCCGGGGTCTTGCAGCTCTTTATCCAGACGGCCAGTTGGATCGGCCTCGTTCGCGTGATTACGGGTTTCGGAGCGCAAGCGGTGGCCGGGTACCAAATTGGCATTCGCATTGTGATCTTTGCGCTGCTGCCATCGATAGGCCTGAGCAATGCCGCCGCCACGCTCGTGGGTCAAAATCTGGGAGCCGGAAAACCAGATCGCTCCGAAAAAGCCGTCTGGACAGCGGCGTTTTATAACGTCATTGTTCAAACCACCATCGGCGTAATTTTCGTGATATTTGCCGGACAAATTGCGGGAATATTCACAACTGATCCGCAAATGCTCATTTTTGCATCGGACGCGTTGCGTATTATCGCCTACGGATTTACATTCTACGCCATCGGCATGGTTCTCGAGACGGCTTTTAATGGGGCGGGCGACACGTGGACGCCGACGATCCTGAATTTGTTTGTTTTTTGGCTTTTCGAGATTCCGTTTGCATATTTGCTGGCCTACAGATTTGGCTTCGGGCCGCAAGGCGTTTTCTGGGCAATTACATTCGCGTTTTCCGTCCTTGCGGTAGCAGCCGCGATCCTTTTCCGGCGCGGAAAGTGGAAACTAAAGATGGTTTAAGTTAACTTGAACCGCAGAGCCGCCGAGACCCAGAGGAAGAGATTTTGCCGCAGATGAACGCAGATGACGCAGATTATGATTAATTAAATTATTTTCAGATCTATCTGCGCTATCTGCGTTTATCTACGGCCAATTTTCTTTTGCTTCTCCGCCTCGGCGACTCTGCGGTAAAATGCTCTGTGCCCTTGAATAACTTTCCAGATCCGCGAACCTTTGAATACCCCGAATGGGTCGAGATCGGGAGCTATTTTTTCGGATCGCGCGACATTGTTGCTTTTGGCACGCCGTTAACGGTAAAAAATGTGCGCGAAGCATATCTGAAGGGAATTTTTCCGTGGAACACCGATGGGATTCCGCTGCCGTGGCATTGTCCCGAGCAGCGGGCGATCCTTGATTTCGACCAACTTACTATCCCGCGCAGCCTCGAAAAAGCTGGGCGCAAGGGCGAACTGACATTCACTATCGACAAGAATTTTTGCGAAGTTATACACGAATGTTCGCTCGCTTATCGCCGCGGCCAGCGCGGAACGTGGATAACGCCGGAATTTGAAACGGTTTACAGTGAACTTCACACACAAGGCATGGCGCACAGTGTCGAGGCTTGGAACATCAACGGAAATCTCGTCGGCGGCCTCTACGGCATCGATGCCGGCGGTGTTTTCTGCGGCGAGAGCATGTTTTACAAAGTGCCAAACGCCTCAAAACTCGCTCTGCTCTTTTTGATCGATCATCTCAGATCACTCGGTTCGACCTGGCTCGATTCACAGGTCATGACACCACACATGGAAGCATTGGGTGCCAAAGAGATTGACCGTGAAGAGTTTTTGGGTAAACTCAAAGAAACGCAGAAAATGAATTTGGATCTGTTCTAATATGCCACATCGTGAACGAAAACAAATAGCCCCCGGTTTGCAGGTCGCCATTGTCCTGAAACAGGATCAGCGAACCGGCAAGCAAACCAACGGCGTTGTTAAAGATATCCTGACCAATTCGCCCAATCACCCGCACGGAATAAAAGTGCGGCTGACGGACGGACAGGTCGGACGGGTTCAGAAAATTCTCGAATAATCTTCTCTTCACTTTGCGTCCTTTGCGGCTTTGCGTGAAAATCTTTTCGTTATGTCAAAAACTTTCTTGATCTATGGGGCCAACGGCTATACCGGTGAACTGATAACACGTTTTGCGGCTGAACGTGATTTGAAGCCAATACTTGCGGGGCGAAACGAGACAAAGATCGCCGAGCTTGCCGCGAAATACGGTTTTGAGCATCGGGCGTTTTCGCTTGATGACACAGCAAAACTTGATGCGGCATTACAGGAAGTCGATATGGTTTTGCATTGCGCCGGGCCATTTTCGATCACATCGCGGCCAATGGTCGAGGCGTGTCTGCGCGGGCAAAAGCATTACACCGACATTACGGGTGAGATCAGCGTTTTTGAAACCTGTGCGGCGATGGGCAAAAAGGCCGAGGAAGCCGGTGTGATGGTAATGCCCGGCGTAGGTTTTGATGTCGTCCCCAGCGACTGTCTTGCCCGTCATCTGAAAGACCGTCTGCCGTCAGCGACGCATCTTTCGCTGGCATTTTACGGCATGGGCCGCCTGTCGCACGGGACGCAGGCAACGATGACGATGAATGTCGGTAAAGGCGGCGCGATCCGCAAAGATGGCAAGATAACAGGCGTTCCGGCCGCGTGGAAAACTCACGAAATAAACTTCGGCGAGGTCACAAAAACCGGCGTAACGATCCCCTGGGGCGATGTCTCGACCGCGTTTTACTCGACCGGAATCCCAAATATCGAGGTTTTTACGGTCGTCCCGCCGTCAAATCTCAAAATGATGAAAATGAGCCGCTACCTAGGCTGGCTGCTCGCAACCGGGCCGTTTCAAAGCTATCTACAAAAGAAAATCCCCGCCGGCGGCCCATCCGACACCGAACGCGCAAAAGGCAAAACCCTAATGTGGGGCGAGGCCTCAGATGGTGACGGCAACCGCGTCGAATCGCGTCTGCAATGTCCTGAGGGCTACACCATCACAGCCGTCGCCGCTCTAAACATTGCCGAAAAAATCCTAGCCGGGAACTTCACATCCGGCTACCAGACCCCAGCCAAGGCCTACGGCGCCGACCTCGTTATGGAGATGGAGGGCGTCGTTCGTCAGGATATATAGGCGATCCAGGCAACTGCCAACTTCGATCTGGCTATCCGCACTTGGAATGTTATTTAGTATTCTTACTTTTTCGCCTTTGCTAACGCTCCATCCGGACGGGCGATGTCTTTTAACTGCGAGTATTGGACGATCACCGTTTGAGGCCCATAGGCATAGGCAGCGACCTGATAGGGAGGAAAGGTGAAGAGCAGCCCCTTTTTGGTCACGTTCCAATTTTGGTAATTTTCCGCGGTCGGCTTTGCACCGTCTTCCCACATGTCTTGCGCGATGCCCATATTCTCGCCGCTGTCGGGGTCTTTGCGCCCTTTCAGATCGCGCAATGCATAGTCGGCTATCGTCGCGAGATATTTTGATCCGGGCTTGAAAAGGTCGGCGAGCTTTAGTTCGCGGCCAGTTTTTAGGTCGTAGGTCAGCGTAAACGTGCCATGGTTTCCATGAGCTCCGCCGTTAAAGGTTTCCTCGCTAAAGTTGACGCTGATCAGATCCTCATCCGCATACTCGATGTTGTAGCTGACGTCTATGTAGTTGCCCATATCGGGACCCATCAGCTTGATATCTGCAGCCGTCATCCCGGCGAGATCCTTTCTAAAGCCGGCCAGCGAACTCATCGCTTTCGCTTTGGCGACCTGGTTAAAGCCATTGGCGTTTGCATTGCCCGACAGCTCGGGATACTCGGCAGAAAGCTCGGCCTTCTTGAGTTTTATCGATTCTTTAAATTCGCGGGTTGTGATCTTAGTCTTTGAAAAAGAGACCATCTGCTCATACGCAAAAAACCCCAGGCCCTCGTCTTTTTGCCCCGGCTTTAGCCAATTGCCATCGAGCACTGCGCCGGGATCGTTTGCGTCTTCCTTCCATTTACCCTTAAATTCGCCGGTTTGTTTGCCCGCGGCGTCTGCCTCCTGCATCGTAAAGCTGCCATCTGCCGCGATTGTACCCTTTAGCGTCAACTTATTCGCGTTCCCCGATCTGCGATAATAATAGCTGCCGCTAAGGTTATCGCCGTCGCGTTTGACGGACATTTCAACCTTTGCGCTCCCAACGCTCCCGCTAAACAATGTATCGGACTTCTGACCAATAACCACACTAACCGACGCCAGAGCGATCAAAACAACCGCTGCGGATCCATAAAGCTTACTTTTCATGATTAATTAACCTCGCGTAAAAGACATCGAACTGTAAGAACGTAACACGATGTATTGCCTTGCGCCAAACAGCATGGACAGTTAGGATCGCGTATTTTCTTGTCCTCAAGCCTGTCAGTCGGGGCGAGGCCTTCGGCGGCGTTTTGGACGGGCGACGGATATTGTTTCTGCAAGGCTGAGCAGCATAGAGTTGCCGTTAAATTCCGGTGCAACAAATTTCATCGTGGTCTCAGGGGAAATAGTTGGAAAGATTGAAAAGGGGGGTAGTCAATCGGGCCGCTAATTTAACGAAAGACAACCAATTAGTTATGGTTTGTGAATGGCTAATGAATCTTTAGCCCAATATATAAGTATCTTTGCCAACCTCCTCCCTTTCCGTTAAAATCACACTTTTAGTTAGACCACTCATTTTAATACAGAGGATTATAGAGAGATCATGACGAACGTACCTATTACAGTTGCACACGGCGACGGCATCGGGCCCGAGATCATGGCAGCGACGCTGAATATTTTAAAGGCGGCGGGTGCCCGGATCGAGATCGAGACAATCGAGATCGGCGAAAAGGTTTATTTATCGGGCAATTCGGCAGGGATAGCGCCGGAATCGTGGGAAAGCCTACGCCGCACTAAAGTGTTCCTGAAAGCACCGATCACTACACCGCAGGGCGGCGGTTACAGCTCGCTAAACGTCGCCGTTCGTAAGACGCTGGGACTGTATGCCAATGTTCGCCCGTGTGTGTCCTATCACCCGTTTGTTTCGACCAAGCATCCGGTGATGGATGTCGTCATCGTCCGTGAGAACGAAGAGGACACCTACGGGGGCATCGAATATCGCCAGACCGATCAGGTTGAGGAATGTCTGAAATTGATCTCGCGTCCCGGCTCGGAAAAGATTGTCCGCTACGCCTTTGAATACGCCAAAAAATTTGGCCGTAAAAAGGTGACATGCTTTATCAAGGACAACATCATGAAGCGGACCGATGGCCTGTTTCACCGCGTTTTTGACGAGATCGCACCCGAATATCCTGGTATCGAGGCTGATCATTGGATAGTCGATATCGGGGCCGCAAAAATGGCCGACACGCCAGAGAATTTTGATGTGATCGTGATGCCAAACCTTTACGGCGATGTACTTTCGGATGTTGCGGCACAGATCGCCGGTTCGGTCGGCCTGGCCGGTTCATCGAATATCGGCGAAAAGGTCGCTATGTTTGAGGCGATCCACGGCTCGGCCCCGCGTCGTGCGGGACAAAATCTGGCAAATCCTTCGGGCCTTTTTTTAGGCTCTATATTGATGCTTGTTCATATCAATCAGCCGGACGTTGCCGAGCTTGCACACAACGCCTGGCTGCGAACGATCGAGGACGGTGTGCATACCTACGATATGTTTAAGGAGGGCATCTCCAAAGAGAAGGTTGGAACGAAAGAATTTGCCGAAGCGGTCGTCGAGCGTATCGGCCAAAAACCCGAGACGCTCAAGGCCGTAACCTACGCCGCGAACGTTGTCGACAGCGATCCCAAACCAATATTTTCAACGCCAACGCCGCAAAAGAAAGATCTCGTCGGCGTCGATATTTTCCTCGATTGGTGGAAAGGCTCGTTTTACGGCGTCGCCAACGACCTCGGCGCGTCGGTCGAGCATCTCAGCGGCAACGGCCTAAAATTGCAGACCATCTCAAATCGCGGCGTAAAAGTGTATCCCGACGGCCAGCCAGACACTTTCACGGTTGACCACTGGCGCTGCCGCTTCGTCGCTGAATCTGGCGAAGGCAACGCTGTCAAGCACCGCCAGATCCTTGCTTTGCTCGAACGCTTTGATGTTCACGGATTTGATGTCGTTAAGACCGAGAATCTTTACAACTTCGATGATGTAAAGGGCTATTCGGGGTAAAAGATCGGGACCGTGAAACGGTGAAACGAAGCATCGTAATACCAGTAGGTGTCGCCCTTGTCATTGCGTTGATGGGGGCCGCGGGTTGTTTTCGTTCGAGGGCGGTAACGGACGACCTTTCCTGGGAAGCACCCCTAAAAACTGAACTTGAAACGACAGTCAGATCGCTGACGGAAAACCTCACCCCGTGGATAGTTCCTAAAAGACTCTTCAAAGTAGAAGATTATGGAGCCGTCGCCGGCCCGGATCATGTAAATACCACTGCGATCCAAAAGGCCATTGACGAGTGCTCGGCAAAAGGCGGCGGCGTTGTTCTGTTCTCGAACGGCGACTATGTAACGGGAACGATCGAACTTAGATCGGGCGTGATGATCCAGGTGGCAAAAAATGCCCGTATCCTCGGCAGCACAAATATTCAGGATTACCCTGATAAAATCGAACAGTTCAAAAGCGTCATGAGCGTGGACCACAAGTACCGCCAATCGTTAATCTATGCGGAAAATTGTGACAAGGTCGGCATCCGCGGGGAAGGCGAAATCGATTTCAGAGGAGAAAAAGCGAATTTTCCCGGTCCGGAAGGTGACGTTGCCGGTCGGCCTTTTGGGATCCGCATGATCCAATGTAGCCATGTGGTGCTTCAAAACATCTCCTTAAAAAATGCCGCGTCCTGGATGCAGAACTATCTTTATTGCAAAGATCTGATCTTTGACGGCATCAAGGTCGTTAACCAGGCCAATTACAATAACGACGGGCTCGATCTGGACGGCTGTACCAATGTGATCGTCCGTAACTGTTTTATCAACGCTGAAGATGATGCGATGTGCCTCAAAGGCGCAAGCAAAATGCCGACGCAAAATGTCCTGATCGAGAGATCGACCTTTGTTAGTTCGTGCAATGCGTTGAAGATCGGGACCGACACTCAGGGCGATTTTCGCAATATAGTTGCCCGTGAGCTTGTTTTAGGCGGGATTCCCGATACCATGTCTGCAATCAAAGGCCATCAGGCGATCGCCGGTGTTACACTTGCGACGGTGGATGGCGGTAATGTTGAAAATATTTTGATCTCCGGCATATCGATAAATCGGACCTCGTGTCCTGTTTTTATCCGGGTTGGCAATAGGTTAAGTGTAATGCCCGGATTCGAAAAACCGGCTGTAGGTTATTTGAAAAAGATAGTGATCGAAAATGTCTCGGGCGGAGAAAATTTTAGACAAGGTTCTTTGATCTCCGGGATAGCAGGACATTACGTCGAGGATGTTATCATCAGAAATTACAGCGTAATTGCGGAGGGCGGTGGAGACGCTTCGCTGGCCGGGCAACCCGTTGCCGAACAGGAAAATGGATACCCCGATGCTTCGTTTTTTAGCCGTGAGGGCTTGCCTTCTTTCGGGTTCTTTATTCGACACGCACAAAGAATTAATATCTTTGATGCGCATGTTACCCCATTAAAGCCTGATGCAAGGCCTGAGTTTATTTCGGGTGGTGACGTAAAAAACGTTATAGTTAACGGCAAAGAAATTAACTAGCAAACCTAAGTGGCGAAAACCAACGAAAAAAGGAATACGCTCGTCTCGAACATCAGGGGCAGCAGATCGGACTGGCCGACGATGGAGGTCGCCTCTCATCCCTCTTATTATTTGCACCTCTATCCTGATGAATGATTGAGTAGGTAATATGATGAAAAGAATTGTTTTCTGGATCGTTTCGTTTTTCGTTTTTCAGATTGCACTGGTCCCGGCAGTTTTTTCGCAGGGAAAAAAACTAACGATCCTGTATAGCAATGACCTACACGCACATCTTGAGCCGCAGATCGTCCCGTGGGCCGACGCAAAAAGGCCGATCGGCGGTTTTGCGAATATCACGACGCTTGTAAAACGCGAAAAGGCCTCAAACGATCATACGGTTTACTTTGACGCTGGTGACTTTTTTACCGGCCCATATATCAGCTCGTTGACCAAGGGCGAGGCGATCATCGACGTGATGAACTACCTGGGGCTTGACGCGGCCTGCGTCGGGAACCATGAATTCGACCACGGTTGGCGAAACGCCCAGGCCCAATTTGCAAAGGCAAAATTCCCGATCCTAAATGGCAATATTTTTCTCAAGGGCACGGACACGCTGTTCTGGAACCATCCCTACATCATTCTGCGATCAGGCGGCCTGCGACTCGGCGTGATCGGGCTGCATGAGAGGTTTGCCTTTTACGATACGACCTCGGCCGAGATGGTCGACGGTGTCGAGGCCCGGGACGAAAAGATCTATTTGAGAAAATACATCGACGAGCTAAAAGGCAAGGTCGATCTGATAATACTGCTTACACACATCGGCATCCCTGGCACGCAGTCTACACGTGGCGAAACGGACGTTGCCCGCAATCACAGCCACGACATCCAGCTTGCCCGCGATGTGCCGGGCGTGGACATCATGGTCACCGGGCATCCGCATTCAGGCACGCCCGAGCCGCTAATTTCAAATGGCACCATCATCGTCTCGACCGACGCCTACAGCATCGAGCTTGGCAAGCTCGAGATCACCTACGACAAACGAGTGCACAAGATCACAAAGTATAAAAACACGCTGAATTTTCTTTACGACGACGAGGTGCCGGACGATCCGGCCACATCGGCGGCGATCACCAAATGGAAAGACAAGTTAAAAACCATCACCGACGAGCGGGTGACCACCACGAAAACTGGCTTTACGCGTTCCTACGGTGAGGAATCGAACATGGGTGACATGGTGGCCGACGCCATGCTAGACGCCTATCCGCAGTTCGACTTTGCCGTTACTAACAGCGGCGGTCTGCGGCAGGATATCGATGCGGGCGTGGTGCATGTCGGCGATCTGATCTCGGCGTTCCCGTTCCCCAACACCATCGTCCAACTGGATATGAAGGGCAGCGACATGAAGGAGATCTTTGAGCACGGCGCCGCGCTGACCAACGGGATATTGCAAGTTTCAAAGGGTGTCGAAGTCGTTTATGACGCAAATAAGCCCGTAGGAAACCGCATCGTTGTATTCAAAATAAATGGCGTCCCTGTCAACGACGGCCGCACCTACCGCGTGCTGACATCCAATTTTCTCGCCGACGGGGGCGACGGGTTCCTGACGTTCAAGAAGAACTCTTTTTATAAAAACACCGGCGTTGAGATACTGCAGGCGATGGTAAAATACCTGAAAAAGTTTGAAATATACTATCCGAAAACTGAGAGAAGAATAATTAAGCTGGGGACACTCCCCGTTCCAAACTAAGTTGCCGATTTTGGATCGATCCCTTTTTCTTTATTTTTTATCTAGCAATGGGAACGAAGTCAGAAAAACCTTTGGTCGCGATCATTATGGGCAGCAAGTCCGACTGGCCGACGATGGAGTTTGCGTCGAAGACGCTTGACGAATTTGGGGTGCCGCACGAGACAAAAATTGTTTCCGCACACCGGACACCGGACCTGTTATTCGATTTTGCAAAGTCAGCAGAGGCACGCGGTATCGAGGTGATCATCGCCGGTGCCGGCGGAGCGGCTCATCTGCCGGGAATGTGCGCCTCGCAGACCGTCCTGCCCGTGCTCGGCGTTCCGGTCGAGAGCCGCTCTCTCAAGGGCCTCGATTCGCTGCTGTCGATTGCCCAAATGCCCGCCGGCGTTCCCGTAGGCACGCTTGCCATCGGAGCGGCCGGTGCAAAAAATGCAGCACTTCTCGCCGTCGCGATCCTTGCCAACTCACGCCCCGAATTAAGAAAAAAACTCCATTCGTTTCGTTCAAAACAAACAAAAGCCGTCCTCAAAACCCGACTTTAGCTTATAATTCACGATATTGGTGGTGTTAAAACTTGTTGACAACACCTCACATGTAAGTTCTACAATTGAAAGTATATATCCCACGATCTTACCGGCAGAGGTTTGATAAAATGAACAGAATAAAGTGCGGCCGATGCGACTTCGTCAATCTGGCTTCAGATTCGTTTTGCCGCAGATGCGGAGAGGAAATCGGCCGAAATAATACGCAGAGTTATTCGTCCCGCAGCCCACGTGAGGCTGCAAAACGGAGCTCCTGGCTTTATACGCTCCTATTTCTCGCGCTCGTCTGCGGTGGCGCATACTATATGTTTTCCGGGGTTGAGAGGTCCTACGACAATATCAAAGCGAACGAGGTGAATCGGATCGCTGCTCAGCCCAAGCAGCCTACGGAAGGGCTCAGTTCCCGCGGCGAGCAGGACAAAAAACGCGCCGGCCAATACGGAAATTCCATTCAAAATAGTCAGGGACTCTCGGAATCGCAGAAGCACAACGAAGAAGTTAAGAAGCTGATGCAGTCCGAGCAGAATAAAATGCGAAAATAGAACTAACCATCCATTGTAGCATTCGTCACAAATTCATCTACCGCCAAACTTAAGATAATCTATTGTTTCAATAGAGACAGGGTTTTGCGAGCTTTGTGACAAAAACAATACTTCCAATTCAACCGGCAGACCAAAATCATGTTAAAATCCGAGCTGGAGAGATGATATGGAAGCGGTGCGAATCGAAGCTACAGTTCAGCCAAACGGTCAGGTCATTCTGAATGATCTGCCTTTTGAAGAGGGCAAACAAGTTGAAGTTATTGTTTTGGATACCAACGGCAAGAAGAAAACACCTCATATAAACCCCTTGAAAGGCAGCGTTTTGAAATATGATGATCCATTCGAACCGACAACCCCGATTGAGGACTGGGAAGCTCTGCGGTGATAATTCTCGACACTCACATTTGGATTTGGTGGGCTGGCGAGAATTCAGAACTCACAGAGGAGTATAAAAATCTAATCAGTTCCAGGCAAGCGGATGGAATTGGTGTCAGTTCTATTTCTTGTTGGGAAATTGCTCTATTACACGCCAGACAGCGACTGACTCTTTCTGAACCTATTATTCGATGGCTTGAGATTTCATTATCATTGCCAAATGTCGTTTTATTACCATTAAGCCCGAGAATTGCGGTCGAATCCAACAATCTTCCTGGTGAATTTCATAATGACCCTGCCGACCGCATAATCGTTGCTACTGCTCGTATTTACGATTGTCCGCTCATAACTTACGACAAAAAGATTTTGGCTTACCCTCATGTCACACTTCTCCCGTAGATGAAAACGATCCTTCCAAATTCGACCATCGGCGTGTTCGGCAGCGGGCAGCTCGGGCGGATGTTTGCGATCGAGGCTCGCAAGATGGGGTATCGCGTGCATACTTTTTCGCCCGAGAGCGATACGCCGACGGGACAGGTTGCGGATATTGAGACTTGCGGCTCGTATGACGACCTTGACTCTGTGCGGCAATTTGCCCGGAGCGTGGATGTTGTAACTTTTGAGTTCGAGAATGTCCCGTCGGGATGTGTAGATGCGGCGGCTCAATTTGTCGATGTGTTTCCAAATGGCGACATACTGCACACCACGCAAAATCGCCTTCGCGAAAAGACATTTCTTGCCAATCACGGTTTCCCGGTCACGCCGTTCAGACACGTAAAAACCATCGAGGACATTTATAAGGGTATCGATGATATTGGTTTGCCGGCGGTGCTTAAAACCTCGGGATTTGGTTATGACGGCAAAGGCCAGACCAAAATCCAGGCTGTCGGCGAGATCGAGCCTGCGTTTGCATCACTAAGCGACCATGAGGCTGTGCTCGAGGTGTTTGTCGAATTTGAAAAGGAAGTTTCGGTCGTATGTGCCCGCGATCAAAGCGACAATTTTGCTCATTACGGCGTGATCGAGAATGAGCACAAAAACCACATCCTAGACATTTCATTTGCCCCGGCCATTGTCCCGGAAAAAGTATTTGTCGAGGCAATTGAGATCGCGCAAAATATAGCGGACACCATTGATTATGTCGGGACCCTGTGCGTTGAGTTTTTTCTCACAAAGGATGAAAAGCTGCTTGTCAATGAGCTTGCACCGCGCCCGCACAATTCTGGTCATCTAACATTTGACGCCTGCGTCACATCTCAATTCGAGCAACAGCTTCGCGCCGTCTGCGGCCTGCCGCTTGGCTCTACGGAATTTTACCGCCCCGCCGCGATGGCAAATCTGCTCGGCGACCTCTGGCAAAACAGCGAACCCAATTGGCCCGCGGCGTTGAACAACCCAAACCTAAAACTGCATCTTTATGGCAAATTGGAACCTCGAAAAGGGCGCAAGATGGGGCATTTGACAGCGGTTGCGGACACAGCCGCCGCCGCCGTTAATATAGTGAAACAAGCACGCGATGGTCTAAACGCGCCGGCCTAGCGCCACGCCCGCCAACACGCCGATAAAGCCAACGAAAATACTGAGAAACAAGTAGGCAAATGCGGTAATGAACTGTTTTTCGCGGATTAGGCCAAAGATCTCCATCTCGAAGGTCGAAAATGTTGTAAATGCGCCGAGAAATCCAACGATGATCGCCATTCTCAGGTTGTCGCTTACCTCTATTTTGTCGGTAAGCACGATCAGCAGGAAACCGATCAGGAACGAGCCGGAGACGTTTATCAAAAACGTCGGGAAGGGAAATTTTTCAAACACACCTGCGAGCGGCGAGATATTGACGAGGTAGCGGGCTACCGCGCCAAATGCACCGCCGATCGCGACCGAGATTATTTTCCAAAACGCTTCCAATCAATTTCCCTCCGCTTTACGAGGATTATACATTTTTGCGGGATTTGAATCATTTGCGTCGTCGCCTGCCTACACGCTAAACTCAGAATTTATGGCTGAGACGCTTGCATTTTCCAAAACCGCTGACCGAAAGACCGTCTATGACGAGATTACGCCACAGATCGAGTCGCTCGTATCGGGAGAAACCGATCTGATCGCAAATTTGGCGAACATCACCGCCGTCATTAAAGAAGCTCTCGGATTTTTCTGGGTCGGATTTTATCTCGCAAAAGGCGGTCAGCTTGTTTTGGGGCCGTTTCAGGGGCCGATTGCCTGCACCCGGATCAAATTTGACGAGGGTGTTTGCGGTCACGCTTATACGACGCGGCAAACTGTGATAGTCGCCGATGTTGATAAATTTCCCGGTCATATCGCCTGTGCATCTGCGTCCAGATCTGAGATCGTGGTGCCGGTCTTTGGCCGGAGCGGAGAGGTTTTTGGCGTTTTGGATGTGGACAGCGACGCGCTTGAGGATTTTGACCAAACGGATTCCGTTGGTCTCGGCCGGATCGTCCGTGTAATACAGGGAATTATCTAGCGCTATTTTTATGAATGCGATCGAATACCCGTTATCGGCCTGGTTAGTCTTTTTTGTAACGGTTTTGTCGGCGCTCTTTGTCGATATTGGTATAGTAAACCGCCGTTCTCACAAGCCTAACCGCAAAGAGACGATCATTTGGAGCTTCGTCTGGATTTCGCTCGCTGTCGCGTTTTTAGGATTTATTTACTCGCAATTCGGGGCCTTTAAAGCCAAGGAATTCTTCACCGGTTACCTGATCGAGCTATCGCTTTCGATAGATAATCTGTTTGTCTTTCTGTTGATATTCGGGTATTTCGAGGTTCCGAAAAAGTACCAGCACCGCGTGTTGTTTTGGGGTATTTTCATGGCGATGGTGATGCGTCTGGTGATGATATTCGCTGGTGCTCAACTGGTCGAGAGTTTTGACTGGATTCTATATTTTTTCGGTGCTTTTCTTATATATACGAGCGTCAAGATGTTTGGCGAGAACGAGGCATTCGACTCTGAGAAAAGCACGATCGTCCGTCTGATTACGCGATTTGTACCTATCTCCAAACAATATGACGGCGAAAATTTTTTTGTAAAGGCTGACGGCAACCGGATGGGGACGCTGCTCTTGCTGGTTTTGATTGTGATTAACGTCGCTGATCTTGTGTTTGCCGTCGATTCGATCCCGGCGATATTTGGCGTGACGACCGACCGCTTTATAGTTTATACCTCGAATATTTTTGCAATCCTCGGACTGCGAACATTCTTCTTTCTCTTATCTGATCTCGCCGACATGTTTAATTATCTCAAATACGGCCTGGCGTTCGTGTTGAGTTTTATCGGGATAAAAATGCTCTTGCCCCTTTTCGCCGAAGGTTTGATAATGGTTTTAGGTGATAATGGCAGTTCATCCGTTACCGACTTTCTACAACGGTTTTTGAACCATGAGTTTGAACAAACGGTGATCAATTTTTCGCTTGGCATAGTCGGTGGCTCGATCTTGATTTCGATCATTTTATCTTTAATATTTCCTTCAAAACACTCCGCAGCCAAAAAATGAGTTAGACTAAGGCCGCTGGCAATGGACGATAATAAATACCGCAAATTCTACGTCGATTGGTGGAATATCCGCAAGAGCACGATATATGGCGTGATTGCCTTCGTGCTAATAGCAGGAGTGGCCGCCGGCGGTTTGTGGTGGGCGTCGAGAAATAACTGGTTTGTGCCAGTCGAGGCGACGGATATTCCAAAGGACGCGGCCCGGATCGTGTCATTCGAGGGCGAAGTGCGAATCACTCGTGCCGCGACACGCGAAACGATATTGGTAACAAAAGCGACATGGGTTGCGGCCGGCGACACGATCCAGACGCAGACCGACGGGCGGGCGGTGATTCAGATGATCGACGGATCAGTTTATTCCGTCCGGCCAAACAGCACGGTCGTGGTGCGCGACACGACATCGCTTTTTGGAGGCAAAAATGTCCGTGTGCGTGTCGATGGCGGCCAACTAAACGTCCGGACCGATGAGCAGCCCGACAACACAAAGAACATAGTAGAACTAGGCGAAAGCGAAAATCAGCTCGGCCCAAAAACAGACGCCAGTTTTAATGCAAATGGCCCTAACGGCGGCGAGATCCGCATCAGCCGCGGCGGCGTCGAAACGACGCTAAATGGCCAGAAAACTAACATCGGCGAGAATGAATTTGCTTCAGTTAACGGCTCCAAACTGTCTCCGCGCGAAAAACTGCTCTCACCCCCGCGACCTGACACGCCGGGAAATGCGGAGCAGATCGTCGATTCCACCGGGCGCGGCGTGACCGTCAATTTTACATGGGCCGACCCTGAGGGGAATCCGGCAGCGAGCTTTTATCTTCAAGTGGCAAAATCTCCATATTTTGCGTCAGACTCTATTCTCGTCGATAGAAATGGAATGCAAGCCCGCGATTTCCGGCTCGCCGGCATGTCGCCCGGCACATATTATTGGCGGCTAAAAGCTACCGCAAGATCGGGGCAAACCACAAATTGGAATGACCCTTGGAAATTTATGGTTGCGCGAAGCGGTGACAGCAATGCGATTGACGCTAGCGATTGGAATGTCGAACAGTTTGGCGGCAACGTCTATCTTATCACCGGCCGGACGCAGCCCGGAATGGCCGTCCGGTCTGAGGGACGCGCTACCTATGCAGGCTCTGACGGCTCTTTTAAACTACAGATCGATTCGCCGTCGATAGAGACGGCCATCGAGATCGGCGACGACCGCGGCAACCGCGCCAGATTTATTCTTTCACTGCGAAGCGGAAAAGTTGTGCGGCGGTATTAGCCTTAATTTCAAACATCGAGAATGGCCACTATCGACCTCAAATACGGCAAAACGACTATCCCATTAGAATATGACGAGAGCTGGTTTGAGATTCTTGGGCGGAGGAATGAGCGACCTCCGCTTACCGATGCCGAGATCGGCGAAAAGCTGGATAAGCCGATTGATTCCCTGCCGCTTGAGGAGATAGTCGTTCCCGGCCAAACAGTGCTGATCGTCGTTCCCGATGCGACGCGTCAAACTGCTTACGAACAAGTTGTCAATCTCGTCGTCCGCCGGCTAATCGCTAATGGAACCGCTCCACACGACATCCGCATCATCTTTGCGACCGGCATTCACCGGCGCGTTACAGAAGCGGAAAAGCAGGAGATTCTAACACCGTTCATTTCGCAACGGATAAAGACCCTGGATCATGCCCCGCGTGACCTGATGCAGATCGTCCGTTTAGGGCACACATCCGGCGGAATCCCGGTCGAGCTTAACCGTGCATTGACCGAGCACGATCATGTGATCCTCATCGGCGGCGTCACGTTTCATTATTTCGCCGGATTTACAGGCGGGCGAAAGCTCGTCTGTCCCGGTCTCGCCTCGTCATGGACAGTTTCGGAAACGCACAAACTCGCCTTTGACTGCGTAAGGAAAACGCGGCGCGATGGCGTCGATCCCGCCCTTTTGGACGGAAACGCCGTGCATGAGGCGTTTATCGAGGTCGCTGCGAAGACAAATCCCTCGTTTGCCATCAGCACTATTGTCAATGATGCGGGGCGTGCGGTCGATCTCTTTTGCGGCGACTGGATTTCATCTCATCGAGCGGCGTGCGACGCCTATGCCGCCGGGCACACGCTCAGGCTCGCCGAAAAACGCGATTTGGTGATCGTAAGCTGTGGCGGATACCCGCACGACATCAACATGATCCAGGCTCACAAGGCTCTCGAGGCGGCTTCACACGCGTGTAATGATGGCGGAACGATAATTTTTTTGGCCGAATGTCCCGACGGCCCCGGCAGGAGCGATTTTTTGGATTGGTTTGAGACAGCAAACAGCCGGGAGTTGGCCGAAAGACTCTGCGAAAAATATCAGGTCAACGGCCAAACGGCATGGAGCCTTCTAAAAAAAGCCGAGCGGTTTGAAATAAAGATTATTACCTCGTTAACGGAAAAAGAAATTGACTCAATGAGGTTAAGAAAGCTCGGCAGCATCAACGATGTCTTTGAAAAAACAGGTCATGAAATAAAGGGATTTATCTTACCGGATGGAGCTAAGTACTCAATAAAAAGCTGAGTTACGGCTTTACGGCAAACGTCCGTGCGATCGAGTCGGTTTGGTTCTGGATCGATCTGAGAGCATTGTTTGGCCCGTTAAACCGGAGCACATAAACGGTCGTTGGATTGGCCCGCAGCAAGTAAAAGCGTCCGCTCATGCTCCGTCCGGCGGCGACATATTCAAAGTTGAAAATCTCACCGCGTAGATGGCCGGCAAAACTCTCTTTCTTTCCCGCGACAAAACCGGGTCGGAATTGCTGCTTTTGCTCCTCGTCACGGATCACGTCGGTCAGTATTGCATCCTTGGCAACGTTGAGCCGGCGAATCTCGAGATGGCCCTGCGAGCGGTCACCATAAACATATTCGACATTAGGACTGGTCGCGGAGGGCTTGACGGTCATTTTCCATTTTGCATCCGGCAGATCGAAACTGTAATCGACGTTTGGGTCGGTAAACTTCTGGTCTTGCGCGAAAAGGGCCGCCGCAAACGCGAGCGTGAGCGCAATCGAAAATAGAAACGCTTGTTTTTGTCTTTTCATTTTTTGTAATTTACCGTGTTCGGTCGTGCATATTCTACCGCAATCTGAGGCAAATATCGATGTTTTGATGTAACAATGGCGTGGGCTGTTGTCCACAGCGGTTTTGCCGTTCGATGCCAGAGCGCCACTTTTTTCGCCTATCGGCGGATTTCGTTCGTCTAACCATATGGAAACATTCTGAGCAATCGCATATTTGAGGTAAAAGTTATGAAAAAAAGCATTCTCGCAATTCGGCAACTAACGGTTTTGATAATGAGTCTCTCGCTTTGCGCACCAATTTTCGCTTTTGGAGGCGCCCAACCGCCAAATGCCAAGCCGCTGACCGAGGATCAAAAGATCCTTCACGTCCTAAACCGGCTGGGCTTTGGCTCGAGACCCGGCGACCTTGAAAAGGTAAAGGCGATCGGCCTGCAAAAATACATCGATCAGCAGATGAACCCGTCGGCAATCGACGATTCGATTGCGGATGCAAAGGTCAAGAATATCGAGATATTCAATTTATCTACGGCCGAGCTTTTTGCAAAATACCCGAATCCCGGAGCCCTTTTGCGTATGCTTGACGGAACTGGAAAAAAACAGGCCGCCGCAAACCAAAATGCCACCCCTAATGCGAATGCTAATCAGGAAATTACGGACAAAGACCGCCAGGAGCGTCAGCAGAAGCTTCGCGATTACTATGCGAAATACGACCTGCGGCCCGCAGCCACGCTGCTCCCGCAGATAACGTCAAACCGCATCTTGCGCGACGTCTATTCTGAGCGCCAGCTTCAGGAGGTAATGGTCGATTTCTGGCAAAACCATTTCAACGTTTACGCCGGCAAGGCTGCGGTTCGTTGGTATATCCCGAGCTACGAGCGCGACGTCCTTCGCCCGAATGCGCTGGGTAATTTTAGGGATCTTCTGGTGGGCACGGCGCAGCATCCGGCGATGCTATTTTATTTGGATAATTTCCAGTCCGTATCGCCAAATTCACCCACGCCCGGTGGACGTGGCAACGGACAGGGTTTACAGCAATTGCTCAAGAACGGAGGTCAACTGCCGCCGCAGGCTCGTGAGCGTCTAAAACAGCAATACGGCGTAAATGACGTCCAACTTGATCAGCGTCTAAAGCAAATGCAAACCAATCCTCAGCAAGCCGCCAAACCACGCCAAAAACGCGGCATCAACGAGAACTATGCCCGCGAATTGATGGAGCTGCATACGCTCGGCGTTGATGGCGGATATTCGCAACAAGACATCATCGAGGTCGCAAAGTGCTTTACCGGTTGGACGATCGCCGATCCGCAAGGTTACCGCCGCGCCGCCGCCGCCGAGATCAAGGGTAACGAGGACCAGCGGATGGATCGCCTCGCCCGGTCACAGGGAATACCGGATAACGTTGACAGCGGCCAGTTTTACTTTAACCAGCGCTGGCATGAGGGCGGATCAAAGACCGTGCTCGGTCAAAAGATCGACGATGGCGGGATGAAAGACGGCCTCAAGGTGCTCAATATTCTGGTAAATAGCCCGGCTACGGCGAAATTCATCGCCCGCAAACTCGCAATCAAATTTGTCAGTGACAATCCCAGCGACGCTCTTGTCTCGCGTGTCGCGGACGCCTTTCATAAGTCGGGCGGCGACATCAAAACCACTCTGCGGGCGATATTCTCTGACAAGGAATTTTTTGCACCGGAAACTTACCGGGCAAAGATCAAGACGCCGTATGAACTTGCTATCAGCTCAATCCGAGCCATCGGCGCCGATACCAATGCCGGGCCGCCAATGCTTGCTATGCTCAATAAGCTGGGCGAGGTCCCGTATGGTTATCAGGCTCCGACAGGCTATCCAGACATGGCTGAGGACTGGGTCAACACCGGGGCCCTGCTTGAGAGATTAAACTATGCCATCGCTCTGGCCGGCAATCAGATACCCGGAACGCGAGTCGATCTTAAGGGTTACGATGGAAAAGACAAGTCGGCGTTATTGGATAAAACAGTCGCCACCGTTCTGAATAACGATATCTCGCCGAGTACAAGGGCGATGCTCTTGAAACAAATAGACCAGCCGCTGCCGGCCGTTAAAGCGCCTGATCAAACAGAAGATGCGGAATTGACGATGACAAACTTAAGGCCGGGTCAACAGGGTGGACGTGGCAACCGGCAGGCTCGTTTGCTGCCGCCGAGCGGCAATCCCGATGTCTTTAAGGTAGTAAGTTTGGTGCTTGGGACGCCTGAGTTTCAACGCCAATAGATCAAGGAGAAAAACCAACGGGCCGGTAATCAGCGTTTTCGACTGATATCCGGCTCTTGGTCTATCTGGAATATGAATCATCTTGCAAAATCAGCCGCTCTGTCGTTTGTCCTATATTGTGCCGGTTGTCATGTATCCGCTCAAACGGCGCAGCCACAAACCGATCAGCAGAGTTACAAATCAGCGGCGGCATATTCCACCGAGCACCGCGGCATCTCAGTTTTAGTGATGAAGGGCGATGCAGTCGTTTTCGAGGATTACGAGAACGGATTTACGGCCGATACGCCGTGGATGTTGGCGAGTGGCACAAAATCGTTTTCCGGCGTCATGCTGGCGGCGGCTATCGAGGACAAGATGATCTCCGGTTTTGACGAAAAAGTCTCTGACACGATCACTGAATGGAAAAGCGATGGGCAAAAATCAAAGATAACAATACGGCAACTGCTGTCGCTGACGAGCGGAATCGATGCCGGCCAGATTGGCCGCGTTCCGGCTTATGCCGATGCGATTAAGTTTTCATCAAAATATGATCCCGGAACGCATTTTGAATACGGCCCGGCTCCGTTTCAGATCTTTGGCGAGATGATGACACGCAAATTAAAGCCAAAAAACGAGTCGGTGATGGATTATCTAAAGCGGCGCATTCTAAATCCGATCGGGCTAAACGTCGCATCCTGGCATATTGAGAACGGCCAGCCTCTGCTGCCGCAGGGGGCAAATCTGACGGCACGCGAATGGGTAAAATTTGGCCTTTTTCTCAAGAACGGCGGTAAGTGGAACGGCAAGCAGATCGTCAAAAAACCGCTTCTCGACGAACTTGTGATCGGGTCAAAAGCCAATCCCGCATACGGCATTTCGTTCTGGCTCAACAAAAAAGGCGGCGTTGGGCCGACCGGCCAGTCTGTTGGCGGGAATTTCGGTAATATTGGCGAGTTGGGTTTTGCATACGGTGTCAGCGATTTGTACATGGCCGCCGGGGCCGCGAATCAACGGCTGTATATTATACCGTCGCTCGACATGGTCATTGTCCGCCAGGGGCGCCTCGCGACATTTGACGACCGCGAATTTCTAAAACTGCTTCTGACCGGCAAATAATTTTCATCATAAATTGTCGCTGTAATCCTGATCAAAGCCTCTCGCCCGGTGCTTCGTTTTGGTAATATGTGCTACAAATAGCTTTTGGTAAATTTACCGTAACAGCAAAAGCGCAAACCATTGCAAACCGAAAAGACCATTCTAACAACATTTATAAAACCAAGCGGTTCGTGGATAAATCTCGATTTCGGCGGCCTCTGGCGGCATCGTGAACTGCTCTATTATCTCACGCAGCGCGACGTAAAGATCCGCTATAAACAAACGGCGATTGGTGTCAGTTGGGCGGTGCTGCAGCCGGTCCTAACCGTGGCGATATTTACAGTTATATTTAGCAAATTTGCCAGATTTGATACGGGCAATGTTGCTTACCCGCTATTTGCTCTAAGCGGACTGTTGGTCTGGCTCTATGTAAATACATCGGTGACGATGGCGAGCGGCAGCTTTGTCGGTAACACAAATTTGGTCACCAAAGTCTTTTTTCCACGGATCATCCTTCCGGTCGCCGCCGCTTTGGCCGGACTGGTCGATCTTGTAATTAGCCTTGCGATCCTGGTTTTGTTCATGATCTATTACGGCACAGGTGTGACATGGCAGATCGCCCTGGCGCCATTATTTGTGATTCTCGCGATTATCCTGACGATCTCGTTTGGCATTCTTTTTTCGGCATTGAACGTGCGTTTTCGCGATGTAAAATTTGCGTTGCCGTTTATGCTGCAGGTGTGGATGATAGGGTCACCCATTTTCTATCCGGCCTCGCTACTGTCCGACAAATGGAAGCTTATCTTTGCGATAAATCCGCTTACCGGCATTCTCGAAGGCTTTCGCGGAGCGTTGTTTGGGACCGGTTTTGACTGGCCGGTTATAGGAATATCCTCGATCTCCGTCGCGGTCATATTTCTTTTCTCGATCTTTATATTCAAATGGATGGAGGACGATTTCGCGGACATTGTATAACGTCCCCGGCTCGATTTATGAAAACCATCCAGGTAGAAAATCTTTCAAAGCTCTTTTATCTCGGCGACCGGCTGCCCAATTCGCTGCGGGATGCGATCGTCAAGATACTCCATGTTCGCCGACCTGCCGGCGATAAAAACAAGCTTTGGGCGCTGCGTGACGTGAGCTTTGAGACCGGCGCCGGCGAAACGCTCGGAATAATCGGGCGCAACGGGGCCGGAAAATCGACGCTTTTAAAGATACTGTCCCGGATAACCAAACCGACAAGCGGCTCGGCCATGATCCGCGGACGGGTCGGGAGTTTGCTCGAGGTTGGCACGGGTTTTCACAGTGAACTTACGGGTCGCGAAAATATCTATTTAAATGGGGCCATCCTCGGCATGAAACGGGCCGAGATCGAGAGTAAATTTGACGAGATCGTTGCCTTCTCAGAGATTGAGCAGTTTCTCGATACGCCAGTCAAACATTACTCAAGCGGGATGTATATGAGGCTCGCATTTTCGGTGGCCGCTCACTTGGAGCCAGAGGTGTTGATCGTGGACGAAGTGCTCGCGGTCGGCGACGTTTCGTTTCAAAAAAAATGCCTCGGCAAGATGCGCTCCGTCGGTGAAAAAGGAAGGACGGTTCTTTTTGTCTCTCACGATATGAACGCCGTCACGCGTTTGTGCGAGCGGGTGATCTGGTTAAACGGCGGCCGCATCCAATCGGACGGTGAGGCAAAAAAAGTCGTCGGCGAATATCTGCATGAGCAATCGAAAACCGGCGCAGAACAGCGATGGGATATTTCTGAGGATGCACCGGGCAATGAATATGCCCGGCTTCGCGGCGTCAGGGTTTGTGATGAGGACGGCAATACGATTCATTCTGCCGACATCGGGCGGCCTGTTGGCGTTGAGATGACCTATGAGATTTTGCAGCCCGGCAAGGTGATGGTCGCCAATCTGCACTTCTTTGACGAATCGGGCACCTGTATATTTGTTTCGCACGATTGGGACAGCGGATGGCGTGATACGCCACGCACCACCGGAGAATTCAAAAGCACGGTTTGGATACCCGGTAACTTTTTATCTGAAGGCACGGTATTTGTAGGAGCGGCTTTATCGACTTATAAGCCGATGGAGGTTCACTTTGTCGAATGGGATGCTGTTACATTTAATGTCGTCGATAGTCTCGATGGCGACACTGCCCGCGGGGATTTTGCCGGGCCTATCCCTGGCGTCATCAGGCCAGTTTTAAAGTGGGACAGCCGAAAGATTTAGATCCGGTCATACCTTTCTAAGATAAAAACAGGCTTGATCGCCTCTGCCATTCTTATTCAATTCTACGGCCTCTTTTTCCCAGGCATCGAGCTGCTTAGGTGTAAAAATACTCTCTGAAATTATCCCCCGATAGGCCCTCGGATCATTTAGTGAAATATCGCGAGCGTATTGTTCGCTCCCAAAAAACTGAAAGGCTTCCGAATCATAAACGATCTTTTCGACCATAAATCCGCCATTTTCGGCAAGCCGGGCAAAACTGCGCTCAGTATAGAGAAATAAATGCCTCGGCGGGTCCAACTGAGCCCAATTGACGCCGTATTTCTCCCAAGCGTAATTGACCAGCGGGATGCGGATCAGGCATATCTTGCCCGGCTTTAGAAGCCGGTGAAGATGCGACATTGCATCAAGCGGATCAGGCAGATGCTCAAACGAATGGTGGAGCATTATCAAATCGTAACTAGGATTGAGCTCGTCCAAATTGCGTTTTAAGATACGCAATCCGTTTCCGCAATTAATATCTTTTTCAATAAATGCGTCCGAGCCGGTAAGCTTCAGAAATCCGAATTTCCTCAGTCGTCGCAGGAGTTCGCCGTTTCCACAGCCAAAATCCAGAATTTTCGTATCGAAGTCGAGCGAGAGGATAGGATCGCGTAAGGATTGCGGGAAAAGGTCAATGATCGCCGGCCGGATCTTAGCCAGATATTGCCCGATGCGCCCGCGTCCGGTTACAATGTGCCGGCCAATCAGGGGCATCGCCATCCGGCGTCGGAGTTTAACTTCACCGGCGGCTCCGGCATCGAGTGAGTAATAGGTCGATGGATAGTATTTCGCCAGATCTGGAACCACGGCGATCTGCAGCGTACCGCAACTTCCGCATTCGAGATACTCAAACTCGTCCCGCGTGCCAAACATCATCTCGTGGGCGATATGGACACGATTGCCCTCTAGGTTACTGCAAATTCGGCATGGATCAGACATATTAGGCCGTGACGATCGCGCTCTGGCCAGTGACGGCCTCGAGTTCGGCCTCTTCCCTGAGCCATTCTTCGTTGCGGAAAGCGTTTTCCCATTTCGCAATTACGACCGTGGCAAGGCAGTTGCCGATCACGTTGATCGCGGTGCGGGCCATGTCCATCAGCTCGTCAACGCCGAGGATCAGGATCACGCCCTCGACAGGCAATTTGAACGAGGCGAGTGTCCCAAGCAGAATGACGAGCGACGCTCGCGGAACACCCGCAACGCCCTTCGACGTCAGCATCAGCACGGCCACCATCAGGATCTGATCGCCCCACGACATCTGAACGCCCGCTGCCTGGGCGACAAACACTGACGCGAGGGCCAAATAGAGCGTCGTCCCGTCAAGGTTAAAGCTATATCCGGTTGGCAAAACAAAGCCGACGATTCGCCGCGGAACACCGAGCCGGGCGAGATTTTCCATTGCCTTTGGCAAGGCCGATTCGCTCGACGTCGTTGCAAATGCAATCGACGCCGGGGTTTTTACCGCATTAAAGAAATCCTTGAGCGGAACCCTAAATGCGAGTGCTATCGGTAGCAAAACGACTGTCGCGAAAACGACCAATGCGCCGTAAAGCGTCAGTACTAGCGCACCCAGATTCTTTAATACTTCGAGCCCTTTTTCGTTATGCCCGATGGTAAATGCCATTGCCGCACCAACGCCGATTGGGGCAAATTTCATCACGTATTCCGTAAAGCGGAACATAATATCGGCCAGCGACTGGCACCACTCAACCACGGGTTTTGCCTTTTTTCCGATTGCCGTCACGGCAAGCGCAAATATGACCGAAAAGACGACGATCTGCAGCACATCGCCGTCGGCCATCGCCTTGATGATCGAGGTCGGCGAAAGATGGGCGAGAATGTCGCCAAATGTTTGCGGTTTGGCCGGCGGGTCGTCCGCTGTCAGGCCTCTGGCGACTGCGTCAGCGGCATCGGCAGCCTTTTGGGTGGCGATGGTCGATTGCTGATTGGCTTCCGCCATCGCATTTGGATTTGTCGCTGCTTGTGCGCGAAGCTCATCTGCCTTTTTCGCGGCGTCGTTTGCCTCTTTTGAAAAGTCCTGCGCTTTTTGTGCCAGGGTCGCCTTGTTATCGCTCTTTGACACACCCGCGAGCGAAACGCCCTCGCCCGGTCGCGTGATATTGACCGCCGCGAGACCTATAAATAGGGCGATCGTCGTCACGATCTCAAAATAAAGGAGTGCCTTAATGCCGATCCTTCCGACTTGCTTTATATCGCCCGTCCCCGATATACCAACAACCAAAGTCGCAAAGATCAACGGAGCAATGATCGATTTAATGAGGTTAAGAAACAGTGTAGAAAGTGAGCGGGCAAATGCCAAAACCGTCTGTGTCTGCATGCCGAAAACCATGTGGTTCCCCGATTCGACATCGAGTTTGTGAATAAGCCAGCCGAGAAAAATGCCGAGCACGAGGCCGATCATTATCTTCCAGGTCAAAGAGATCTTTGGCAGTTTCATAATTTGTATTTTTCGCTGTGACTTTCCGATTCGGGAACAACAGCTTTCAATCAAATTTGCGGATTTTTTGAGAGTTTAGCAGATATGTTGCTAATTTGGTATTTTTGTTAGGATTAGAAACTGATGTTCGAGTCTATTCATTTCAATTCAAAGGGCCGGGCGACTACAAGTGTGTCGAAGCCTGAGGTTTTGGAAAAACTGTGTGCAATAGTCGGCGTCGAGAATGTCATCGCAGATCCCGTCAAGGTCGAACCGTATGGTGCAGACGCCGTAAAGGAAAAATTCCCGCCCGAAGCGGTCGTTTTTCCCGGATCAACTGCTCAGATGGTCGCTATTTTGAAGCTGGCTAACGAGTATTTGTTCCCTGTTACTGCCCGTGGCGGCGGTGTTGGTTACACGGGCGGCGCGGTCCCGATCGACGGCGGCATCGTCATCGGCACCGACCGAATGAACCGGATAATCGAGATCAATGTGGACGATCTATATGCTGTCTCTCAGCCCGGTATCCGGACATTTGAACTACAGCAGGCCGTGGAAAAGCAGGGGCTGATGTTTGCGCCCGACCCGGCTTCGTATAAAGATTCGTTCATCGGCGGGAACATCGCCGAAAATGCCGGCGGGATGCGCACGCCAAAATACGGCGTTACAAAGCATCATGTGTTAGGGCTCGAAGTCGTAACTGCGACCGGCGAGGTCATTCACACCGGCGGCAAGACGGTAAAAAATGTCGTCGGTTTCGACCTGACAGGTCTGATGTGCGGATCGGAAGGTATGCTCGGCATCATAACTGAGGCGACGCTTAAATTGCTCCCGATCCCCGAGGCGACCTCGACCGTGCGGGCAAATTTCCGCTCAATGGAGGCGGCGTGCAAGGTGCTGACCAAATTCACGCCTGAGGGCCTCTTGCCAATGGCGATGGAGGTCATCGACAAGTTCTGTGTCGCGGCGGTGGAAGAGAATTTTGCTTTCGGTTTGTCAAAAGACGCCGAGGCCATCCTGCTCATAGCGGTCGATGGCTCTCGCGAAGAAGTTGCGAAAAATACACAAACCATCGAGCGCATCATCGGAGAAAACGGTGGTTTTGACATCCTCCGGGCAGCGTCAAAAGAAGACGAAGACAAACTCTGGGACGTCCGCCGTGCGATCTCGCCCAGCCTGATGAAATACGGCACGCTTAAGATCAACGAGGATGTAGTCGTCCCGCGTTCCAAAGTGCCTGAGCTTGTCGCTAAGATCGAGGAGATCGGTAAACGGCATAATATCTTTGTAGCTAATTTTGGCCACGCCGGTGACGGCAATATTCATGTCAATTTCGTGGTTGACCGAGATGACGCTGCCGCGATTGCCCGCGCCCGCCAGTGCGTCGCCGAGACATTTGCTCTCTCCGTCGCTCTCGGCGGCACCATCTCCGGCGAGCACGGCATCGGCTATGTCAAAGCCCCATATCTCAGCTATGCCATCGATAAACCAACCCTCGAAGTCATGAAAGGCATCAAAAAAGTCTTTGATCCTAACGGGATTTTGAATCCAGGTAAGATGTTTGTGTAGTCTCGAATTAGTGCTAGAATTTCCTTATGATTAACGCGATAAATATTGACAAAGAAATAATGAGCGGCACGCCTGTATTTATGGGTACGAGAGTTCCGATCTCGATCCTGTTTGATTACCTTGAAGACGGAAAAATTGATTCGTTTTTGGAAAACTACCCAACCGTGTCAAAAGAGCAGGTTGCCGAGGTTATCAAGTTTGCGGCTAAGCTCTTTAGCAACGGGCAGATCGTGAATGAAAATCTTAATTGACGAAAACCTGCCTCTCAAGCTCAAAGAAAGTTTTGGTCCTAGTCACGACGTCTCCTCTGCACGAGAAATGAACTGGCAAGGTAAGAAGAACGGTGAATTGCTTGGATTGATGACGCTTGCGGGTTTTGAGGGATTTGTCACCATGGACAGAAACCTGCCAAAACAGCAAAATCTGGATAAATCAGCGGTCACGATCTTCATTCTTCGCGGGTTTAACAATAAGCTGGAAACCCTTGAAGCACTTATCCCAGGTTTGCTAAATATCATCGAGAAAGGTACGGTTTCTGGTGTTTTGGAAATCAAGTAATAGTTGTGATGGCCGTGTATTCGGATCGAATTATACGAAAGCGTTTTGTGATTCACGAGCATCATGCGACGCGGCTGCATTGGGATATGCGGCTCGAGATGGGCAGCGTTTTTAAGTCGTGGGCGGTGCCCAAAGGGCCGTCGCTAAATCCTCACGACAAGCGATTAGCAGTTGCCGTCGGCGATCACTCGATAGCTTATGGAAGTTTCGAGGGCACTATTGCCGAGGGAAATTACGGCGCGGGAGAGGTCCGCATCTGGGATGACGGCCATTATGAAACTAAGAGCGATCCCGAAAAACAGTTTGAAAAAGGCAAACTTGCCATCACATTTTTTGGCCTAAAACTTCGCGGCGAATTTGCTCTCGTCAAGATCCACCGGGAAGAAAAAAATTGGCTCCTGATCAAGGCCGACGATCATTTTGCCGACACGGATTGGAAAATGGAGCCGAACCTCGACCCCCAAAAATACCGGCGCGGAAAAAAAACCAGTCTTCTCGCAAAACAAAGAGGAAACCAAAAATAGATTGGAAATCATTATTTGCTCCCCGTTTTATTAATTTGATAATCAATCAGTGCGGCTCAACTAGCCAACTCACTATAACATTACATTTCGCTGAATTGACTTTTTTTGACCACTCCTATACAATTGACATTCGAAAACAAAATCTAGACTTCCAACAAAAAATGAAACACTATATTTTGAAAATCAGTATTACGCTAAGCCTCCTATTTACAATACTTACCCCCCCCCCCCGATTAATATTGGCTCAGTCAAACAACGCTTTTAATTCCGGAGGAGCCGAATTGTATCCGATTCCTTCAGATGCTGTTGTCGGGTCAACCGATGAAAGAAGAAATGCCTGGAATAGTCTTTCAGAAGCAGAAAAATCGGATACCAACGATCAGTTCCAGTCAATATTAAATGATGCGATGGCACAAACACCGCCAGGCAGCTCGCCGGTAAATACAAACTTATCCTTTGTAAACGGAGCGGGATATTTTGCAGACGGGAGTGCAAATGCAACCAGAATTTACACAGTCTCATTTGGACCGGATCGCTCGGTTAGCCCAGCGCAGCCTTGTAATAGCTGTAATGAGGATTCGCCACCGCCTCCGGTTGACGCGGATATCGACGGATTGCCCGATAGTTTTGAAACTAATCTGGCTGATGGATTTACGCCCTCTTATCACGTTTCAGGCGGAGAGCAGGAAGGGACGGGTTTTGCGACATTTAACAATTCCGTCCCGGAAACGGTCAATCAGGTATTCGGAGCAACGCCGCCGATCAGCTATTTTCGTGTCACCCCTTTGCGGCTGCAATATGGAAATGACGGCATTCCATATGGTTTGATTCAAATCGATTATTTTACTTTGTGGAATAGAGATGACGGGCTGGTCAGCGGCGGTCTTTGTATAGTTCCATTTATTGTCAATCAGCTGGGAAGTCACCCGCTTGATAATGAGCGCTCGGCAATATTGGTGGCGGCCCCGATTGTAAATGGCACATACGATCTGAATCCTCAGGCGTATAAAGTCTATAACCTTTATACTGCCGCTCATGAAGATACGTTTTTTGACCACAGCTATTTTTTCAACATAATACCCGCTCGTGATTTTAATAATCATATTCTACTTGGGTTGTCACGCTCAAAGCACTCAACATACGTTTATAATCCAAATAATCACCCTTTATTCCCTCAGTATGTAATAAATGCGACTTATTCTAGCATTTATCTTGATTACTATTATTATCATCGAATAAGTTATTTGACTTATCTTAGTTATCTGCTTCTAGCAGATCAATTATTTTATGAATGTGTTATTGAAAAATTTCAAGATCAGGGCGGAACATACGCAAATACCCGCATAAATATCGGTGAAGCAAACAATCCGATCAATAATGCAGGATTTATCCGGGATCCAGCCATTTCTGATAAATTCAACTTCCATTTCTAAAAAATCACAAGGAGAAAAAATGTTAAAGAAAGTCATTTTAATGGGTTTATCAACTCTGTTATTAAATATAGCAATATCTCCGTTCGCTCTTGCTTCTGGAAACAATGAAAAAGAAGCGAAGTTTGCAGAAAAGGTTAAAACCGAGATAACCAAACTTGGCACAGGCCCGGAGGCCAAAGTTAAACTCAAACTAAAAGACGGAACAAACATCGAAGGTTATATCAAGGATATCGAAGCAGATCAATTTGTCATGATGAATTCAAAGACGGGTCAAACAGTTTCTGTTCTATATCCACAGGTAAAACAAGTAAAAGGAAATAATCTCTCGACAGGTGTAGCGATTTTGATAGGTTTAGGAGTGTTAATTTTACTTATTGTAATTGCCGGTAATAGCCTTAAGTAATCTAATATCCGCAACTTACTGACAGTATTCGCTCTTTTGTTAAATTTATCTATAGCTCCTTCCGCTTTTGCTTCGGGAAACAATGAAAATGAAGCAAAATTTGCAGAAAAGGTCAAAGCCGGCATAGCCAAGCTCGGCACTGGCCCAGATGCAAAAATAGAGATCAAACTAAAAGACGGGACAAAACTTAAGGGTTATGTAACAGAAATCAGCTCCGATCAGTTTGTCATTATGGATTCAAAAACGGGCCAACCTATTCCTGTTCTATATCCACAGGTAAAACAAGTAAAAGGAAATAATCTTTCCAGAGGAACTATTATTACGCTTGGTTTTATCGCATTGTTTGTTGTGCTTATTATTATCGCAGCAAACGTTAAAAGCTAATTGCGCATAAGTGTCATTGAGCGAAAACATCAGCTTCACCGGCACAGGCCTGAGCTAAGTGGGAAAGTGAAAAATGAGGAATAAGTCGGCTTTTATTAGCGACATCATGGCGAGAGGGATTAACTGGGTTGCGCTGATTTTGCTCGTTACGGCGTTTGTGCCCTCCCGGGCATTTGGCAAAATTCGCATTTATGATTCGGCAGCGAAGCTTAACACGGAGGCGGTGCTGACCGTGACAAAAACGACGGATACGAACGGGACATGCAATTCGGGTGTGGATTGTTCTTTACGCGAAGCTATCGCGGCGGCGAACATTGGCGACTCGATAGCGTTCTCATCGCTCTTCAATTCCGCACAGACAATTACCTTAACATTGGGTGAGCTATCAATAACAAAAAATCTGACCATCACGGGGCCAGTCAGGAACAACCTCACGATCTCAGGCGCGGGCGCTAGCCGCGTTTTTTTTATAACCAATGCGACGGTGACGCTTGACAGTTTGACGATTGCCAATGGGTATTTCAACGGCGGCTCCGGCGGCAGCATTGGCGGCGGCATTTACAACAACCATGGCACAGTGACGATTACGAATAGCAGGCTCGTAGGCAATTCCGCTACCGGCAGCACCGGCGACAACTGGGGCGGCGGCATTTTCAATGTCGGCTCGCTGACGATTACAGGCAGCACCTTCATCGGCAATTCCGTCAGCGGTGGTAACAACGCATTTGCGCGAGGCGGCGGCATTTACAATTTTGGCAACAGCAGCGTGACGATCACGAGCAGCACCTTTATCGGGAATACTGCCAGCGGTGACAACAACGGTCAGAATTACGGCGGAGCCATTTTCAATAACGGTGGAACCGTGACACTTGTTAACAGCACGCTCTTTGGCAATTCCGCAAGCGGCAGCGGCAGCCACAATGAAGGCGGCGGCATATATAACACGATCGGCACGATGAGGATCACTAACGGCACGATCTCGGGTAATTCGGCCGTCAGCGGCGGTTTCTTCATCACCAACGGAGGCGGCGGCGTAAGCAACAATAGCGGCGGCGGTGGCACGACGATCCTTAAAAACACGATTGTTGCGGGCAACACCGGAGGGAATTGCATTAGTAACTCGCTTTCAGCCTTAGCAGACAGTCTAGCGGACGACAATACGTGCAGTTCAGCAACCCAAAAGTCGTTTGAGCAGATCAACCTTCAGTCGCTTGCTAATAACGGCGGGCTGACACAGACAATGGCTCTCGCCCCAGGCAGCGCGGCGATAGATGCCGGCGACAACTGCGTCTTTGACAATTCATGCTCGCAAGCGTTGGCTGCTGCTTTGACAACTGATCAGCGCGGAGTGCCCTTCGCGCGCAAAGCCGGCAACGCAGTAGATATCGGCGCCTTTGAGCTGCAAGCATCGGTTTTCATCGGCGGGCGCGTATCGGACGCAAACGGCAGGGGGCAGGGGAATGTCGTGGTCAGCATGGCCATTCAGAATGGCGAAATCAGAATGGCGGTGACAAACCCGTTCGGCTATTTTCGTTTCTACAGCGTGGAGTCTGGGCAGACGGTGACCATTTCCATCACTTCTAAGCGTTACAAATTCTTGCCGCAAACCGTCAGCGTCAACAATGAGTTGACCGATTTGAATTTTACGCCGCGGTGACATCGCCTTTCTTTAATAGGCTAGTTTTGGGTCCATGCTTGAGCAGGTTGTTTAAGAAAGGCGGACTAAAGGCGGGACCTGAATGATTATTTTTTTTGTGAGGTTTTGGCGAAATATCCCTGGCGGTGGGTTAGTTTGACTTTGTCTTTTTGCGATTGCGGATTTGTTAGTTGGATATCGATTGTCCGGTACGAACCGTCGCGGGTCTGATTTGAGGGTTCGTAGGCGAGCAGGTATTGCGAACGCATCTCTTCCTGGATCTGCGCGAATGCATCGCGCAGGTCTTTTTCATCACGCGGAAAATAGGCCCGGCCGCCGGTGCGCTCGGCGATCTTTGTCATCGTGCCTTTATCAACGCCGCTGTAAAAATTGTCGCCGATCCCGACCGAGTAGATGATCGCCTCGGATTTGAGCGCGGCCCGCACGGCATCATCGAGCTTTTTCTTGCCAAAAGTGTTAACTCCGTCCGAAAGCAAAATGATCGCCCGCCGTGTCTTTTCGGGTGCGGGGCCGAGAATCTCGTCAGATGTCACCCAGATCGCGTCCCAAATCGCGGTCGAACCACTGACGGCCTGATTGTCACCCGATGCGGGCGGTGTGCCGACAATAACGCCACCCCCGATATAGCCTGACGGAGCGACAAAACGAATGCGTTCGATCGAACGGCGGAGCCGCGGCAGATTATTTGTCATACCTTGTTCGAGGGTTGATTCACCTGTAAAAGAGATGACCGAAACCTCATCTTTTGATGGGCGGACGACAGTTTCGATAAACGAGATCGCGGCGGCCTTTTCCTCGGGCAGAGTCCGTTCCTGCGACGCGCTCACATCTATCAAAATGGCAAGGCTGAGCGGCAGATCGACCTGTCGTGAGAATGCCGTTATCGTCTGCGGCTTGCCGTCTTCGAGAATGCTGATGTCTCCCTGTTTTAGATCGGTCAGCAGACGGCGGCGCGCATCCTGCGCGGTAAAGAGGACATTGACGACCTCAGTATCGACCTTTATTACCTCGTCTTCGTCTTTAGGCGTCGGTGTTGGTGTAGCCGTGGTCGTGTTCGATGTCGTTTGCTGTGCTCTAGAATGCGAATAGCCAAACAACAACACACCGGCTGTCGCGACTGCCGTAATCAAAAATAAGATTTTATACCTCAAAAACTTCATAAAATTCCTATTTCAAATTATCGCGGATCTGACGATAGCTTGTTTTCGTGCGGATCTTATATTTCTTTGTCTTGTCACCATCGGTAAATCGGACCTCGATTTTGCGGGTCTTGCCATCGTAGTTCTGGTTAGCAGGCTTGTAAGTGATAATATATTGCGACCGCAACTCATCCGATATTCGTTTGAAAGACCTTTCGAGTGCCAGCATATCGCCGGTAAAAAACACCTCGCCGCCGGTATCCTCGCACAATTGGGTGAGAAGTTTGTCGCCTTTATCCTTGACGGTTCCGGCCGCGACCCCCGGTACGGTTCCCAAAAAACCGGCCTTTGTAGAGATGCCAAAAATGGTGGTTTCGGTTCGCTGGGCTATGTCGATCGCATCTTTAAGATCGGCGCGGCTAAATGTATCGTCGCCGTCCGTAATTACGACGATCACGCGGCGTCCCGGCACGCTGCGGAGCTTTTCGTCAGAAAATTGCCAGACCGCGTCGTAAAGAGCCGTCTGTGAGCCGGTCTTTTTGACACTGTCCACTGCCCGATTCAGCAGATCGAGCTTATCCGTGAAATCCTGTCGCAACAGGATCTCGTGATCAAACGTCATAAATGCGGCTTTGTCCTTGCGGAGCCTGGTCACGGTAGCGATAAAATTCTTTGCCGCTTCCTTTGAAAAACCTAGCTGCCCAACTGTCGATGGCGATGTATCCATCAGCACACCGACATAAACGGCCGGATTTGTCTTTTCATCCGAAAAGAATGTCACCTCCTGCTGGACACCGTCCTCAAAAATCTGAAAATCACCACGCTGCATTCCCGGAACGAGTTGATTTTTGAGCGTAACCGTGACAGGCAGGCGGACCTCAAAGACCTTGGTCGGCCCGGTATCGTCAGGCGTCGGCGTCGGCTTTTGCGCCGAAACGGCCGCTGCAAAAGCAAACGACAATAGAAAAAACAAGAGGAAATTGATACTAAACGATCTCTTCATAAACGCAAATTAGTGGAGCAAAATGAACGCATATTTTCGATGCCAGCCGAGGGCCGGCTGTTGTCCGACGGCAATCGAAAGTATAGCAAAAATCGCAGTTTTACACATTTAATCGTGGGTTCTCGCTTTACGCCGCGCGTTGGCCGTGCGTAAGATTAACTAATCTCAGAGCATATGGATTCAAATATTTTCAGGGAATACGATATTCGCGGCATTGTCGGTCGGCAACTCACCGATGAAACAGTCGATGTATTGGGACGAGCGATAGGCACTTTTTTTCGGCAAAACAACGCGAAAAGGATCGCCATCGGATATGACGCCCGCGCGAGCAGTCCGCGATTTTGCGAGCTGCTGATGCACGGATTGAACGAAACCGGCTGTGATGTAGTATTGATTGGAATGGTGCCGACGCCTGTTTTGTATCACGCGGTTTTCACAATGCCGGTTGACGGCGGCGTGATGATCACCGGCTCGCATAATCCGCCCGATCACAATGGTTTTAAGATATGTCTCGGCAAATCGACGCTTTTTGGCTCGCAAATACAGGAAATAAAGGAGATAGCCTTGTCAGGACCGCCTGCTCCCCTCCTGCCTGAGGAGGGGTGGCCGAAGGCCGGGGTGGTGGGAGCAGCGGGCGGCCAGTCTCACGGTTCTGTTGAATCACTTGATGTTCTGAACGATTATTGCCGCGACATTGTCTCGCGTATCGATCTAGGCAGCCGGCGGCTAAAAGTTGTCATCGACGCCGGCAACGGCATGGGCGGCGTCACTGCCGTGCCGGTTTACCGCGAACTCGGCATCGAGATGGTTGAGCTTTTTACCAAACCCGACTCGACATTTCCAAACCATCACCCAGACCCGACGATAACGGAAAATTTACAGGATATGATCGCCGCCGTGCGGGAAACACACGCCGATCTCGGCATCGCGTTTGACGGCGACGGCGACCGCATCGGCATAACGGACGAAAATGGCCGAATCATCTGGGGCGACGAATTGATGATCTTGTTTTCACGCGAAATCCTTGCGAAACGACCAGGTTCGACGATCATTGCCGAGGTCAAATGCTCGCAGACCCTCTTTGACGACATCGAAAAACGCGGGGGCATACCCATAATGTGGAAGGCCGGGCACTCGATCATAAAGGCTAAGATTAAGGAGACCGGAGCCGCTCTCGCCGGTGAGATGAGCGGGCATATCTTCTTTGCCGACCGCTTTTACGGCTTTGACGATGCCACCTATGCCGGTGCTCGTCTGCTCGAAATTCTCTCAAAAACGGACAAACCGCTATCCGCGTTGCTCGCCGATCTGCCAAAAACGTTTTCCACTCCGGAACTCCGCGTCGATTGCCCCGATGAAACAAAATTCGATGTTGTCACCAGGATCGCAGAATACTTTGCCCACGATCACGAGGTCATCACCATAGACGGCGCACGAATCATTTTTGAGCACGGCTGGGGATTGGTGCGAGCGTCAAACACTCAAGCGCTGCTCGTGCTTCGTTTCGAGGCGGATTCACAAGCCAATCTCAGCCCTATCCGACAAATAGTCGAATCAAGGGTTAATGACCTTATCGAAAACACTATTGGGTAAGGCTGAACCTCAACGTTTTTTAGTCTACGTCTAAAGTTAAAATAGTGAGTGATACTGACATTTTTTACGAAAATAATGTTGGTTGGTTGGTTTTATATCTTTTATTAGAGCCAGATTTGTTCGAGGCCGGATGAGGTATTTCAATAATGCACCAAACCGTGTTATGGACATGAAATATCATTGTAAATCTGTTGTTTCTTGTCCAGTCTCTTACGACTATAAAAGAAAATACATTTGGTTGAATGTGAATCCACTTCTTGATTTTGAATTTTTCAGAGTAAGTCAACATAAATATTTCCGCCGGCCTATTTTCTTCAACTTCGAACGGATAAAAGCCGGTGCAATTAAAGGAACCTAAACTCATTCTTTTCTTATATTTAAAATAATACAAGCCTAAGGCGTTCTTTTCTATTACCCTTTTAATTCTGTCGTACTCTGTCTTAAAGTAATACTTTCCATTTTCATTTTGGAAATAAGATTTTTCAATTTTGGCTTTTAACTTTGGCGAACGCTGTCTCGCTTTGTAGACATTTCCTCCAAGTGATTTTCGGGCAACAAGCTTCGGATTATTAGAGATTTCAACTAGCACGTTCAAAAAATACTCTTCATCTAAAGAGAATGATTGATTGCATTCTCTACAAGAAGGAACAGTCAGTAAATTCTTTGGAAATGGTTTCTCAAGTAGATTCCTAGACGGAATATGATCTTTCGAATCTGCTAACTTTTCACAAAAAGTACATTTGATATTATTTTCCACAATGTTGTCGCAAAGGTTCGACAAATGCTAAGGCTTACTTCCAGCAACTAACTTTCGTTGACTTTCAAAACCGCCAAAAACGCTTCTTGCGGGATCTCGACGCGGCCGACTTTTTTCATGCGTTTTTTACCTTCTTTTTGCTTTTCGAGCAACTTGCGCTTCCTGGAGATGTCGCCGCCGTAGCATTTGGCGATGACGTTTTTGCCCATGGCTTTGACGGTTTCGCGGGCGATGACTTTGTTGCCGATGGCGGCCTGGATGGCGACCTCGAACATTTGTCGTGGGATTAGTTCCTTCATCTTGGCGACAAGAATGCGGCCCTTAGCGGTCGCGGTGTCGGAATGCATTATCAGCGAAAGTGCGTCGACCGGCTCGCCCGATACGAGGACGTCGAGCTTGACCAGTTTACTCTCTTTGTACCCCGACAGATGATAATCGAGCGAGGCGTAACCCTTTGAAACAGATTTCAATCGGTCGTAAAAATCCAGTACGATCTCGTTTAGCGGCAGCTCGTAAACAAGCATCACGCGATCGGTTGTAACATACTCAAATTTTTTCTGGACGCCGCGTTTTTCGTCGAGCAGTGGCAATATCCCGCCGAGAAAAGTATCGTTTGTCAGTATCGTAGCCTCGATAAACGGCTCTTCGATCTTTGTGATCCGGCCCACATCTGGCATTTTTGATGGGCTGTCGATCTCGGCGACCACGCCGTCGGTCGTCGTCACTCGGTAACGCACGCCCGGCGCGGTGGTGATCAATTCAAGATCGAATTCGCGCTCCAGCCGCTCCTGGATGATCTCCATGTGGAGCAAACCGAGAAAACCGCAGCGAAAGCCGAAGCCGAGAGCAGTTGACGATTCAGGCTCAAAGAAAAACGAGGCGTCGTTGAGCCGCAGCTTTTCCATCGCATCGCGAAGGTCCTCGTACTGCGCCGAATCTATCGGATAAAGCCCGGCAAAAACCATCGGTTTTACTTCCTGAAAACCGGGTAACGGCTCGGCCACTGGTCTCGCCGCATCGGTGATCGTGTCGCCGATCTGCACATCCGCAACGGTCTTGATCGAAGCAGTTAGAAAGCCGACCTCGCCCGCCCCAAGCTCGCCAATCAGCGTCGGCCGCGGGCGGTTCACGCCTATGGTCTCGACCAGATATTCACGACCGGTGTTGAAAAACTTGATCTTTGTGCCTTTTTTGAGCGAGCCGTCGATTATGCGAAACAGCACGATGACGCCTCGATAGCTGTCATACCAACTATCAAAAATGAGAGCCTTTAGCGGCGCGCTGCGGTCACCTTTTGGCGGCGGAACCTTGGCGACTATCGTTTCGAGAATTTCTTCGATGCCGATGCCCGATTTTGCCGATGCCAAAACAGCCTCGCTGGCGTCAATACCTATGATGTTCTCGATCTGCTCGCGAATTCGCTCAGGCTCAGCCGAGGGCAGATCGATTTTGTTTAGCACCGGAATTAATTCGAGGTCATTTTCGATAGCTAAATACGTGTTGGCCAGCGTCTGAGCCTCGACGCCCTGCGACGCATCCACCACAAGCAAAGCGCCCTCACAGGCGGATAGAGACCGCGAAACCTCGTATGAAAAATCGACATGTCCCGGCGTGTCGATCAGGTTCAGGACGTATTGCTTGCCATCATTTGCTTTGTAATCGAGCCTTACGGCATGAGCCTTGATCGTGATGCCGCGTTCGCGCTCGAGATCCATATCGTCGAGCAGCTGTGCCTCCATATCACGCTCCGCAACAGCTCCTGTAATTTGCAGCAGACGGTCGGCGAGCGTCGATTTGCCGTGATCGATGTGGGCAATTATCGAAAAATTTCGTATCAGGTTCGGATCCATAAGCTACGAGCAAACAAAAATTGTAACAAATCGAATGCCCGTCTGCATTTTCTCCTACCGACAGGTTTTACGAACTGCAAATTTTTCTTTGCCCCAAACGCCAACTTTTTGTTATAGTTGTGGCATAGCAGAAATTTGTTGTATATGACGCATTTATAATGCAAGGGAGGAACTATCATGGGACGTAATGAGAGAGAAGAAACAAATGCAGCTACCAAGCTGACATATTTGATCGTTGGCGGCGGAATAGGTGCCATTTTGGCATTGCTTTTTGCCCCAAAATCGGGCGAAGAGCTTCGCGGTGACATCGCCGATGTTACGCGCAAGGGCATCGAAAAAAGCAAGGAAGCCGCGGCTCAGATACAGGAAAAAGCAGGCGATTATTACGAAGTTTCGCGTGATAAGGCGAGCGAGCTTTACCAGACCGCAGCCGAAAAGGCCGGTGAATTGACCGAAAAAGCTAAATCGGTCGCAGCAAATACTGCAAATCCTTTTTCAGCTGCGATCGAGGCCGGCAAGGACGCCTACACTACCGAAAAGCGCAAGAACGAGGCAAAAGCGATCACCGAGGGCCGGGCGAGCTATCCGGTCGCGGACGACAATAAAGAAAACAAATAGACGATGAATACAAGCGACCCCCAATTCTGGCAGATGATTTCGTCGATCGTTATTGCGGTCAGTTTTGTCTTTATGGCGATCGCTCTGTTGTGGATCGCGATCACGGTCAAACGCGTTGTAAAAACGGTCCATAACATCGAGGAGCGGGTCGAGCCGCTGATCGTAAAAGTCGATGCGATCAGCGCTCAGGGCCGCGAGATATCGGTGCATTTTAACGAAATTTCGGCCAATTTGTCGTTGACCACAAAATACCTTGCCGAATCGACCCAGCTTATCAAGCAGGAGGTCGCCGAGCTAAAGATACTCGTGGGCGAAACGGCAATTACCGCCAGGGACAAGGTTGAAATGGTCAGCCGCACCATCGACCGGACGCATCTACAGGTCACAAATACGACCGACTTTGTTAACGCAAAGATCGTCGTTCCGGCCCGCGAGATCGCCGCCATCATGGCCGGTGTTAAAAAGGGACTCGAGGTTCTCTTCGCCCCCACCCCAAAACAGATCGACCGCGTTTACGAGGACGAAGAGATGTTCATCGGTTAGCAGCCATCAATTAGCACACTTCAGTTATTATCAGCTTTAGAAAAAGGCGTCAAGATCGTTTCTTCTTGCCTATTCATTGCCTTTACTACGCCGCCTGATGTGCGTAATGAGTCGTGAGTTGGGTGTCCTCATAAGATAAGGGACAAGTTTGGGACATGGGCTAAGAAATGAAGGCAAAAGTAAAAAGGCAAAAGGCAAAAAAAGGAAATCAGTTTTTTCCGCGTCTCTGCGGTTTGCTTTTGCTGCTCGCCGCTTACTGCTTACCGCTCACTGCACAAACGCGCGACTTCACGAAATGGGTAAACCCATTCATCGGCACGGGCGGGCACGGGCATACGTTTCCCGGTGCGACGATGCCGTTCGGCATGGTCCAACTATCGCCTGACACCCGCACCGACAACTGGGACGGCAGCTCGGGCTATCACTACTCCGACGACGTCATCTACGGATTTTCGCATACGCACTTGAGCGGCACGGGCATTCCGGATTATTGCGACATTTTGTTTATGCCGACGGTCGGCGAGCCTCAGTTTTTTGCAAAGGAAGGAGACAAGTCTGTAAACGGTTATGCGTCGAAATTCTCACATGCTAATGAAAAAGCCGAGCCGGGATATTATTCCGTGAAACTAGAAGATGACGACATTCTCGCCGAATTGACGTCGACGACTCGGGTTGGATTACATCGATATACGTTCCCCAAATCAAACAAAGCTAGCATAATTCTTGATCTGACTTGGCGAGATAAAGTTGTGGAATCCGAATTTTCAAGGGTCGGCGAGAATCGTATCGAAGGCTACCGAATTTCAAGTTCATGGGCCAAGAATCAGACGGTATTTTTTGTCGCGGAGTTTTCAAAGCCTTGGCGCTCAGTCAAAGCAAATCGTCCAACAGTCGACAAATCCATAACATCGGAACATGTCTATCGCAGAGGCAAGGATGTAAAAGTCGCGTTCGATTTCGGCCAAACTAACGAGCCTATCCTACTTAAAGTCGCTCTCTCACCGGTTTCTATCGAAGGAGCCCGCAAGAATCTCGCGGCTGAGATGCCGGGCTGGGATTTTGACAAGGTGCATGCCGATGCAAAAGCGGCGTGGAACAAAGAGCTGTCGAAGATCGAGGTGTCGGGCGGAACTGATGCCCAGACACGCACATTTTACACTGCGCTGTATCATACAATGATCCAGCCGAATATTTTTAATGATGTTGACGGTAATTATCGCGGGCATGATGGGAAGGTGCATAACATCGCCGATGAGGAAAGACGCGGCGACACGGGGACGTGGCGACGCGGCGACCTCTCAACCAGCAAATCTCCGCGTCCCGGCGTCTCACCCTCTCCGCGTCATTCAGATGAATATACGGTCTTCAGTTTATGGGACACCTTCCGTGCGGCGCATCCGCTTTATACGATTATCGACCAGAAACGCACGGTTGATTTTATCAACACATTTATCCGCCAGTATGAACAGAGTGGACGGTTGCCCGTATGGGAACTTGCCGGCAACGAGACAGACACAATGATCGGCTACCACGCCGTCTCGGTCATCGCCGACGCGATGGTGAAGGGGATCAAGGGATTCGATTACGAAAAGGCCTACGAAGCTGCAAAGCACTCCGCCGAACTCGACCATTTTGGGCTGGCCGCCTACAAACGCCGGGGCTACATCTCGATGGAGGACGAGAACGAATCGGTCTCAAAAACCCTTGAATACGCCTACGACGACTGGTGTATAGCGCAAATGGCAAGGATCATGGGCCAGCGATACGAGGCCTGGCTGCTTACCACGAACAAAGCTCTCCAGAGCGATCTGCCCGAAAAGCAATACGCCGCCGACTATGAAAAATACTCAAAGCGTGCCCGGTCGTTCGAAAACCTCTTCGACCCCACAACCGGCTTTATGCGCCCCAGGAAGAACGGCGGTTTTGTTACGCCGTTTGCACCGAACGAAGTGACTTTCAATTTCACTGAAGGGAATAGTTGGGTGTACTCGTTCTTTGTCCCGCAGGATATCACGCGGCTATTGGAGCTACAGGGCGGACGCGAGAAATTTGCCGCGAAACTCGATGAGCTTTTTAACACAAAGGACAAACTCGAGGGCCGCGAACAGCCAGATATCACCGGCTTGATCGGCCAATACGCACACGGCAATGAGCCTTCGCATCATATCGCTTACCTCTACGACTACGCTGGCCAGCCATGGAAAACGCAGAATTTTGTCCGCAAGATCATGGATGAATTCTACAAACCGGCGCCCGACGGATTGATCGGAAACGAGGACTGCGGACAGATGTCGGCGTGGTACATTATGAGCGCGAGCGGTTTTTACGAGGTCACTCCCGGATCGGCCATTTACGCTTTTGGTACGCCGCTGTTTCCCGTAATGACATATCGGCTTGAGAACGGCAAGACCTTCACGGTAAGAGCAAAGAATGTCTCGGCGACGAATAAATACATTCTCAACGCAAAGCTCAACGGCGCTCGGTATAAAAAAGCATTCATCTCGCACGAAGACCTGATGAAAGGCGACGTGATCGAATTTACGATGACCGATCAGCCGGTCATGACGGCGTTTAGCGAATTCCCGGTCTCGTCAATTCAAGGTGTATCCGTTGCAGTTCCGGTTATGGGTGGTGAACGCATGTTCACAGAAAAAACTTTGATAACAATTGATAAAATAGGCAAGGACAATCTTGTTTTTTATACGACTGATGGAACAATGCCCACTCAATTGTCAAAAGTCTATAACAATCCCATCGTACTGAACTCAACCACCGTTGTTAAGGCATTTGCGTACTTTTCTCCCGGAAACCAAAGCCCTGTAGTTGAAGCGAAGTTCATCAAGAAACCCAACGACTGGACGGTCAAGATCGAAGGCAAATACAATCGGCAATACACGGGCGGTGGGGACGAAGGGTTGATCGACGGAATTCGCGGGATGGTCAATTTTGCTTCGGGCGAGTGGCAGGGTTATCAGGGACAGGATTTTGTAGCGACGGTCGATCTGCAAAAAGAGACCGAGATCAAACGGCTAGGAGGCGGATTTTTGCAAAATGCCCGTTCGTGGATATGGATGCCGACGCATGTCGAGTTTGAGACGTCGCAGGATGGCGTGAATTTTACGCAGGTCGCCGACGTCAAAACCGATGTCGCTGTTGATGATATGAAAGACACTATTCGCGACTACACAAAAAAGATCACGCCTGTCACCGCCCGTTACGTCCGCGTCCATGCCTATAATCTCGGCAAGATACCTTCGTGGCATCCGGGTGCCGGCGATGAGGCATTTATTTTTGTCGATGAGATAATTATCGAATAGACGAAGGGAATCACTCCGTCTTTTTGAGCTTACCCATCATCGCGACACCGCGTGCGGCTTCGGAAAATTCCGAGGGTATCAGCACGATCGTGGTCGTATTGTTGTCGATGCCGATCTCGGAGAGCATCTGAAAACGCCTTAGCTCCAGAGCTATCGGGCTCGCCTCCATCTGGGTTGCACCCTGAGTTAGCTTGATCGAAGCTTCGAGCTCGGCTTCGGCTTTGACGATGCGGGCGCGTTTTTCGCGGATAGCTTCGGCCTCTCGGGCCATCGCACGCTGCATCGATTCTGGTATCTCCACATCCTTCATCTCGACCATTTCGATCTTGATGCCCCACGGCTCGGTCGTCGCGTCAACGATTGTTTGGAGAGTTTGATTGATCTGCTCACGGCCTTTCAAAACTTCGTCAAGCGAGTGCTGGCCAATGATATTTCTTAGGGCGGTAACAGAAAACTGATAAACTGCCTGCTTGTAATCGACGACTTCTAAAATAGCTTTTGACGCTTCGACGATCCGAAACCAAAGTACGGCGTTGACCTTGATCGTGACGCTGTCTTTGGTTATCGTCTCTTGCTGTTCGAGATTGACGGTCGCCGTTCGGGTGTCAACCTTTTGCTGGCGGTCAATCAGCGGGATCAGATAATAGATGCCCGGCCCCTTTATCCCGGTATAGCGTCCAAGGCGAAAAACTACCGCCCGCTCGTATTCCTGTGCGATACGTATGCCAGACGCGATAATGACGACCAGAGCGATTAAAACGCCAAATAAAGGTGCTATTGCTTGCATAGATTTACTCTACGCCAAACGATGATTTTGTCAACTGACACTATTTCTTGCCCGTGCCTTCGAAAACGTCTTTTTTACCGAAACCGCTTCTTTTTATTTTGCGGAGGATGGTGCGCAGGTCGCTGTCAACTCGGGTCACCAGCCGCCTGATTTTCTGTTCGGGCCGGGCCATGAAGTATGTCACGTGCGAGGTTTCATAACCGTTTGGCGAGTGTGGCGAGAAGTAATAATTTGAGATGCAGCGGCGAAGGCCTTCCGATTTGACCTCATTAACCGAGTGCCATGATTTGTCGTTTGTTGACATCAGCACGAGGCGGTTAAAGAGGCTCGGGATTTCGACCGGATTGATCACCTTTTCGTCCCACAGCTCGAGATTTCCGCCGTTTTCGGCTCGCCAATCGGGCGTGATGTAGTAGAGCAGATTGAGCACGCGGTAATTCTGTCGCGAGCCGTCGTGCGAATTATCGATGTGCGGATTTAGAAAATGCCCGCGTTCCATTGCGCTCACTCCGCCGGCGTAAAGGTGCGGATCACCAATTGCGTCTTTGATCCCGGTAATCTCGGCGACTAAATTGATCACGCGTTCGTCCTGAAATGCAAAAGTAATGTCGGCGATCAGCGGATCAAATTTGTCGAGCGACTTTGAAGTATATTTTCGCTCGCGAAAACTGTTGAGCAGACGCATTTCATCGACCGGCGGGAAAGCGGCCGCGATCTTACGGGCAATTTCTAATGGCAGCAGATCGTCGATTGCACAAAACCGGGTTGCCAAAATTTTTATGGTCGAAAAATCGGTGGCAATCTTTTCCGCGTCGCGGGTCAATCGCTCAAGAATAAGATTTACAAGCTCTTCGCGCATATATTTCGCTGGATTTAATTTATTATTTACACAGGATAAATGCAAAAAAATAAAAAAATGACCATTTGCGGTGCTGAGGCGTCTAATAAATTGGCTGAAAGGTTTTTTCATCTGAGGTAAGCAATTATGGATAGACGATATTTTCTAAAGACAAGCGGCATAGGCCTCGCAAGTTTTGGTTTTATGGCTGCTGCGCCAAATTTTTTGCATCAGTTTGCAAATGCGGCGACACTCGGCAGCAGTTATGGCAAAAAGAAGGTTTTGGTGACGATATTTCAACGCGGCGCGGTCGATGGCCTGAATATGCTCGTGCCTCACGGCGAGGGTGAGTATTACAATCTTAGACCAACGATAGGCATCCCGCAGCCCGGCAAAACCGACGGAGCGATCGATCTCGATGGCCATTTCGGCCTGCACCCTAATCTGAAACCGCTCGAAACTTTCTGGAAAGATAAAAAGCTCGCGGTCGTTACGGCGGCCGGCTCGCCCGACAATACGCGTTCGCACTTTGACGCACAGGATTATATGGAATCCGGCACGCCCGGCAACAAGGGCACGCGCGACGGTTGGCTCAACCGCGTAATGCAATGCAACGCGGAAAAGGACGCCTCGCCATTTCGCGCCGTTTCGCTGACGCAGCAACTGCCGCGTTCGCTTTACGGGCGGGCTCCGTCGGTGGCAATGTCGAATCTAGCCGATTTTTCGATTAAGGCCGGAATGTACACTCAGAATATGGCCGGCGGATTTGAGGGCGTCTGGCAGCAAAACGCCAAGGACAGCCTGTCTGTAACCGGCAAAGAGACTTTTGAGGCTGTGAATTTCCTCAAACAAGCAAATCCGGCGCAGTACAAGCCTGAAAACGGGGCAGTCTATCCTCAGTCACAGCTTGGACGTTCGCTCCAGCAGATCGCGCAGTTGATCAAGGCTGGCGTCGGCCTCGAAGTCGCTTTTACCGAGGTTGGCGGCTGGGACACTCACATCAATGAGGGCAATGCACGCGGTCAGCTTGCAAATTTGCTTCGCGATTTTGGGGCTGCGATAGCCGCTTTTGGCACCGATCTAGGCAAACAGATGGATGACGTCGTGCTGATGACAATGTCTGAATTTGGCCGCACAGCGCGTCAAAACGGCACAGGTGGAACCGATCACGGCCACGCAAACACGATGTTCATACTTGGTAATTCGGTAAAGGGCGGAAAGGTTTATGGCGATTTCAAAGGCCTGAAAAACGATAAACTTTACGAGGGCCGCGATCTCGACGTGACGACCGATTTTCGCGACGTTTTTGCCGAGGCCGCTTACAAACACATGAGCAGCACGGATCTGGCAAAGATATTCCCGAATTACACAGCCAGCAAGGAAAAATTCAGAGGATATTTGGCTTAAGTTGTCTCCTTTGCACTTGATACCGCCTTCGACTAGTTTGGAGGCGGTTTTTTTTGGTGGCGTCCTTAGGAAATGGCTGGCTCGGCGGGATTAATCATAAGTGCGAATTTCTATCAGGTGCTTATTTGTATCGTTCATATAAACGGTTGAAGCCGGCCCTCTGGCACCTGTCTCAATACCGGGGCCCAGGTTATTACCAACAGTGTGGAACGAGTTGCCGTAGGGGACACCTTTTTCCTTGATCCGCGCTAATACATTATCAAAATCTTTGCGGGACATAGCGAACGCAAGATGTTCATTTCCCTTAGTGCCCCATGGCGCAAGCTGCAATGTGAAGTCTTCGCTTACCCTTATCACAGTAAATGGCCCATCCTCACCCTCCAGCGCAAAGCCCAAAACATTAACGTAGAAATCCACACTCGCAGGTATCTCATTTACGTTAAGTATCAAGTGGTCAATTGTAGCCATAAACTACTCCATTTTTCGCAGTCTCAGCCTCAATGCCTGTAGCTTAATAAACCCTTCCGCGTCGTGCTGGTCGTAGGCTCCGGCGTCGTCTTCGAAGGTGACGACACGCTCTTTGTAGAGCGAATTTGGCGATTTACGGCCTGTGACGATGACATTGCCTTTGTAGAGTTTTAGACGCACGTCGCCGTTGACGGTCTCCTGCGTTTGGTCGATCATCGACTTTAAGATTTCAAATTCCGGTGCGAACCAAAAGCCGTAATAGACCGATTCGGCGAACTTTGTTCCGAGTGAATCACGCAGGCGCATGACTTCGCGATCCATTGTGATCGATTCGAGCGCGCGGTGGGCGGTTTGCAAAATGGTGACGCCGGGCGTCTCGTAAACACCGCGTGATTTCATGCCGACAAAGCGGTTCTCGACCAGATCGACGCGCCCAATGCCGTGCTCGCCGCCGAGGTAATTTAGATGTGAGAGCAGATCGACCGAACCATGATTTACACCGTTTATTGCGATCGGCTCACCTTTCTCGAAAGTCAGAGTGATCTCCTCGGCCATGTCCGACGCCGTCTCGGGTGATTTCGACAGCAAAAATATATTTTCCGGCGGCGCGGCCCACGGGTCTTCGAGAATGCCGCCTTCGTAGGAGATGTGCATCAGGTTGCGATCCATCGAATAGGGTTTTTCTGCGGTTGCGGTTACAGGAATGCCGTGTTTTGAGCAATACGCGATCAGATCGGCACGTCCCTTAAATTCCCATTCGCGCCACGGCGCTATGACCGTAATGTCCGGCTGTAGAGCGTAATAAGTCAGCTCAAAACGTACCTGATCATTGCCTTTGCCGGTGGCTCCGTGAGCCACGGCATCGGCACCCTCAAGTTGCGCGATCTCTATCTGACGTTTTGCGATCACGGGGCGGGCGAGCGATGTGCCGAGCAGATAAACGCCCTCATACAAAGCATTTGCCTTAACGGCCATCCAGACAAAATCTTTTACAAATTCCTCACGCAAATCCTCGACATACAGCTTTGACGCGCCGGTCGCAAGAGCTTTTTCTTCGAGGCCGGTTAGTTCCTCGCCCTGGCCGACATCGGCGCAGTAGCAGACGACCTCGCAGCCGTATGTTTCCTTTATCCACAGCAGCATCGCCGATGTATCAAGGCCACCGGAATATGCGAGGACAACTTTGTTAATTTTCTTAGTCATAAATGGCAGAATCCTGCGCGGCAGCAAGGGTGTCCCTATAAAATTGCCCAAATGAAGAACACACTCCCTACCGGTCGTGTTTCCGCCTTTGGTGTTCTACAATTATACCCGCACGGAGATACAAATGACCAAATCGGGCAAACTTTGGGGCGGGAGATTTACGGGTGAACCGGACGAGACCTTTGCCGAGTTTAACGACTCGTTTCGTTTTGATCGGCGGCTCTTTGTGGCGGACGTAAGCGCGAGCATTGCGCACGCGAATGGGCTTGCAAAGATTGGGGTTTTGACGGAGGACGAAGCCGTTGCAATAGTCGGCGGTTTGACCAGATTGCTCGAAGATGCGGCGGAAGATGCGGCGTATTTTGACGGCTCGGACGCAGAGGACGTGCATTCTTTTATCGAAGGCAAACTTATAAAGGCGATAGGCGATGCCGGACAAAAGCTCCATACCGGCCGCAGCCGCAACGATCAGGTGGCGACTGCATTTAGACTATGGATCCGCTACGAGATCGACGCTGTCTCCATGCATATTCGCGAGTTGCAGATCGCTCTGATTGATCTGGCCGAGCGGCTCGCCGACGCCGTTTTGCCTGGTTACACGCATCTTCAGCGGGCGCAGCCGGTGATGTGGGCACATTGGTGTCTGGCTTATTTCGAAATGTTAAAGCGCGACCGCGAGCGGTTGGCTGACGCGAGGAAACGAGTCAATGTTTTGCCGCTCGGATCAGCCGCTCTGGCAGGATCCGGTTTTCCGGTTGATCGCGAAGCGGTCGCAGGCGAACTTGGGTTTGATGGTGTTTCGGCGAACAGCCTCGATGCAGTTTCAGATCGAGATTTTGCGGTCGAGTTTGCCGGAGCGTGTTCGCTGATTATGGTTCATCTGTCGCGTTTGGCCGAGGACTTGATCATTTATTGCTCGGCCGAGTTTGGTTTTGTGACTTTGAGCGATTCTGTATCAAGCGGGTCAAGCCTGATGCCGCAAAAGAAAAATCCTGACGCGCTCGAACTGCTTCGCGGCAAAGCGGGACGCGTTTTCGGCCATCAGATGGCTTTGCTCACAATGCTCAAGGGCCTGCCCCTCGCATATAACAAGGACATGCAGGAGGACAAGGAGGCGGTTTTTGACACAGTTGACACTGTCGGAATATGCCTGAGGGCCGCCGGGATCGTCATAAAAAATCTCACAGTCAACGAAGCACGAACACGAGAAGCGGCGACAAAAGGTTATCAAAACGCGACCGAGCTTGCCGATTATCTCGTCAAAAAAGGCGTCCCATTCCGCTCGGCTCATGAATCGGTCGGAAAAGCGGTTCTTTATGCAATCGGCGAAGGCAAGGAGCTAAACGAACTGAGCATCGCCGAATTGCGTAAATTCTCGCCCGGGATTGAATCGGATGTCATGGCAGCACTCAGTCTTGATGCAACACTTGCCGCAAAGGATACAATCGGCGGGACGTCGCCGACACGCGTCGCCGAGGCTCTCGCCGCTGCAAAAAAATATCTAGAAAACTAATGGACAAATCTACACTAATCGAACAAACCGGCGAAAACGAATTGCTCAAATTTCTCGGTGTAAAGATCGAGTCAGTGACCGAAAATCGCGTGGTTTTAACGATGGAGGTCACGCCAAAGGTGCATCAATACGTCGGCATTATGCACGGCGGAGTTTCGCTTTACCTTTGTGAAACTGCGGCATCAATCGGAACCGTTGCCAGCGCAGATCTGACACAAGTTACGCCGGTCGGCATCGAGATCAATGCCAATCATCTGCGTGCGGTAAGCCGCGGCGTGATTACGGTCGAGGCCAGGCGACTGTATCCCGGCCGCACAATGAATGTTTGGAACATCGAGATCACCAATGACAAGGGCAAGCTTATTTGCACCTCACGCTGCACGCTGCTGCTCCAAAAACGCGTTGCCTATCCACCGGGATAAGAATTGTTGGCCGCGAAAAGGAGCAAAAAACACAAAAAAAACTTTCCTGATCTCTTTCATTAATCTTTTTTGTGTCTTCTGTGCCTTTTTGCGGCTAATCCTCCTATAATTTGTTAATGCACAAGTTCGTTCGAAATCTCATCACCGAATGGCGTCGGCTCAAACTGCCGCTCGCGGGCGAGACGGTCATCGTCGGCGTTTCAGGCGGAGCGGACTCGGTCAGTCTGTTGCTGGCTCTTCACGAATTGCAGAAAAATTCTAAATTGGGGCATAAGATCGTTGCCGCCCACTTTAATCATTTACTACGCGGAGCCGAGAGCGACGCTGACGAAGAATTTGTTGTAAATCTGACGACCGAATTGGGGATCGGTCTCGTGCTTCACCGCGAACATATCTCAACCGAGGGAAATCTCGAGCAAAATGCCCGAGATGCCCGTTACGCATTTCTCGCCGAGGCCGCCGGGAATCTTCACGCCTTTGCGATTCTCACCGGGCATACCGTCAACGATCAGGCTGAGACATTTCTAATGAACCTTATTCGCGGCAGCGGCATGGACGGTTTGCGCGGGATGAGGGTTGTCAGACCTCTGGAAAGTGAGAAAATGATAAAGGGAGAAGGTGAGAAAAAGACAATTGATGAAGCCGATAAATCTCACCACCTCACTGACTCACCTTCTCACCCACTTCTTATCCGTCCGCTATTGACATGGGCGAAGCGAATCAACACCGAGGAGTATTGCCACCATCTGGGCGTCGAATATCGTTACGACACGATGAACGAGGACACCGCATTCAAACGCGTCCGTATCAGAAAGGTGCTGGTGCCGATGCTCGAAGACTTTAATCCGAAAATCATTGAAACACTCGCAAATACAGCATTGCTGATGCAAAACTTGTCGGATACAACCCAAACTGGAAACCATTTGTCGGCGGCAGACGAATTGAAATTGAGTGAGATAAAAACGCTTTCGCAACCGGAGCTTTACACTCGCATACGCTCATGGCTTCGGCTGCATCGCGGATCTACCCGGCAACTGCAATTGAAACATATCCAGGCAATCGAACGTTTGGTAATGAGTCCAAAGAGCGGCCGGATAGCCGAATTGCCAGGCGGTAGAGTGATAAAAACATCCGGCAAACTGCTTTATGAGGAAAATAAGGTTGAAAATTGACGCTGGGCAAACTAAAATCTAACGTTGGCATTGTGAGATGGGGCAAAGCGTGAAATTGGCACAACGCGATGACGCCCGTCCTCATCAAAACACCATTGAGAAACTCTTTGATAGAGTTGATCCGGAGGCTATAAATTGAGTTCTAAGGCAAAACAAGTTCTATTGTGGTTGATGATTATTTCGAGCGCGCTCGTTTTCGTCTATTATTTGCAGACGAAGCAAACCACCCCACCCAAAGAATTATCCGTCGATATGGCCGTGACGCGTATCGCGAATAAGGAGATGAAGGAGGCCGCTTTTAAACAATCACAAGTAGAATTTGTCGATACAAGCGGTAATAAATGGGTTACGTCGTTGGGGAGCGACCCCATGCGGACATTGCTGCTAAAAAAGGTTGGTGAATTTAACGATGCTAATCCCTCCAGCCAGATAAAGACGAGTGAGGAACAGGTTTCGAGCGGTCTCGGCTGGCTTGTCCTGGTAAATGCATTGCCATTTCTGCTGCTTATGGGCTTTTTGGCTTTTACGCTGCGGCAAATGCAGGCTGGCGGAAATAAGGCCCTTAGCTTTGGCAAATCGAAAGCAAAGTTGCTGAATAATCAGCAAAAACGCGTGACATTTAAAGATGTCGCCGGCGTTGACGAAGCCAAGGAAGAGCTACAGGAGATCATCGAGTTTCTAAAAGATCCGCAAAAATTTCAAAAGCTCGGCGGCAAAATTCCAAAAGGTGTTTTGATGGTGGGCCCTCCGGGAACCGGTAAAACTTTGCTCGCAAAGGCCGTCGCTGGCGAGGCAAACGTGCCGTTCTTCTCGATCTCTGGTTCCGATTTTGTCGAGATGTTTGTAGGCGTTGGAGCTTCGCGTGTTCGGGACCTCTTTGAACAGGGCAAGAAAAATGCGCCGTGCATCATCTTTATTGACGAGATCGACGCCGTCGGTCGTCACCGAGGGGCAGGTCTTGGCGGCGGTCACGACGAACGGGAACAGACGCTTAACCAATTGCTCGTCGAAATGGACGGTTTTGAGTCTAATGATGGCGTTATTCTCGTTGCATCGACAAACCGCCCTGACGTGCTCGACCCGGCGCTTCTACGTCCGGGACGTTTTGACCGACGCGTGGTTGTCGGACGGCCGGATGTTCGCGGACGCGAGGGCATTCTCAAGGTTCATACCCGTAAGATCCCGCTTGACGAAGCTGTCGATATCAACGTTATTGCTCGCGGAACGCCCGGATTTACCGGTGCTGACCTCGCGAACATCGTTAACGAAGCTGCTCTCAACGCTGCCCGTTATAACAAAAAAGTCGTTTCGATGAACGATTTTGAGATCGCCAAAGATAAGGTGATGATGGGCGCCGAGCGTAAGAGCATGGTCATCTCGGACGAGGAGAAAAAGATTACGGCCTATCATGAGGCCGGTCATACAATGGTCGGTCTCAAGGTTCCGCATGTCGATCCGGTTCACAAAGTTACGATCATTCCGCGTGGAATGGCCTTGGGCGTAACGATGTATCTGCCGGAAAAAGACCGTCTGTCTGCTACCAAGGAGTATTTGCTTGGCAACATCGCAATGTCTATGGGCGGCCGGATCGCCGAAGATATATTTATCGGCAGCATTACGACCGGCGCGGCCAATGACATCGAAAAGGCAACTGAAATCGCTCGCTCGATGGTATGTGAATATGGAATGAGCAGTCTCGGGCCGCTGGCTTATGGCAAGAAGGAAGAGCAGATATTCCTCGGCCGCGAGATATCGCAGCATCGGGATTATTCTGAAGACACGGCTATCAGGATAGATCAGGAAGTTCAAAAAATCATTTCGGAGCAATACTCGCGGGCCGAGAAGATACTTAAGGATAACCGGGACGCTTTGATCCGGCTTGCCGAGGCGCTGCTCGAATTTGAAACACTCGACGCCGTGATGATCCGCCGCGTCGTTGCCGGCCTGCCACTCGACAGCGACAGTTCGCCGTCGCCGTCCGATGACGGAACGCCGGAAACCGAGGAAACGTCAAAGAATCCGTTCAAAAAGCCGATCCTGCCACCGATCACGGGAAATAATCCGGCAACGGCGTAGGACTATTTTCAGCATGTTTAAGCAGGGATGAAGTATGTATCTTCATCCCTATTTTTATTAGCAATGCCGGATAATCTCGTAGACTTATTACATACCCAAGTTCACAGACAAATCCATCGCGAGTACTCGGGCCTTGAGGTCTATTTTTTGCCGGAGCTTTCCGCTTATCTGAAAATCGGCGTAATTAATAAGAACTCAAATCTGCGATGGGAGCGCGGGGTATTAGAGTGGCTTTCGGGCAAGATACACGCACCTAGTGTTCTTGGTTTTGAGATTGCAGACGGGCGCGAATATATCTTGATCTCAGAGATTCGCGGTCAAACCTATTCGGACGAACTTGCCGCCTCTGACAGAAGCAGTGACATCGAAAACTTTATTGAATTAGTTGCGGCTCGTATCCGCGAGATTCACGATCTTGCCATCGACGACTGTGATCTCGACCAGCGTCTCAAGGCAAAAATCAAAATGGCCGAGGATAACATAAAGGGCGGATTTGTCCTTGAGTCCGATTTTGACAAAGAAAACCTGGGCAAAACGGGGCGGCAAGTATTTGATGAACTTATGTCTTCGCCGCTTCCCGACGAAGATCTTGTGTTCACACACGGTGATCTTTGCTTGCCCAATATCATCGTTGACAAGACGGACGTGGCAGGATTTATTGATCTTGACAAGGGAGGAGTTGCGGATCGCTATCAGGACATAGCACTCTTTTTACGCAGTTTCCATTACAACTGCCCTATCGTTCTAGATATTACTTCGGCTTTTTGCCGTGGATATGGAATCGAGGGTCTGGATCGGGACAAGATGGATTTTTATCGAAAGCTTGATGAGCTATTCTAATTGCAATGGCGGCCATTTGGAGAACTTCAAAACGCGAACTTGAATATTGTGACAGTCCTCTTGTGATGGCTATTCTGAACGTCACGCCGGACAGTTTTTCCGACGGCGGCGAGTGTTTGTCTGTCGATGATGCGATTCGTAAAGCCGAAAAAATGGTGGCCGAGGGTGCCGATATTATCGATGTCGGCGGCGAATCGACGCGTCCTGGCAGTGGGCGTGTTGAGGCAGATGAAGAGATCAGACGGGTCGTCCACGTCATCGAGGCGATCTCGAAACGGTTTGACACACCGATATCGATCGATACGATAAAATCTGAGGTTGCCAGAGTTGCTGTCGATGCAGGTGCCGAAATAATAAACGATATTTTTGGCTTGCGATTTGACGAGCGAATCGCGGAAGTTGCGGCTGCAACGGGTGCCGGCCTCGTGCTGATGCATTCGCGCGGCACGTTTGAAACGCTGCATTCGCAGCCGCCTGTTGACGATATTATGACGGAGGTCAAGATAGGTCTTCATCGCTCGATAGTGACTGCCAAAGGTTATGGCGTGAAAGATGAGCAGATCGCCCTCGACATCGGCCTTGGTTTTGGCAAGACTCAAGAGCAGAACTTAGAATTGCTTGCAAAACTTGATATTATCATAAGCGAATTCAAATTGTATCCAATGCTCGTCGGCGCATCGCGAAAATCGTTCATTGGACGGGTCCTTGACGGTGTTTCGCCGAAGGAAAGGCTTGGCGGTAGTGTCGCAGCGGCTCTGGCCGCCGTTGGGAATGGGGCAAAGATCGTAAGGGTTCACGACGTTCGAGAGACTCGGGATGCGATGAATGTCTTTGAAGCAATTAATAAAGGGATAAATGTTTAGAACGATAATATTTCTGGTCGGAATCCTCATCTTGCCTTTAACGACCGTCTGGCCAAACGCTCCCGCTCCTCAGTATCGAGGCCCGAATTCACAGATCTCGATCGAGACAACCGAGGATCTTAAGGATTACAGCTTCTTTCTGATCTCAGGGACGCGTGTTAAGGAAATCCCAGTTATGGAGGGAATAGAAGAGCCGATCTGGCCGCTTGATACAGCACCTGGATTCAGTTTGGGAACTGTCGTAGCCGTGCCGAGAGTTGCACTGCAGTCACAGCCTACGGACAATGCCGGGAAATATCCGGCAAAGATACAAGCGGATATTGCCTCGGGACGAATATCGGGAATGGTCACCTTATTCAAGCACCGATTTTTTGACTCTCAACCCGCTGATGGGGATGAATTGAGGCAAAATCGTTATGGTGTCATACGGCGTAACGGCTCTCTGGTTGCTGAGCCAAAGGCCAATGCTCCGGGCTTCATTAGTGATGCGACACCAGATAAAACGCCGCCCGTCCGGTCACAGACGGAGTCGGGCAAGATAAATATTATAGCCGGGATTTTGGTGGGGATGGTTATCATCATCACCGGTTTATTCTTTTTTCTAAAGTCGAACAAAAGGTCTAAATGATAAGAATTATACGAAGTATTGTTTTTTTTGCCATTGCCATTTCAGGCTTTGGGTTTACGGATTGCTACAAACCGGTGACGAATTCGGGCCTGCCGAAGAACATCAAAACCGTCGCCGTCCCTGCTTTTCAGTTTGAGGCAAAGGCTTTGCGTTATCGGCTCGAATCGCGTTTTACGACAGCGGTGACAAAGGAGATCATCCTTAGAGGCAACGGGCTTAAGGTTCAGGGCTCGCGTACCGGTGCTGACGCCGTTGTCGAGGGCACAATTCGCGATTTTGCATTTTCCGGCGTACTGCTCGACAGCCAGGGCCGCGCTCGCGTTTATGAGGTTACGATCGTAACAGCCGTAACCATCCGCGATCTAAAGGACAATACGATCCTTTACGATAATCAGAATTTTATATTCCGCGATTCATTTGAATTTTCGTCCGATCCCCGATCGTTCTTTAACGAAGAAGACCCTGCTGTCGAACGAATAGCCCGGGCTTTTGCAGAATCTGTCGTATCCGCATTCGTCAACGGCATCGGTGTAAAGGAAGAAAAACATTAGGAATTTTTAGCCGCAGATGAACGCAGATATGCGCAGATAAAACCAGAAGGATTAAATCAAACATTTCTGATCTGTATTTATCTGCGTTCATCTGCGACTAATTTTTTCTTGGCTTTTTGTGGCTAAAAATCTTATGGTTTTTTCAAGGGAAGATCTACGGAATCAGTTGAAACGGCGTGAGATCGTGCCTGTCTATTTGCTGTTTGGGCCGGAGACTTATCTTCGCGATGTCGCGGCCAAAACTATCACTGACCTTTCGTTTGCCGAGGGTGATTTCCGCGATTTTAACGAAACCAGTTTTAGCCTGAATACTGAAGATAATTTAAAGCGGGCGCTGGCCGCCGCGCAGCAATTGCCGATGATGGCGACCCGCCGGGTCGTGCGTGTAACAGATATTCGGGTCTCGGCTAGCGGACATCGCGACACTATTACTGAAGAACATGAAAAGATAATCTCGGCCTATCTCGCAAACCCGTCGCCAACATCGGTCTTAATTTTTGTCGCCGACGAACTGAACGGCGTGCGTAAGATGGGCAAATTCCTGCGGGAAAAGATGGTTGCCGTCGAATTCAAAAGCCTGAGCGACGGGGAATTGACGGACTGGGCCGGAAATGAGGTTAAAAAGGCCGGTGCCATTATGGATGGGGCGACGCTGCATCTGCTGATCGGGCGCGTCGGCCCTGATGTCCGGCGTCTAACAAACGAAATAGGCAAACTTACCGCCGCCGCTCTGCCGGGCACACAGATCACCGGCGATCTGGTCGAATCGCTCGTCGCCCGCACACGCGGACAGGATCACTTTGAGGTAACCCGTTATCTGGTCGCTCGGAAAGGCACGCAGGCTCTCGCAGCGTTGAAAAAGATACTCGATGACGGGGCCGAACCGCTACAGTTTCTCGGCCTGATCGCATACAACTATCGAAATCTGTTGATCGCAAAGGGCTTGATGGAGCGCGGCGTCAATCGGCGCGAGGTCGCCAATGCCGTCAGGCTAAGATATAACGATCAGGAACCGTTCCTAACCGCCGCTCGTCATGCCGATACACGTAAGCTCACAGCCGCAATTCAGCGGCTGGCAAAGACCGATCTCGCCATTAAAACCTCAATGGGTGGCGGCGGCCCCGCAGCTGCCAGAATGCAGATCGAAATGCTGGTTTGTGAGCTTGCCATGCTTTAGGCCGCGCTCGTTTTAAATTGGCTGCAAGCCGGATGCTTTATTGAAGTAATTGTAAAAGTCGTTGTAGTCGTTGATGGAACGGTTTAGAACGAGCGGAAGCTGCGCCAGATCATTGCTGTTTACGATGAGATTCAGATTGCGCAGAAAGGCGTCGTGAGCGTTCATCGTGGTGCCGTCCTCTTCGAGAGATATGAGAAACAGGCGGCGGCGCTCTGATGAATACATCGCATTCGCTTTTTGCTGGATTACAGCCGCTCCGCCAAGCTCAGGTGCAAAATCAGATGAAAAAATGAGCAGTTCGGTTTTGCCCTCTCTAAGCCGCTCGTTTGCCTGGGCCGGCGTCTTTGCGACATATACCTTGTAACCGGCCTGTGCTAGGATCCTTGCGGTTTCGTCGCATTTTTGCCCTACGCATAGCAGAATCCGGCGGGGTTTTACAGCCTCATCGTCATTGGTTTCGAGAACCGTCTTTTCTGTTTGCAGAGCCGTCATCAGCGACCGCAACGCATTATTGATCTGGGCGTCGGCTTCCTTGGCGGCGAAATCCTGGGCGCCGTCGGCCGTCGCGGGAGCCGGCTGATTAGCCTCGAGCTGCTGAACCGAAGAGAGTCCCTTGCCGGTCGCATCTTTTTGCACACGCAGCATATTTTGGCAACGCGGACAGCGAACGGTAAAGTTTCCGCTCGGGATCTTGGACTCATCCAGCTGTAAGGAAACAGAGCAATTGTCGCATCTTATAATCATAGTTGTCGGTTGTCAGTGGTCATTTTTGGGCTATCTATTCGATCATGTTTAACACCGAATCGGGATTTTCCGGCGGCGGCGGCGGAACGGCCTGTTTGGGCATGGGTTTGGGCTGATGAGTTTTGACATAATCCTCGGTCGAGGATAGGCCCTTGAGTTGCAGCAGGAGATTATTCTGGTTTGTGGCAAACGAGAGACCGTCCTCCATCGTGATCTCATTGCGTTCGATCATGCCGCGAATCACCCCGTCAAAATCCTGCATACCATCGATTTCACCGTCACGAATGGCGTCGAGTAGAGTTTTGCCCTCAGTCTCACCCTTTTCGATATATTCGCGGGTTCGCGGGTTGGATTTCAGTATTTCGACGGCAGCCATTCGTCCCTTGCCATCGGAACGCGGGATCAGACGCTGGGAGACGATATAACGAAACGTTTGGGCGAGCCGCGTGCGGATGATGCGTTCCTCGTTTTTGGGATAGAGGCCGATGACGCGGTCGATGGTCTTTGACGCATCGATCGTGTGCAGCGTCGAGAGCACCAAATGACCCGTTTCGGCAGCTTCGAGCGCAATCTCGGCCGTTTCGAGATCTCTCATTTCGCCGACGAGAATCACTTTCGGGGCCTGGCGAAGTGCAGCTCGCAGGGCAGAGGCAAAATCCTTTGTATCTGCACCGATCTCGCGCTGATTGATCGTAGATTTTTTGTGATTGTGAAGAAATTCGATCGGATCCTCAATTGTCACAATATGATACGCCTTGGTCTCGTTGATCCGGTCGATTATGGCGGCGAGTGTCGAGCTTTTGCCGGAACCTGTCGGACCCGTAAGCAAAACTACGCCATTCCGAATCTCGGCAATATCCGCGAGCTGCAGAGGCAAGTGAAGCGAGTCAAAAGTCGGTATATCGTGTGGAATGACGCGCATCACGATCGAGAACGAATTGCGTTGTTGGAAGATATTAACGCGGAAACGGCATTTTCCAGGCAGAGCGTAACTAAGATCAGCCGTCCGAAATTTTGCCAACTGCAGCGCAGCGTCGGGATTATCACGAAGGATCGACATTGCGATCATCTCTGTCTGAAACGCCGATAATTTGCCGAGACCCATCGGCGCCGCCGAATACAGCACGCCGCTGATCTCGACCTGTGGTTTTTGTCCACAGGAAAAATTAAGGTCGCTGACATTTTCGGAAACGAGCAGCATCTGCTCAATAATGGGTGCTACATCAAGCAAACTCATTGGTTGGATTTACTCCTAAAAGAGATCGGGCGAAGCAGGAAAGATAAGGATACGATCAGGTCGGTAGGATAATGACCCTCATCGTCATTCATTATTATTGCTTATTGTGTGGATAAATAGCAAGGGTTTTTATAAATATTTAACAATGTTTGGCGTTTCATTGACAGAATGTTAGAAACTCTCTTGTCTTTTCGCTGATCGCATCTGGCTCTGAAAGCAACTCTCCAATCATCGCGGCGCAACCTGCGCCTGCCTCAAAAACTGAAGCGATGTTGTCGATAGTAATGCCGCCGATGGCAACAAGCGGAAAATCTCCTATCGAATCACGCACCCGCCGCAGCCCCTCGATGCCAATAGTTTCGTCTGGATTTTCCTTTGTTTTTGTCGGGAATAGGGGGCCGATGGCGATGTAATTGACCGGCATAGATATCGCATGCCGGGCCTGTTCGATTGAATGGGTCGAAAATCCAATGACAGCATCGTCGCCGAGGATCCTGCGTGCATTTTCGGGAGGAAGGTCGTCTTGTCCGAGGTGAATGCCGTCGGCTTTGACTGCCAAGGCGATGTCCACCCGGTCATTGATGATAATCCTGACGCCATTTTCACGGGTGATGAGCATTGCAGCTTGAGCGGATTTATAAAATGCATCTGACGGCGCGTGTTTTTCGCGAAGCTGGATTAAACGAGCGCCACCCGCAATGAGCCGCTCTACCTGCGCGACGTGTGAAATACCGGAAATACTGGAGTCAGTGATCGGATAGATTTTGGGAAGTGAATAGTTCAAAGTTTAATGTTCAAAGTTCAAAGTCTGGTTCAAACGCCCAACCTTGAACTTTGAACCTTGGACTTTGAACTAATTAAGAGCCTTCATCATCAGAAAACAGTCTTCGCCATTGGTGTAATACTTGCCAATCCGTTGAACCACCGTATAACCGGACTTGCGGTAAAGCGTTTGAGCCTCGGTGTTGCCTACACGGACCTCGAGAAGCACAGTTCCAATCTTCCGGTTCATCAACGCCTGCTCGATGTGGTCGAGCAGCCGTACGGCGATTCCGCGACGCCGGTGCTCGGGGGCGACGCCGATAGTCGTCAAATGAGCGGAGTTTTTTTCATTAGCCATTACAAAGGCAAATCCGACGATCTCGTCCTTTTGAGTGACGACGCGATAGCTGAGCGTTAGAGGCTCGTTCAAAAGATAAGAAAAAGTATGTTTTGTATAGTTATCCCCATTGCGAAAACATCTGACATTTAGCTGCAGGACGTCGGCCAAATGATCGCTTGTCAACAAACGAATATCGTAAACACACGGCGGCGCCGGGACGATCACCTCAGGCTCGACTGGAAAAGCCGGAACAAAAAAATTACGAATTGTTTCTAAAACAGCCATAAAAGTTTTGAGTTTGCCGAGTTGCGGAGTTTTCAGAGTTGAGGAAAACCACAACTCAGCTAACTCAGCAACTCTGTTAACTCGCTAAACTATCAACATACAATCGCCGTAACTGTAAAAACGGTATTTAGCTTCTACAGCGTGTTGGTAAGCTCTCATTATAAGTTGGTGGCCGCCAAAGACGGAAGTCAAAACAAGCAGAGAACTTTGTGGTAGATGAAAATTTGTCAGCAGCGCATCGACACCCTTGAATGTATAACCTGGAATTATGGTCAGGTCAGCCGAATAAGAACCCGCGACAAAACGCCCAAATTTTGAGACCGTGGCCTCCAATGCTCTGGTGGTAGTCGTACCGATGGCGACGATTCGGCGGCCGGCGGCTTTGGCGTCATTGAGGATCAGGGCGGTTTCGGCGCTGATCTCATAACTTTCCGCCGAGACTGTATGATTTGCAAGGTCATCGACGCGGATTGGCTCAAATGTTCCGTAACCCACGTGAAGTGTAATTTCGGTGACGATAACAGCGATGTTTTTGATCGCTTCGATAATCTCTGGTGTAAAATGCAACCCTGCGGTCGGCGCCGCTATTGCTCCGCGGTTTTTTGCAAAGATGGTTTGGTAACGCTCGCGGTCGGCGTCGATCTCTGTGGTTATCCTTTTTATATATGGCGGCAGCGGAGTCCGTCCGATCTTATCAAGAATTTGATCCAGATCATCTGTAGTTTCAAAACGCAAAAATACTTTCCCATCTCGTATTTCGATAACTGTCGCCGCCAATTTATCCCCAAAAAGTATCTTCTTGCCGGGTTTCAAACGTTTCATGGGACGGGCGAGTGCTTCCCAAACGCTTTCCATTGTTTCCCGTATTAGAAAGATCTCAACATTCGCACCGGTTTCCACATTGCCAAAAAGCCGTGCCGGAAAGACCTTTGTGTTATTCAGGACGATGACATCATCCGGACGAAGGAAATGTGGAAGATTAAGAAATACCTCGTCTTTAAAAGCTCCTGTGCCACGATCGACAACCAGCATTCGTGAAGCATCCCGGCTCGCCAGCGGCGTTTGAGCTATAAGTTCGTCAGGCAGATTGTAATCAAAATCGGAGATCAGCATGTCGTTATTTTGAAGATTTTGCAGCGTAAAATAAAACGGCGCACTCGAAAAAGTGCGCCGTTTGTTAATAGCGGTTCGTATTCTGTTAAAAACGATCCGTCTAGTTTCTGATTACCTCGTTTGAATTATTTATCATAATATCACCCCCTGTAGAGGCAGTATGCCACAAAATATTATAAAATTGCCAGTAATTTCTTGCTCATTTTCAATAATGGTTTGTAAAAGCGGTTGTTACAATACGGGCTGTGCAATATAATCAGACCGACAAGACCTTATTCGAATAGGACCGGCCAAGATTTCTGATCAATAGATTACAGGCAGACCCGGACGGTAAATTTTCATCAAAAGTTGCAAGTGGCCTAGAGCCATTAAAATCAACAGGGGGACGATATGAAAAACAAAAAATTTTATGTAGGTATTTTGACGGTATTTTGCCTCGCGATGATGGTTGTCGCGATTCCGATAGCCACACACGCACAGGGACGAAGAAGCTCGCCGCCGAGTTGGGCCCAAGGCACGTTTTACGGCACCGCGCCGGACGGTTCGCAGATCACTCTGACACTCGATTCAAACGGCGAGGTGACAGCGCTGATCAATGGCAACAGCAACTACGGCACATATTATCGCAATTCGATTCAACTCAACGGAGCGTATTCACGCGTTACCCGTAACGGCAACGGCATACGCACGACCCGCAACGATAACGGCGAGGTCATCAACTATACGCGAAATGGATGGAATAACAATAACAACGGCAACGATGGCGGCTGGAACGGCAACGGCAATATGAGCTCACCGCCGAGTTGGGCTGTCGGCTCATTTTACTCGTCCAACGAGTCATATGTCAGGATGACGATCGCCTCAAACGGACAGGTGACGTTTCACAACTTTGGCCTGACAAATTACGGGACGTATAATCGCGGATCGATCAATCTAAACGGCGAAACCTCGACCTTAACCAGAAACGGTAACGGAATTCGGATTTATAACCGAAACAGCGGCCAGACGACAGACTATTTACGCGTCAATTCCGGCGGCGGCAACGGCGGAGGCGGCTGGAACGGCAGCGGAAATATGAGCTCGCCGCCAAGCTGGGCACAGGGCACATTTTACGGCACCGCGCAGGACGGGTCGCAGATCACTCTGTCACTCGAGTCAAACGGCCAGGTGACGGCGCTAATCAATGGCAACAGCAACTACGGCACGTATTACCGCAATTCGATCCAACTCAATGGTGCATCTTCGCGCATTACCCGCTATGGCAACGGCATCCGCACCACTCGCAACGATAACGGAGAGGTTATCAATTACTCACGCACCGTTTGGAATAACAATAACGGCGGCGGGAATGGCGGCCGTAACGGAGGCGTGCCCGTCAATTGGGCGGTCGGATCGTTTGCAGCTAATAATCCGGAGAATGGCGGCACGATCTATCTTACCGTCGCCAATGACGGCCAGGTAACCGTTGATATGGGCGGCGGCCCCGTCTATGGAACACTGTATGGGACGACTCTGACGATTGCCGGCGCCACGGCTAATGTTATCCGCAGCGGAAATGGCATTCGCACCGTCCGCACCGACAATGGCCAGAGCATCACATACCGGCGTCAGTAAACGCCCGGTTCAACTAAAACAAAAATGCGGCTCGGGGTCATCATTGATCCTAAGCCGCTATTATTTTTGGTACCGGAGGTCGGACTCGAACCGACATGAGCGTTAAGCCCGCCAGATTTTGAGTCTGGTGCGTATACCAATTTCGCCACTCCGGCAGCGAATTTATGATGATAATTCGCCGACAGTCAGTAGGTCAAGAACGGAATGGTTGTAATACAAACTATTACAGCATGGACCTGTTTTTTGCTAATCAACCTAATTAATTCAATGCATCAGCTCGCCGCCGCCGATATTGTGCCAATTCTGCCCCTTGATCGCCCAGCGGACGCGGAAAAACGGCTCGCCGCCCTGATTATTGTATCGCATACCGATCTTGTGCAACCCGGCCCTGAGCGGCAAAACCTCAGAGTGGATCGCACGGTCTTTGGTGCCGAGTTGGCCGACCAATTTTTCACCGCCAATAAAGAGATCAGCGTCCCAGGTCGATTCGATCTGAAACTCATAGATCGCATCGACCGGGGCGTTGAAATACCCATCGAAACTCGCTCCGAAAGGTTTTTTCAGATCGGTTGTTTTGGCAAATTGAGCAAGCCCCATCGATTTTGTCTCGCCACTCGTAATGATCGGATCGGGTGAATTGCCGCTTGCGGGTATGACAATCGAGTAGGTAACGCCGGCTCGTTTTTCCTTGAGGTCTGGTTCCGGCCCGTGCCACAGCTGCCTTAAATAGGTCGCCGTATAGATCGAACTTGTGCGGCCATTTGGCAGTACGACTATGGTTTTTACATCGATCCTCGGCGTGGCAGGCTCGCTAAACAGGCCCAGCGGACGTGCATACAAAGACGATTTAGTCGTAGGTATCTGACCATCGTAGGAGAAATAAATTTTTGAGTCCGGCACGACGGAATTTAGCGCGAGGATCGGGGCTTCGGTTTTGCCAAGGACGGCATCTCGCAGGCCTATAGGCTCAGGTATTCGATAATTAACATTTTGTTGATCGAGACGGGCAAACTGGCGGCCAAGCCGCCGGGTAAAATCAGCATAATTCTTATTCTCGGGCGTTGACCACAGCACCTCGGACAAAGCGAGCATTCGCGGGAAGGCCATGTATTCGACCGAAGCGGGCGTCGGCAGATATTCTGTCCAGACGTTGCCCTGGCCGCCGATGATATATTTGGCCTCATCCGCGTTTAGCTCTTTCGGAACCGGGTCAAATGAATAAACTTTTTCGAGCGGGAGATAGCCGCCGATATTCAGTGGCTCGGTGGCCGGGTCGCCCTGGCCGTAGTCAAAATAGACGTAATCGGTCGGCGTCATTATTACATCGTGATGCTCTTTAGCGGCCGCGATTCCGCCTTTGATGCCGCGCCAAGACATAACGGTCGCATTTGGAGCGAGGCCGCCCTCGAGTATCTCGTCCCATCCGATTATCTTCTTGCCCTTTGAGTTAATAAACTTTTCCATCCGGCGGACGAAGTAGCTTTGGACCTCGTTAACGTCCTTGAGGTTTTCGCGAGCCATTAGGCTGGCAACTTCGGGTGACTCTTTCCACTGATCTTTGAGCACTTCGTCGCCGCCGATATGGATGTAGGGCGAATCGGGAAAGAGGCCGATCACTTCGGTCAAAACGTCTTCGAGAAAGCCGAACGTCTTCTCGGTCGGGCAATAGACATCCTTAAAAATGCCCCACGTCGTCTGCACCTTGTATTTGTAATCCGCCTTGCAGCCAAGCTCAGGATAAGCGGCCAATGCCGATGATGAATGGCCCGGAAGCTCGATCTCAGGGATCACGGTGATATATCGAGCTTTGGCATAAGCAACGACATCCCTGATCTGTTCCTGCGTATAAAAACCCTCATGCGGCACTCCGTCGCCGATATATGGCTGGAGATTTTTGTCCTTTACGGTCTCGGGCCGTTTTGAGCCGATCTCGGTCAATTTTGGATACTTCTTGATCTCGATCCGCCAGCCCTGGTCCTCGGTCAGGTGCCAGTGAAAGTAGTTGAATTTGTACTGGGACATCAGGTCGATGTACTTTTTAACAAACTCGACCGGCATAAAATGCCGCCCAACATCGAGGTGCATCCCGCGGTATGGGAAGCGCGGTGCATCGAATATCTCGAGAGCGGGAATACTTATCTCTTTTTTGGATTCGAGAGGGAGGATCTGAAACAGCGTCTGAAGCGCATTGAATGAACCTCGCTCACTGTTTATAAGGCCTATCGTGTTCGCATGGATTCTTAACCCATAACCTTCAGGGTTCGAATACGGCCATCCACCGGGTGTGATCACGATCAAGACGGCGTTATTGCCTTGCGGTTTGTCAGTAATTTTAATCTTAAAACCATATCTCCTAAGAAGGAATTCGTTCAAGACTCCCGCGATCCTGAGAGCTCCGCTACTACTTGCGACGATCTTGGTTCTACGACTTAGAGTAAATCTCTCTCCATCGAAGGACCTCACTGAGCGAGGCTTGGGAATGCTGTTGATCTCAGCAGTCTGAGCCATGTTGATTGACGACAGGACGATGCAAAACGCGAATGCGATGGTTAGAATTTTCATTATAAAATAAAGGCGGAAACGCGACTGTAAAGGAGCGTGCGAAATAACTAAAAGAGGCACGCTCGTTTACACTCGCGTTTCTGCCCACGACACTCCGCTTGAATCATAACAAATCCAGAAACTGATTCAATTCGGGCGGTAATTCCTGGATGAATTCCATACGTTCCTGTGTCCTGGGATGGGTGAACGACAGCCGTTCGGCATGGAGGAAAAATCGCCGCATTGTGTTGATCGCGTTGCGAACGTGGATGTCGGCGACGGTGTTGTCGCGGCCTTCGTTGTAGATCTCGTCGCCGACGACCGGGTGATTGATATAGCCCATGTGGACGCGAATCTGGTGCGTGCGGCCGGTTTTGATCTCGACGTCGAGCAGAGTGAATTTGCCGTATCGCTGCCGCACTTTCCAAAGCGAAAGCGCAGAGCGACCGTGCGTCGCGACTTTCATCCGCAATCGGTTATGTTTATTGCGACCGATCGCGGCCTCGATCTTGCCCGTGTTTTGATCGGTCGAGCCATGCACTAGCGCGACATAAGACTTATAAACCTGCCGCTCGCGAAACTGCTCAGACAGAGCCTCGTGGATCTCGTCCGTCTTGGCAACAACGATCAAGCCCGAAGTGTCTTTATCTAATCTGTGGACTATCCCCACACGATCTTCAGCTTTGAACTTTGAACTTTGAACTTTGAACCTATGGGCGATCGCATTTGCCAGCGTCCCGCTCTGCACGCCCGCACCGGGATGGACGACCATTCCGGCCGGTTTGTTGATTACGGCGAGATATTCGTCCTCGTAAACAATGTCGAGCGGGATGTTTTCGGGTTCGAATCGTGCAAAAGGAACCTCGATCAGATCGACCTCGATCTCGTCATTTTCATGCAGTTTATACGATGGCTTGGCCCTTTTTTCGTTGACCAGAACATCCTCATTCTCGATCAGCCGCTGAAGCCGCGAGCGTGACCAGCCATCGATGTTTTCAGTCAAATATGCGTCGAGACGCTCGCCCGCATCATCGGACGCCGGGTGAAAAATGAGCGATGTAGTTTCTTCACTCACTCTTACTCGAAACTTTAAACTCGGAACTTTGAACTTTTCTGAGCCGCATTGTCATAAAAACGACAGATCCGGCGGCAACGATCAGGCTGATTCCCTGCGAAGTCGAAAGCCCTGTAAGTGTTGTAAACCCAAATAGATCGCCACGCGGATCATCACGGATAAACTCGATCAAAAAACGGACGATTGAGTAAATAATGCCGTAGGCGATCAGGATCTGGCCGTCAAATTTTTTGTGCCGGTGCAGGTAAAACAAAAACGTAAAAACGGCGAACATGATGAATGACTCGTAAAGCTGTGTAGGGTGCAGATGCAGGGCTCCGCCATTCGGCCCATAGATCGGCACACCGGTGTATTCGTGACCCAATTCGGTAAAATGGACGCCCCACGGCAGCGTAGTCGGTTTGCCCCAGCAGCAGCCTGCCGAAAAACAGCCTTGCCGCCCAAACGCCTGCCCGAGAGCGAGACCGGGCACCAGAGCATCGGCGACCTTCCAAAACGACAGTTTGTAAAGCCGAACCAGCACGACGACCGCGATAAAACCGCCGATCAGCCCGCCATAAAATACTCCGCCGGATCGCAGGAAATCGAGCGATAAAACGTTGACGTTGTCCTCGACCGCGAGCATTAGCAGCTTGGAGCCGACGAGCGCCGAGACCAGTGTCCACAGGCCGAGATCGTAGATACGTTCGCGCGGAATTCCATCGCGGGCGCCGAGCCGGGCGGCGACAAAAAGAGCTAGCAGCATCCCGACCGCTAAAAAAATGCCGTATGTGGTAATAGGAAACGTGCCGATGCGGAATAACTCAGGATACATAAGTTGTTAGATGCAGATAGGCGGAAACACGACCAGTGGGAATGTGTTCGTGCCTTTAGTGACGGGGTATTATGCTTCGGGCACACTCCCTGCGGCCCGCGTTTCAGCCTTCATCACCGCCTGACGACGCTTACTAAAAAAGAGATCAAGGATGAGCAGTCCCGCGCCAATGCAGATCGCGGCATCGGCTACATTGAATGTCGGATAATGCCAGCCGCCGAATCGGATATCGATAAAATCCACGACAAATCCGAGCCGGAGCCGGTCGGTTACGTTGCCGGCGATACCGGCGAGAAGCAACGCAAGCGAGCCCAAAATGCGGTCGTCGGTTCGCGGCGTCCGCCAGAAAAAATAAAGCACCAGCGTCCCCGCAATGATCGCCACCGCCGAGAGACCCCAACGGCTGGTATCGCCGCCCTGATCGAGCATCGAAAACGCCACGCCCGTATTCTGAGCATATGCAAAATTCAAAAATCCCGAAATTATCGATCTGTCGCCCTCGAAATGCAGTACCCGCGTCGCCCAGGCCTTAGAGGTCTGGTCGATCATAAATACGCCGCCCGCGATTGCGAGATAGGCAAGTTTCCAGATAAAGTCTTTTTTAGTCAAATCTACGCCTCAATTCTCGATACGGTCTTTTGCCGACGCCACCGCACGATATAACTCTAAATACTTTGGACGAACATACTCATTCAATTTACCGGCAAAACCCTCATCCAAACTTTTCAACTTAATCAATTCCTGCACATCGGCGAGATCTTTCAAACGATCACCAGCCGTCATGCCTGAGGCCAACTTTAGCTCGATCAACTTTTCGAGCGAGATCGTTTTTACACCGTCGATGACTATTGAAGTCTCAGCAGGGTCGGGAAAAACGACATGCTTTGGCATGCCGTCACCGGGAAATTCACCAGCCGAGATTATGTCAATCGGTATATTTTCCTGCGCTGTCCTGAAATTTTTTCTTGCTCCCTCAAATGCCGGCCTGTAACCAAGACCGACAAGTTTTTCTCTAAACCGTTCAAGGCCTTCTACCGAAAGAAGTAGATCAATATCGACAGTTAGCCGTTGAAATCCGTGCTGATTCAAAGCAACGGCACCTATAATGGCATAGTCGATAGAGTGGCGTTCAAGATCACGCACCAACCTCAATAAAGCATCATTTAACATTCCGTTTCCATTAAAGAAGCGCAAGGCTTCTGAATACGCTGCGGTCGGCGACGACATCAATGTTTGAAAATCAACGGCCATACTATCTGGTGCGGCTATTTCAAATGTTTGGTTGCAACATACGGATGCTTCGGATTGACCACAAGCTTTTGCTGTCTCGGATCGATCAGGACATCCATGTCTTCCATCGGGATCGCTCCGAGTAAAACTTCAGCGTCACCCGGCAAAACGGTGGCCCGAACAGTTGTCGAGCGGTTCTCAAAGCGAATATCGACGGGGCCTACAAAATCGACCTCCAGCAAGGTTTCATCTGCGAGTGTAACGATTTGCTTTTCAATAAACTGCAGATCGAGCTGCGTCTGCACTGTTTCGTTTATACAAAGGTTGTAAGCACCACTGTCAACATGCGCGTTAACACGAACCTGTTTTATCTTATTTGCATCCAGGTCACCCCGTCGATGCAAAAATGTATCCTCGACACTGATCAAATCGATTTCCGCATAAACCAATCCCATTTCATTTACCCCCGATTCATATCTCGGTATCACTTTTTTTTCAACAGGTATTAGCATATCACTCCACCTAAATCATAATGCTTTTTTTATTTCTGCGAGTGCCGAAAAGCACCTTTCGCAAACTGTCGGATACTCGGTAAATTCCCCGACGTGCACAGAATAATTCCAACACCGTTCGCATTTTTCGCCGTCCGCTTTTTGGATCTCGACACTGAGTGCATTACCTTCATGCACCTCGATTTGCGAGACAATAAATATGTATCGCAATTGCTCGTAATAATCGAGCAAAAGGCGTGTCGTCGCGGCGTCAGTAGTTAATATGACTTTGGCCTCTAGTGGCGAGCCGATGCGTTTTTCGTTTCTTGCGTCTTCAAGAGCCTTCATCACCTCGTCGCGGATCGCGAATATGCGTTCCCAATTCGACATCAGGCCGGAATTATCGGCATCAGTAACCGCCGGAAACTCGGTGAGATGCACAGACGATATAGTTTGACCCGGCAGGTTTTCCCACGCTTCGTCAGACGTAAAAACAAGGATCGGCGACATCAGACGGCAAAGCGCATCGGCGATTTTGTAAAGCGCGGTCTGCGCCGAGCGACGCTCGATCGATTTGGGTGCAAAAATGTAGAGCCGGTCTTTGATAATGTCAAAATATCGGGCCGACAGCGTCACCGTGCAGAAATTATAAAGTGCATTGTAGGCGGCCTGAAAATCATACGCTTCATAAGCCGTAAGCACCTTTTCCGTAAGCTCGTTAAGCCCCGACAGCGCCCACAAATCGATCTCCTGCATGTGATTGGCACTGACGGAATCACTTACGGGATCAAACTCAGCCAGGTTGCCGAGAGCATACCGCAGCGTGTTTCGGAATTTGCGATATGCATCGACGATACGTGCAAGGATCTCGTCCGAGCACCGCATATCCTGCGTGTAATCTACCGCTGCCGCCCACAGACGGACGATCTCGGCTCCCGATTTCTCGACGATCTCGTTAGGCGAGATCGCGTTGCCGGCCGATTTATGCATCTGTTTGCCGTCGCCGTCAACCACCCAGCCGTGTGTTACTACACGTTTGTAAGGTGCCGTGTCGTGCGCCGCGAGTCCGCACATCAGAGACGAATTGAACCAACCGCGAAATTGGTCGCCGCCCTCGAGATAGACGTCAGCAGGGAAACGGAGCGTGTCGCCCCGCGTTTCCAAAACCGCGACGCAGCTCGAACCCGAATCGAACCAAACGTCGAGAATATCAGTCTCTTTGCGAAAATCACCGCCATTGCACTTTGGACAGGTGAAGCCGTGGGGGAGCAGTTCGCTTTCCGGGCGGTTATACCATGCATCGGCAGTCTCGGCCGCGAAGATATCGGCTACATGGTCAATAATCGCGGGATCCGCGACCGCTTCGTCACACGCCTGACAATAAAAAACCGGGATCGGCACGCCCCACGAACGCTGCCGCGAAACGCACCAGTCGGGCCGCCCTTTGAACATATTCCGCATCCGGTCCTCGCCCCACGTAGGGTGCCATTTGACTGTCTCGATCTCGCTGAGAGCCTTCGCACGAAGGCCTCCGGTTTCACCTCTCGCCGCTTCATCCATCGAGATGAACCACTGCGGCGTAGCCCGAAAGATGACCGGATTTTTGCAGCGCCAGCAATGCGGGTAACGGTGATCGTAATTCTCGACATGGAGCAACGCGCCCTTTTCGCGCAAAAACTCGACGATCTGAGGGTTTGCCTTAAAAATATTTTCGCCCGCAAAATGCTCTACATCGGCCGTAAAATTACCCGCAGCATCGACGGGGGCATACACCTCAAGCCCGTATTTTTTGGCAATGGCAAAATCGTCCGCGCCGTGGCCGGGAGCGGTGTGAACACAGCCGGTGCCTGATTTGCCGGCCGATTTATTTTCAAACCGGACATCAAGTTCCGTTTCGGCGTCAGCCTCGCCAAGCGTCACATGATCGCCGTTCATTATCAACGAAACGCGGTCGAGCCATGCATGTTGAGCCTCGAGGCGGTCGAGCTTAGAGCCTTTGAAACGGGCGAGTTCCTTTGTGTTTTCAAAACCGCATGTTTCGGCAAACGCGGCCGCCAATTCTGACGCTACGATATAAACGTCGTCGCCGACCTCGACCGCCGAATAGTCAAAATCGGGATTAACGGCGATGCCGAGATTTGCGGGCAGCGTCCAGGGCGTCGTCGTCCAGATAACAACCGAGACATTCTTGCCTTCGAGCGCCGCGTCGATCAAAACCGGATCTGATCTGAGCGGGAACTTTACGTAAACCGACGGCGATGTGTGCAGTCGATACTCGACCTCAGCCTCGGCCAAAGCCGTCTGATCGTGGATGCACCAATAGACCGGACGTAGGCCTTTATAAACATACCCGCGCTCGACAAACTTGCCGAAAAGCCGGGCGGTCGAAGATTCATACTCCGCTGACATCGTCAGATATGGGTTACGCCATTCGCCCAGGATGCCGAGCCGTGAAAAATCGCGAGTCTGGCCGTTCATCGCATTGGCGGCGTGTTCACGACAGATACGGCGAAATGTGGCGACCGGCAGATCGTCCTTGTTTTTGCCTTTTTCAGCCAGCTTTTTCTCGACATGGGTCTCGATCGGCAGACCGTGGCAATCGTAACCGGGCACATACGGCGCGTCAAAGCCCATCATCGAGCGGGTCTTGACGACAAAATCCTTGAGGATTTTATTAAGAGCAGTGCCGATGTGGATGTCAGCGTTAGCATACGGCGGGCCGTCGTGGAGGATAAATTTGTCGCGCCCTTTCCTCGCCTCGGCGATCTGGTCATAAAGCCCCATCCCGCCCCACTTCTTCAAACGTGCCGGTTCGCTCTGCCCCAGATTCGCCTTTTGAGCAAAATCCGTCCGGGGAAGGTTTACTGTTTTCTTAAGATCGATAGTTTCTGTCATTACCGTATAAAAGATTAGATATTACCACGCCGGAAAATTTATTTCCTTAACAAGAAAAAGCCCCAAGCCTCGTGTTTTCGGCTTGGGACTGTTTCGAATCAAAGTTCTACTTTGGCTCGGCTCTCTACGGAGCAAAGTCCCTGATGGTAATAATGCTAATTATGAAATAGTAATACATACCAAATATGATGCTATCACACCCTCGGCCCTGCAAAGCCTTCTACAGTTTACTGATTATCCAAGAAATTTTCTAATCGTCTGAATACTCTTAAACATTCTAAGAGAACCGGGATATGTCAAAAAATCATGCTTTTGGTACCAGCCAGCTAGACTCTCCGTTCTTGCCGCGAGCATTAGGGCACGGACGCCGACCATCTGTGAAATTTCAGAGACTCTTTCTTGTACGTCAAGCATGAGTCGCTCGCCGAAACCTTTTCCTTGAAAATTCACATCGATGCCGATCTGACCAAGCATAATAACAGGTATGTCGCGAGTGATTTTAGGCCGATCATCTGGAATCTCTTCCTGCTGCACCTGTGAGATCAACATGGTGTGATATCCGATTACTCGGCGGGCGTTTTCTCCAGTTTTAACCAAAACCATGGTCCGGCTCAAATCGAGCCGTTGGTCCTGCATTGCTTTTTCACGTAAAAACAGATTAATGCTTTCGTCAGAACAATCAAAACCGTTACGGTCATGCTCACGGGTAAGCGGCTCAATCCGTAAATTCATACCTCACCCCATTTCGAACGCCGCGACGATAGCTTTCAAGAGCTCTTAAAGAATAATCCGATGGCTCTTGTGCCCGTTCGTCCAACGCATCGAGAAAGAACTTATATTCCTCGGGGGATAAGACAACCTGTTCGTGCTTTTCTATGATCTCTTCTGCTTTTTCGTTTAATGCGGCAACAGCAAATTCGGTTAGGTCTTGATCAAGGATCTTGGCGGCACGAGTGATACGCGCCTTAATTTCCGGTGAAAGCCGGACATTTAATCGGCCTTGTTCTTTTGCTTTTCTTTCTTTTACGATGGCCATAATACCCATACGTGGCAAAATGCCACACCACATTATGCCACTTTAAAATACAAATCTCAACATTATTCCTCCTCCACCGTGCAGAGCAGCGGATATTCGCTTGCTTTGGCGAGGTTTATTGCCTTTTCGGATTTCATATTGGCGATCTCGTATGGGTAGATGCCGGCGATGCCGAGGCCCTCGTTGTGGACTTTTAGCATAATCGTGAACGCCTCTGCATCATCGCGGTTAAAGACGTATTGCAGGACAAAAACGACAAATTCCATCGTCGTAAAATCATCGTTGTGCAGTAGGACTTTAAAGAGCTTTGGCTTTTCGAGCTTGGTCTCGCTCTCGGTCATTACGTCGCCGTCTATGTCGGGAAATTCGGGCATGGAATAATTTAACCACAGAGGACACGGAGAACACAGAGATTCATAAACAAATATTTCTTAACTCTGTGTTCTCTGTGGTGAAAAATCCTGTTAGATCTTACAGTAAAGTAATTATACACGGGCCACGACCGTAGCCTTTCGTTCGAGTTTGCCCCAGCCGACGACCGCTCCACGGATTGCCGTATAGACCGATTTGACCATCACCCAATACATCACCTGGCGGTAGCCAAAACGTTGGATCACAAGCCAGCCAAGCAGCCGCTTTTGCTCGCCTTTTTCCATCATAAAAGCGGCAAATGCACCGAACCAGTCAACCGCCAAAAACAAAGCGTAATAAAAAATTACCTGGTTCAGGTTGGTTGGCGTGTGGGCGTATTCCTGCTGATGTTCGAGATAGCCGATCAGTGCACCAAGGAGCGTCCAGACAAACATCAGATCCATAAACGGCGAGATCAGCGGGAAAAAAACCTGAAATATCCATACATTAGGCATAGCGACAAAGCCGAGGGTGCCATATTTAGGGTTGAGCAGCGCGTTCTTATGCTTCCACATGCACTGTAGTGTGCCGTATGACCATCGGAAACGCTGTTTGGCGAGATTTCGCAGACTATCAGGGGCCTCGGTCAGGCCTACAGCATCTTCCTCATAGCCTATCTTATAGCCAAGTTTACGAACCTGGATCGTCAGATCCTGATCCTCGGCAAGCGTATCGGACGAGAATCCGCCGGCCTCTTCGAGCACAGACCGCCGCCAAGCTCCGACCGAGCCGGGAACGACCGTTATGCAGTTGAGCGAGGCGAAAGCTCGACGATCAAAATTTTGCGATGTCACATATTCGAGCGCCTGCCATTTTGTAACAATATTGATCCGGTTACCGACTTTGGCGTTGCCGGCTATGGCTCCGATATGCTCGTCGGCAAAACGGTGAGCAAGCGCCGAGATCGTCTGCCTGGTAAACATCGTATCGGCGTCGAGGGCGATGATGATCGAGCCGTTCGCCTTTAGGCAGCCCAAATTTAATGCCTCGGCCTTGCCGCCGTTTTCTTTGTGGTAGATCGATATGCGCTCTTCGTCAGCAAATCGCATTTTAATTGTGTTCAGTGTGTCGTCGGTTGAGCCGTCATCGACGACGATGATCTCAAATTTGGCATAGTCTGACGCCAGCAGGCTCTCAATCGTGCGGACGATTACGCGTTCCTCGTTAAACGCCGGAACAACGACCGACACCAGCGGCTCGAAACCTTCGCCAAAATGCTCCTCTTCGCGCCGCCGCGATCGCACATATTGGGTAAATGCCAAAACGCCGATTACTGCCATACGGCCAAGTCCCAGAACAATGCCGATCAGAAAAAGCCAGCGCATTAGCCAACCCAGGATCGAGATACCGTAGAAAACCCAAGAATCAGTCCGCGTGTAAAACGACCGGTCCTCGGACACCGGCGGCATCGCCTGTTCGGGTGTCATATTGGCGAGATCGGCGATTGATGTGAATGCGTAGCCACGGGAACGTAACTCATGAATAATCTTTGGCAATGCCTCAATCGTCGCCGAGCGATCGCCTCCGCTGTCATGCAGCAACACGATATTGCCGCGCTCTTCCGGCGTCGTGATAGCTACCTGTGTGAGTATGTCACTCACCATCTGATCAGCCGAGTGGGGCGAGCCGTCCTCGTTCTTTAATTTCCAATCGTCAGGATCGAGATGCAGTCCGACCGAGATATATCCGAGATTTTGTGCCTGCACGGTCGGATTTACTTCGTCCGGGGTGCGCGGCTCGGCGTCACCAAAATACGGCGCCCGGAAAAGACGAGTCGAACGCCCGGTGAGCGATTCGATCAGACGCTGGGTAGCGTTCAGCTCCAAGTCCGTTATCTGGCGGGGCACTTCCCCGAGATTGGGATGCGTAAACGAGTGGTTGCCTATCTCATGCCCGTCCGTAACAATCCGTTTAACGATCTCAGGGTTTGCCTGACCGTTTTCTCCGACTATAAAAAATGCCGCTTTTACGTGCTCTTGTTTCAAGATGTCGAGAATCTTCGGTGTCCACACCGGATCGGGGCCGTCATCGAAGGTCAGCACTATCTTGCCCACCTTGTCGCCCGTTCTCTGTATCACGTATGACGAGGGTATTTGACGATATACCTGATCCGTGACGCTGCCATTGTCTGCAAGTGTCAGGTCACGCATTCCGTCCTGCGGCTGGGCGACCACCTGTAATATCTCGCCGGTGCCTACAAAATCTACGTCGTAACCGTATTTTATAGTTTGCAGATCGCCGGCCGAAACGGAGCGATCCTGAGAGCCGAATACGCTCCATAAAGACGGGTCTTCGCTGCCAAGACGCCATAGCGCAAACCCGGCAACATTGTATGGTTTGGCGCTCTGGAGTTGATTAAAGGCCGTGACAGCGTCGAGAAACCAAACCGAGTGCTTTTTGCCATCATCCTCCTCGTATGTGAAAAATGGATTTTTCGAAGCCGGGTCAAATTTTATGGCCGCAGGGCTTTCCAGAGAATCCTTGGCAATAACAAGGGCATCCTGAAATGTAACGGTTTCGCCCTCCGATTTATCATTGGCCCAATTGTAACCATAATTACCAAAACAAATTATGGTCTTTGAGGGCGAAAGTTCGGCCATCCGCTTTTTCAGGATCGCGTCATACCAATCCTGGCTGGCGATAGGGCCGGATTCTCCGGTTGACCAGTGCTGGTCGTAGGCCATCAGCATCAAATAATCAGTAACGTTTGAATAAGCGACATAGTTCCAGTCGGGATTATCGAAGGGAACAGCTTGTGCCAGGACAAGTTTGCGGGTCTGAAATTCGGCATGCAGCTCCTGCATAAACTTTAACAGGTTCATTTGCGAGCTTTCCGGAACTTCTTCGATATCGATCGTGAGGCCGCCAAATTTATACTTATCGATCGTCTCCAAAAGAGAATTGATCAATTGTCGTCGGGTATCCGGCGTCGATATCGAATTAACTAATATCTCAGAATTCCACTTTTCATTCTTATAGTTTTGCAGCAGAGGCAGCACCGGCATGGTTGGCTTTTGCGTGCTGATAAGATCCAGCGCGTCGTCATCAATATCCAAAACGAGCGGGTTTTTGGCGTCGCCAGAGAGCCGTATCCATTCCGGCACAAGCCAGTCCATGCCTTGAATATTATGTTTTAACGAGGCCAGGCTCGAATCGTCCCAATTAACAAAAAAACCGATTGATAACGGTCGCCCGTTTGTCGGCGTCGGCGCTGTAATGGCACCGATCCTCGATTCTCTGATCATGAGAGCCTGATTGCGGGCATCTTCACGCTTTTTTTGCTCGGATTTTGCCTTATCGGTTGTTTCCTTAAGAATAGGATCGGTTTTTTTTAGAGTTGGCAAAACGGGAATTGGCAAAACGGGTACATGACCGGGCAGATCAGTCTGCTGAGGAGGCACTGAGATGGATTTCAATTTGATCTGCGGCAGAAACGGATTGATCAACACGCTGACGACAAAAAGGCCAAGCAGCACCGTCACGCCGGTAGCAAAGGCGATCCCGCCGTATGTAGTGAAATACCCACGCCGCCCTTTTGTATCCAAAAATACAGGGCCTTTGCGGTTAGTTGGCTTTTTATTAAGTTTCTCGTCAGACATTTTTGATCGGCAACGGATATATTACATTACTATTCGTTCCCGCCTAAGTTAACAAAGCGTTATTCGCCCCCGCCCTTTCTCAATGCGGGAAATGCATTTGATGCCATCCTACACAATTTCGTTGATGGGTCAATTATTTTTGTAGTGGAATGCATAATAATTGTAGACGATCAGATTTTTTTCTGCTAAATTTCAAGTGCGCTGTTTACTAAGTATGCAATCAAAAAAATTTTGGTCAAACGGGAATTGAAATCCTGTATCGATTAGCCGTTTTGTTTGCTACGAAAAGATGAAAAATAAGCAAAGTTCCACTGACACTGCGTCGAGGGCGGCAAAGGCTCGTCCTGCGGCGCCATCGATCTCGGCAGAGCGGATCGACATGATCTTTTCGGGCGTCGGTCAAAAGTTGAGAGACGGTCTCTCGGGTGAGGCCGAAAAGATCCTTGTAAAAACGATCGCGGATTATTCGCATACGCCTGATAATTTTGCCCATTTAAAGCGGCTGCTTTCATTTACATTCGAGACTGCCGGACGTGCTAAGGAATCTCTCGAGGCCGTCGAGATGTTTGAGGACGAAGAGTATCTCGCCGGGCTCTCGCTCGAAACTCAGGTACGCATAACGACTCAGCTTGCCATCGCTTACAACAATCTGACCGATCAACCAAAGGCCGTCACCTTGCTCAAGGAAACGCTGCAAAAGGCCGAAGAAAATGATCTTCGCCCTCTCTATGGCAGCGTCAATAGCGCCCTTGCGCGAGTGTATCGGCGTCTCAACGAGTTTCCGATCGGCCGCGGTTACGCCGAAAAAGCGCTCGATCATTTTCGTGAAAACGGCGATTGGCTGGGCATGGCTGAGGCCTATCGCGAGATCGCCAACAGCTATCATCAGGAGGGCAACAGCGAAAAGGCTCTCGAGTATTTTGAGCTCGGCATCCAGATCATCGGCGGCAATTCGGCGCCCTTTATGCTCGGCAAGCTCTATACCGATATGTCGGGCGCATATTGGTTCCTGAGGCGGCCGCAGGAAGGCATCGCATGTCTCGAAAAATCGATCCAGTTTTTTGACCAGACCGAGCATGTCCTCAATTCCGTCGTCGCTTATAACAATCTCGGCATCAATCTGATGCTCATCGGCGACTGGACAAAAGCCGAGGAAATGATCCGCCGCGCGCTCGATATCGCGGTCAAGCACGACCATCTACATATCGCCGGTATTCTTGATTCGCTCGGCGAGCTAAAGATACTGCGAGGCGAACTGGATGAAGCAAAGGAGCTTCTGGAAAGGGCAGTAGGAATTGCTCATGAGAAAAAACGCAAGTGGTATGCGGTGCAGTCGATGCGTAATCTCGCCCGTTGCTATCTGGCAGAGGGGAATACAAAAAAAGCCATAGACAAGGCCCGCGAAACGATAAAACTTTCCGGCGAGATCGGCGACAAACATTATGCAAATATGGCCGGTCTGGTGCTCGCCGAAAGCTTAGTGCAGCAGGGCGATATCGAAGCTGGCGAAAATTCGCTAAGAGGGATCGAGGAGACCGATCCGTCAGCCGATTTTTTTGTTTTGGGCAATATCCAGCGGATACGCGGCCTTGCAGCGATCGAGGACGATGACGCCGAGTTGGCAATACATCATTTCAGCCGGGCGCTGACCATTTTTGAGGCGGCTGAAGACATGTATCACACGGCGCTCTTAAATTATCTGATCGGAGCCAATCTGCGTTCGGACCAATCGTCGCGGGCAATGAAACACCTGACATCCGCCGCCGATATGTTTGGCAAACTCGGCATTAAGTCATATGTCGATACCGCGGCCCACGAACTCAAGCGAGTCGAAAGCAACGCCCGCAAGACACCGGCGAGTTCGGGCCGCAACCGTTCTAATTCGATAGTTTCGCAGCTCCTGACCGTCCGTTTGGCTGAGGCTACGGCCTCGCGCGAGCTGCTTTTTCGCGAGCTGGTAGCCGTTCTTCAGCAGGAGAGCAACGCAAAAAAGATCGTCATCGCCCAAATGAACGATCAAAAACGCCTTTACCCGTTCATCACGCATGGTTATTCCCCGCAGGAAAGCAACGAGCTGGTCACCAGGCTAAACGAGGCCCAGGCCGGGGCGAATGAAAAGACATTTTGCCGCACAAAAAATATAGCCGTTTTTAATTTGCGCGGATCAGCGGCTCCGCCCGCCGTGTTGCTGATCGGCCCGCAGTCAGGGGCCGTTTTGAGCGATGACAGCTCGCTCGCTCCGCTGCTTCGCGTGGTCGAGCTTGGAATGGATGTCATCGCGCTCCGCGCACGCGACCGGTCGCAGCCCGCCGAACAGGAATCGAGCCCCTACACATCGAGCAGCCTGATGCCGGGATTTATCCATTCGTCAACGGCGATGACCGCTCTGGTCGAGGAAGTTTACAAGATACGCTCGTCTGATGTTACCGTTCTCGTCACTGGCGAGTCGGGTACGGGTAAAGAGCTTGTTTCTCGGGCGATCCACACGCTTTCTAACCGTAAAGATCGTGTATTTGTCCCGTTCAACTGCACCGCCGTCCCGAAGGAATTGGCCGAGGGTCACCTTTTTGGTTACAAAAAGGGAGCCTTCACCGGCGCCGTCCAGGATTCGCCCGGCACGATCCGCACGGCTGATGGCGGGACTCTGTTTCTCGACGAGATCGGCGATCTGCCGCTCGATGTTCAGCCAAAATTGCTGCGGTTTTTGCAGGAGGGCGAAATACAGCCGCTTGGCGAAAAGCGCCCGTTGAAGGTCGATGTTCGCATCATCGCCGCGACAAATATGCCGCTCGAAGACAAGGTTGCTGATGGAACATTCCGCGAGGATTTGTATTACCGCCTCAATGTGATCCGGCTCCGTGTTCCGCCGCTTCGCGAGCGCCGCTCCGAGATACCGCCGATTGTCAATTACTATATCAATCATTATTCGTCGCGTTTCGGCAAAAATGACGTCACGTTTACTCCGCAGACGATCGACCTGTTGATGGTTTGTAATTGGGAGGGCAATGTCCGCCAGCTCTGCAACGAGATCCAGCGTGTCGTCGCCCGCGCGGTCGATAACGAGGTCATCACGCCCGACCACCTCTCGCCCGAACTAAAACGGAGCGCAAAGCCATTGACACCGTTTCTCATTGAGTCTAATGTCCTCCCTATCGCATCCTACGACGGCACGATCTCGCCATTTTCAAATATGTCCCAGGGCGGTACCCTCGACGACGCCGTCTCCGAACTCGAAATGCAGATGATCCGCAACGCCCTCACCCGTCACAACTGGAATATCTCACGCGTCGCCGGCGAACTAGGCCTCACCCGCCGCGGCCTCTATCTAAAGCTATCTCGCTACGGCATCGAAAAAGCCGCTTGAACCGACAAAAAAGGGTATGCTCAATCCATATGGAACACGAATCAGTCGATACACAAAACGATGAGACCTTACTGTCCATTTCGGACATCAGGCAAGCGGCCGCGGATGGAATAATTTCGGACGCCGATTCGCAGAATCTCATTGCGTGGGCGGGCAGCCGGCCAGCCGGGACGACCGCACAAAGCTCTATTGCTGAAACCGCAGTCGAGCAAAGCCAGGGCTTTAATCTCGTCACCGTTGCCTACTATTTCGGCGCGATGCTTATGATCTCGGCCTGCGCCTGGTTTCTCGGTGATAAATGGGAATCATTGGGTTCGCGCGGCGTGCTTATAACAACCGTGATCTATTTCATTATCGCGGCCGGGACGGGATGGTGGCTGCGGGGCAAGGGATACATTATCGGCGGAGGCCTGCTCGTCACAGTCGCCGTCTGCCTGGTTCCGCTTATTACCTTCACAATCGAGGACATTACCGGGCTCTGGCCGGGCAAGGACCCCGGCGCTTACAAAAACTACTATCCATTGATCCACGGTTCCTGGATCGCAATGGAACTCGCGACCATGATGGCGGCCGGCATTGCATTGCGGTTTGTGCGGTTCGGTTTTCTGACCGCCCCGCTGGCTTTTTCGTTGTGGTTTTTTTCAATGGATGTGGCGGCATTGATACTTGGCCGCGAGAGTCTTGACTGGAATACAAACGCATGGATCGGCGTCGGGGTCGGAGTGGGAACTATGCTAATCGGGTACGGACTCGACAGGACGCTCCACACGCCGGGAGTTCCGCGCTCGCAGGATTTCGGCTTCTGGTGCTACCTCTTTGGCCTAATGGCATTTTGGGGCTGCCTTACCTCAATAAACAGCGATTCGGAAATAAAACGAGCGTTTTATTTACTGCTCAATATTGGCCTTGTCGGAATCGCTCTCTATCTAAAACGCACGGTTTTTCTAGTCTTTGGCGCAATAGGTATCCACCTCTATCTCGGACACCTGGCATACGTGGTCTTTAAGGACTCATTCCTGTTTCCTTTCGCACTGGCATTACTGGGTCTGAGCCTCATCCTGATCACGGTCTGGACACAATCGTACCTACGCCGAATGTCGAAAGCAGCCTAAAGATCGGTGCACTCGCCCGTTTTCCAGTTGGTCAGTTTGCGCTTGTTCTTAAGGTTCTCGTAAACCACTGCCGTTACTCTGCTCGCCTTTTGGCGCCCTTGGCGGACGTCCATACAGACACGGTAATTCTCGCCGGCGACGAGCTGCTTCTCAGCTTTCACTATTTTTACAAGCGTAAATTTTTTGTGCTCATGTTTTGACCTGGCTCTCAACGCATATGCAGCAAAGCTTTTTGCTTCTTTCGAGGTAACCGCGATCTCGGCGTAACCGCCGACGATGTCACCAGCCTTTTGTGCCGCAACCTTTGTCTGTGGCGCAGCCGCAATCATAAACAACATCGCAAATACCGAGCAAATTATTAACTTAATTTTCATGTTTCCTTCCTTTTTGATCCGATTTGATGTGTCGAATATATCATCACTTTTGAAAATAGAGGCGTGGTCAATTTACCATTAACAGTTTACCTATTACAATTACGAATATCTTGGACGCAATTCTCACAATTACAGAACCTAACGGCCGCTCCTGGCAAACCATAGTAAATCCGGGGGTGACTTATACTATCGGGCGGGCAAAGGACAACAACATCGTACTCAATGACCGGCGGGTTTCGCGTAGTCATGCTTTTATTTCGAGTGACGCGTCAAATTTTTGGATCACCGATGGGCATATCGAGAACGGCGAGCTACTCCGCAGTGTAAATCACGTCTTCGTCAACGGCGATCTCCAGCTCGAATGCCTTTTGAACGAGACGGATATTATCACGATCGGCGAAAGCACGCTGGAATTTAAGTTTATCGACGAAGATTCCGTTTATCCCATCGAGGAGCACCAGCACGCAGATACTGTCGTCGTACCCGAGGCTAAACTGGCAACAATCAAGGAAGTCGAAGCATCCCAGCAGATAAATTACGACGATTCGCCGCTTGGCCACACGCAGGTTGCGGTTTCAGTCAATGAGTTGATCGGCCGCCGGTCAAATCTCTCGTTGGAGGCGGCGGTCGCGACGCCCGAGGAGATCAAGGACCTGCGTCGAAAAGCCAAGATACTCGAGCTGCTCTTTGAAATGAGCAAGACGCTTGGAACGGTTTTTGATTTGGAAGAGATATTTGAACGTGCGACCGATCTCATTTTTCGAGGGACGCCGGCTGATCGAGTGGTTGCCCTGCTTTTGGAAGAGGCAGGTGACGGTACGGGCACCGAGGGCAACCTTGTCCAGATCGGCGCGAGGACACGCGATAAAAGCATTGAAAAGTTGACCGAGACGCTGACCGTCAGCCGTACAATCACCCAACGCGTTATGCGCGACCGCGTGGCTATCCTCTCGCAGGACGCCAAGACGGATGAGCAGTTTCATGGTGCCGAATCGATCGTTTCGCAGGGGGTGCGCTCGACGATATGTGCTCCGCTAATTACGCAATCGGGCGTTCACGGCGTACTGTATGCCGATCGGCTCGATCCTTTTGCTGCATTTCGGCCCGATCATTTGGATATGATCAGTGCGGTTGCCGCCCAGACGGCCGTCACAGTCGAAACCATCAGAGCTCACAAGCGACTCGCCCGCGAAGAAGTAGCTCGGGCAAATTACAGCCGTTTTATGCCGGAATACGTCGTAAAACAGCTGCTCGAAAACCCGGATTCATTCCGCCTCGGCGGTGCTAACCAGAAGATCACGGTGCTGTTTGCCGACATTCGGGGTTTTACGGCGTTTTCTGAGAATGAAAAACCTGAGCGGGTAGTCAGCCTGCTAAACGATTATTTTTCGGCGATGACCGGGATTATTTTCGATCATGGCGGCACGCTGGATAAATATATCGGTGACGGATTGATGGCACTTTTCGGTGCTCCGACCACGACCCCGGCCGACGCCGTAAACGCCGTCATGGCTGCTGTTGCGATGCAGCGACGCATTGTAACGCTGAATCAGGAACTCACGGCCAAAGGGTTTAAGTCCGTCGCAGTCGGCATTGGCCTTCACACGGGCGAGGCGACAATTGGCTACATCGGATCAGAGCAGCGATCCGAGTATACGGCGATTGGCGACACGGTCAATCTGGCAGCGCGGCTCGAGTCAAACGCCCTGGGCGGCCAGATCCTTATCAGCTCGGAATGTGCGCAGACCGCTGGCGACATCTTTCCCTTGATAAAACACGAGCCGCTTGCAGTCAGGAACCGCTTGCAGCCGGTTGAGCTTTTTGAGGTAGAATGGAATTGATAGTATAGGAACGCGTCGTCAAATAGGCATATAATTATTTGGCTCTCGTCTAACGCGGCAAATTTTTATGTTAAAGATATCATCTTTAAAAAAACTCGTCACTGACTCTATGGCCATCGATCTTGGCACGGCGAGTACGATCATCGCCGTTAAGGGGCGCGGCATCGTGCTTGACGAGCCCTCGCTGGTAGCGATAAACGAAATGAGCGAAGAGATAGTCGCTTACGGCCAGGAGGCCGCCGAAATGACCGGTCGCGAGGGGCGCGACGTTAACGTTAAGGCTCCTCTTATAGGCGGTGTCGTTGCGGATTTTGAACGAACGAAAAAGATGCTCACCCATTTTGTCAAAAAAGCAAAAACCGGCGGATCAAATATATCGTTAAAGGCCGTAATGAGCATGGTCTCGGACGTAACTCACGTCGAGCAGCGGGCGCTGCTCAATGCGGCGGATGACGCCGGCATCGGCAGGGTCTTTATGATGGAAGAGGGGTTGGCCGCGGCCTTTGGCGCAGGCGTTTTGCCCACTGACAAACGCGCGTCGGCAATTGTCGACATCGGCGCCGGGACGACAAATATCGCTATCATCGCCAAAGGATCGATCGTCCATTCAGTGAGCGAACGGTATGGCAGCGATTCGATCAACGAAAGCCTCGCTACCCACCTTCGCCGGCATCGCGGCTTGCAAGTCGGCGAGGAAACTACCGAGCTTTTGAAAACAACATTTGCTTCTACATTTTTGCCTGAAGATATTTCAAAATCGATCGAGATCCGCGGCCGCGACGTCCAGACGGGTGGCCCCGGGGCTGTCGAGATCACATCCGGCGAGGTGTATCCGATCGTTGAAGCCATCGTCCGCCGTATCGCACTGCGGGTCAAAGACACTCTTACCGAATTGCGTCCCGAAGTTGCCGCCGACATCTACGACCGCGGCGTGATCCTAACCGGTGGCGGCGCCCTGCTCGAGGGCATCGATCAATATATGCGCTCGTTTATAAATCTCGCCGTCACCGTCGCCGACGAGCCCCGCTATGCCACCGTCAATGGCCTCCTAAAGATGTT
>JBBRQM010000003.1:0-99461 GCA_038226395.1 Pyrinomonadales bacterium | reverse complement strand
GCCGAGCGCTCGGCATCAAAAAGCTCGCCGATGGGCCGGTAAAACGCAGACGTGTGGGCCGTGTAAACGATCTGCGGCAGGTGAAATCTGTCGTTATCGTCATTGGCCGCCTTAAGTATCTTGTCGTCGCCCGCACCCTTAAATTCATCCTTAAATCTAGTGTAATCGATCAATGCGGGCGTGATCTGCCGTCCGTCAAAAGCCAGCATTAGCTCGCGCAGCCCGATCGACGAACGGCGACGATAAACGCGTGCCATCAATTCGGGTGCACGCGTGATAAAGGCGGAAAGTGCCTCACCTACGACCAATGCGCGGCTCTCGCCGTCAATCTCAAGACGTATCCGGCCGTTGAGATAATCGCCGAGCGCGGTGTTTTCAGAAGCGATTTCGACCGAGTTTGAGTTTAACGAGACGATCTCATAGTCGTTTAATGACGTGATCGCCCGACTAAATTCTGTTGACGCAAGACCGAGGTGATTCTTCCAAAAAGCGGTCGGAGCGTTGTCCGCATCTGAGTTTGCGACATCTTTGATCAAACGCAAAAATCGTGCTTCAGCGGCCCTATCGGCAATGATCTTGTCAAGAATTTCATCGTAAAATTTGCAGATTCTACCGCCGAATATCTCATTCGTGTAGATGCTCTCGACCCGCTGAAAACTATCGAGCGGCTCGCCTTTTTCCTGCGCCGCGGCGAAAATGGAATTCATAAACGCCGGATTTCCCTGCGTCTGAACGGCAATCAAATCTCGCGTTTGGTCGTTAATCGCAACTTTGAATTTTGACGAGAGTTTTTCGGCCAATACACCAGCGTCGGAGAAATTAAAGTGGTCGAGCGGCATGGATTCAAACGGAGTTTTGCCAAACAGAAAACGACGATGTCCGGCTAATGCGAACGGCAGAACGGCTCGGCTGTATATATCCGAAAGACACTCGAGAAATGCGTCGCCATCCCGCAAATAGAGCAAGTGATGCAGATCATCGATCATCACAAAGACGCTCGCGCCATTGGCGCAGGCGCGCAAAGGGGAGCTCAGACAGCTTTGGAGAGACGCACGTTCGTCGCGGTCCTTGCCATCGCTCAGACCGGCCTCGATCAAACGGTCGATCCAATAGCCGTCCTCGGGCATCGCCAATTCAGAGAGTTCGTCTATGCCGGGCGAGGCGTCGAATATATTCGCGTCGCTGCGGCGGAATGCGATAGTTTGGATAAGAAATTCTTTTACGAATCGGATCGCGGCTTGCGTCGCCGAGCCGTCACTTTTTTTGACCGCAAAATAGAACGGGATAACGTCGCCCCGGCCGGTGAACATGCGATCATAAACTTGCCGCAGCAATTCGGACGCGCCCGACGACGGCGTGGAGAGAATCGCAAGCCCGTTAGCCGCTCCGCGATTGTTTGCGTGACGCAAAAGCCGTTCGATCTCGTTTTCGCGCCCAACAAACTCCTCAGATTTGTTGTCGGCGATGATCGTATGTCGTTTAGATCGTTTCATTTAATGTTATTTTCCGTTCGCCGCCGTATTCATGTTTTCGTAGATCAATACGCGGTTTCGGCCTTGCCGCTTGGCTTCGTAGAGAGCCTTGTCGGCGGCAGAAATAAGATCAGCCGAGACGCAAAGATCCGCCGAGCAACTGGCGACGCCGATGCTCATCGTAACTCGACGATGTGGAAATTTGGCTTCCTCGATGTTGGAGCGAATACGTTCGGCGATCGCCGCGGCCTCTTCGCCGGTGGTCTGCGGCAGCAGGATCGAAAATTCCTCACCGCCAAATCGCGCGGCAACATCGGCTCCGCGCAGAGTCTCTTTCATCACGTGTGCCACAATTTTCAGAGCCTCATCGCCCGCTGGGTGGCCAAACTGGTCGTTGTATGACTTGAACTGATCGACGTCGAGCATCATAAAACTCATCGGAAAGCCGTGGCGGTTTGACCGCTTGACCTCCTCCATCAGACGTTCCTCGATGTAGCGTCTATTGAGCAGGCCGGTCAGCGCATCGGTCACCGAAAGCTGCTCAAATTCGCCTGCCTTCTCCTTTAGCGTGGCCCGGTCGATAGCGACGGCAAGCTGCGGAGCAATTGCCTGAAACAGTTCCAGCGATCGCTTGTCAAACGCCTCGCCGCAGGCCCGGTCGGTAAAATTCATCACGCCTATCGTACGTCCGCCGATGTTGATCGGACAGCTAATAAACGACGCTGTTTTGTAAGCGCGTTCCGGCGGCGCAGTCGGCAGACCGGTCCGGGTGACATCGGCGATGACGACCGCCTCATTTTTTTTCAGCACGATCCTCGCAACCCGCGCACCGGCGTCTTCGTCAGCGGCCGCGTCATTTTTTGCGCCGATCATCGCCTTTATCTCAAGCCTATCCGACCGTTCGTCGAGGATCATCAGCGACGCCCGCTCGGCCCTCAGCATCTCGGCCGCGTTTTGCGTCAGCTTGATCCAAAAATCGTCCGAGTCGATTGATTTGACGCCCTCGCTAAACCGGCGGACAGCGCGTGTAAGCGATTCGCCGGTCGCGACCTCATTTCTGAGACGCAGGATTTCGAGCTGCGGTGCTATCGAGTGGCAGATTCGAGCGATCTGTTTTTTTGCGTCTGTGTCGTTGATCGGATCGAGAACCGCGACCGCCGCCGAAATGTCGCCGCCGACGCCGATCGGGAAGAGATTCATCGTCCTCGTTCCCTCAGGCCCTTTTGCCCGCTCGCTAAGCTCGAGCGGCATCTCGTTTTGCGAGGCATTGATCAGACGCGGGTCGTCCGAGGCGAGACCGAGACGGACCTTTCGATCCTTAAGATCGCCAAACGCGGTCGTGTTTTCAAACCGGTTATTTTGCTCATCCAGCCAGATAAGGGTCGAAAAATTGTATTGATGGGCGAGAAACTCGAGGATCGAACTGCACGCCAAAGCATAGTCCATCTTTAGCAGCGAGCCAAAAAATGATCGCCACGCACGGGCCTCTAGGGTTCGCTTTTCCAATGGTTTGGCCTTTGGCTCGGCCACAAGTTGTGAGGCCGGTTTTGCCTTTGGCTCGGCAATGGGTCGCGTGGCGGGTTCCGTTGCCGGCTGTTTATTCCGGACCTCGCGGTTAAATTTTTCGACGAGATTTGTGATCTCCTCGGCGGCCTTTTTGGGCTGCTCATGGACAGGTTCCGTCTTGGTCTCGTTTTCAACTGGTTTAGGCGTTTCTATTTCCCTGACAGTCTCTTTGGTTTGAGATTCCGTGAGGATCTTGGCGGCCTTTTTGGCGGTTTTGTCGAGCGTGTCCATCGAACCCGTCAAGAGAATGTTCTCGAAAAACTGCGACGGCGGGTATTCGCTCCAATCGCCGGTGATGGCCCGCTCGGTGGCTTTTCGATAATTTTCGGCCTTTACAAATGTCCGTCCGATGATCGCCGCCAATTGCTTGCCGGATCGTTTAAATGGCAACGCGCGGCTGTCCAGACCGGCATGACACTCAAAACCGATAGTCCCGCCCGCCTCGACGGCCTTTTCGAGAGCCTTGCCGCAAAATTTGGCACAATCGGGCGAGAATTCACCCGAAGGGTTCAGATTTCGGCAGATCGAATTGTTATTGGACGTGGAAACTTCGCGCGAAAGGCCGTCTACGATCGCAATCGCCAAACCGCTCTCGTCTGCCAGACGATCTATTGCTTCTTCGTCAGAAATTTCAGGCTTCACGTCCATTTGATGCGAAAAATAATGCTTCGTCCGCCGGCAGTTTTTTTGTCCATCGGCCTCGCAAGCAATTTAATATGTATCAGCTAAAACGGCTAATACGGTCATATTTTCATTAAAAAATACTTTTTTGCTCCCTCCCGGTTTGCCGACGATTCCGCAACGGTTTCACAAATATCTGTTCGTTTGTTCGCCAGCATACTTTCAAAAAGAGAGAACAGGTATAGGCTGAAAATAGATGGGCATTAGCCGGTTGCGAGAAATACAAATTTTTGGTGGTTCCGGATCGGCCGGATGTCTCGTCAAGTAAATAGATATCAGCATTTTTCAAGGAGGCAAGTATTATGATCAATGATTATGAAGCGGTAAAACCGATGACGACCGACGCCGTTCCCGTATCCTCAAACCCGGTGACGGAGTCAAATTCCGATGTCATCTCGACATTAAATGGACTGATCGAAACATGCAAGGACGGACAGGAAGGATTTAAGACAGCCGCAGAAGGGATCGAGCGATCCGACTTAAAAACGGTTTTTTACGAATTTTCGCAACAGCGCTCTGAATATGCGGGCATATTGCAAGGGCTTGTGCGGTCTCTCGGTGGTGACCCCGAATCGGGCGGGAGCATGTCGGCGGCGATCCATCGCGGTTGGATGGACATAAAGTCGGCCGTTACAGGCAAAGACGAGGAAGCGATCCTGAACGAATGTGAACGCGGCGAGGATTATGCCAAGGATGCCTATGCCGACGCCTTGAAAACCACACTCCCGGCCAACGTCAGCGATATTGTCAGCCAACAGGCTCAAGCCATTTTGGCGGCTCATAACAGAATTAAGGCTCTGCGCAATACAGAGAGTCATAAGACAGCATCTACTGGTATTGATCGATGATCAAGATCAGCTGGTTATGCATAAAAAGGCTGTGGTCAATGATCGCAGCCTTTTCTTTTTTTACCTTTCCACTTCCCCCTTTCGCTTATCAAAGATCGTTTGCGATGTCACGGACGAATACCTGGCTAAAAACTCCAAGTGCGATGATTTACCAGATAAAGAGCTATGCCAATGCATGCGCAGCGATTAGGTCGAGCCTTTGATAGAGTTTTTTGTCATTGATTTTGCTTCCACCACTTAGTCGAAAAAACTTGACGGATAATGAAGTACACGTAGATCTCTCGTAAATGAGATAGTTCAGCATGCAGCGCTGAGCTGACACTTTACAATAATAGATCATGATGTGGTTCCATGCTCAGTATTTGGAATCACCAACATCGCCCCAAATCATTTTGTCCGCTGAAATTCGCCGCGCAACTCGATCGGCTTGCCGTTTGGCATTATGAAAGTGAACTCCTCGACGTGCTTGTCCGCGTCGATCATCGTGAGCTTAATGCGTTTCACCAATCCGCCTTTCGTGCTCCCGGCAACATCAAGGAAGGTGAACTCGACGCTTTTTCCGTCAAGCGATATTTTCCCCTCCAGACGGGCACGATTTCCGGCGTCACAATAATGGGTTACGAGCAGACGATCCCCCTCCACGTAGAACATCGTGATCTCATGGTCTGGCGGCCCTTTCTCTGTGTTCCCCTCATGCAGAATAACTGTACCGCTGGATGCTGCTCGAATTGTAAAGTTGATCGGGATGTTCATAACCGTCCCCTGCCAGGAACCAGACAGTGTCTTGAGTTTCTCGAAGGCTTTTTGAGCGTCAGAATGCGGGGTGATGTTTTTGGGCGTCTCTTGGGAAAATGCGGCGGCGACCGCAGCAGCAAAAACAATAATGAATAGAATTGTAAGTTTACGCATAGTAAGTACTCCTTTTTTTAATTAGTAGCTGAAAATTGATCATCGTCTTCGCTCGGTTTGCGTTCCACTGCGAGTTGTCCGGGTTCGGCTTGCTCTGGCTCAAACTGGAGAATGTCGCCGGGCTGGCACGAGAGCTCGCGACAGATCGCGTCGAGCGTTGAAAAGCGGATCGCCCGCGCCTTGCCGGTCTTGAGGATGGAGAGGTTGGCCAGCGCCATGTCGATCCGGTCAGCGAGTTCGGTCAGCGTCATACGCCGATCGTAAAGTAGGTCGCCGAGTTTGATGGTGATAGCCATGTTATACCGTCCCTTCGAGGTCTTCGCGCATGAGAGCACCTGCCGCGAACACTCGGGCAAGCACGAACGTGAGTAGTACGGCAAGCCACCCGCTGATCGAAAAACCGGCCATGCGAACCGGGTACGCCTTGGTCGAAACGGTGAAGGCGATCGCGCCGATCACCATACTGAGCAGATTAAGCGCGAGAAGCACCCAGGCGATCGCCTGCAACCGGTGCGCGTTCGCGGCGACAAATGGGTCACCCGCGCGAACCGTCTCAACGATCGCAAGCAGCCGTTTCAAGACGGCGTAGTGCAGTGGAATTGCGGCAAAACCAAGCACCGCGATAGCGCGTAACCCCATAAGCACCCGCTCTGCCTCCGGAGAAGCGGAGAGCTTGAAAGCCGACATGAACCATGGCTCGTTCGCAAGGGAGACAATTAGCAAAGCAAGGATTCCTGCAGCCATGAGCCAGTTCAAGACTATTAGAAGCCGCAGCATGACATATGCGATCGGCAGAGCAGTAGATGACGTCTTTAGAATTGCCATATTTCACTTCCTTATCGAATAACAATAAAGAAATTATCGATAAACGTCAAGTAATATATTGATAAACAATAATAACGCCTAGATTTCCATGGTATTACGGATAATTATAAAAATCTTTTTGATAAACGGACGTGAGAACGGGTACAGAAGAAGAAAATGGTGGTCAGACTTGAGATTCTGGCGCGGGTATTCCCCCGCCAGTGCTACAGCCGCTGGCACACAAGATATGCCCGTGTTGTGATAGTCCCACAAACGCCCAGATTATCTTCCGGCAATTAACCGACAGAACTGGAGGTTTACTGGCTGATCGCTCCGAAGCCCGAAACAGCATTTTCATCGATATTTGGGTGCTCGGCGTTGATGCGGATGCAGGCTGAAAAGTGGCGGGGTTTGATCTCGACGAGCTGTGGCACGATTACCGAACAGGCATCTATTGCAAACTGGCAGCGGGTATGAAAATGGCAGCCTGTGGGCGGATTGATGGGTGACGGCACGTCGCCTTTGAGGATGATCCGCTCACGTTTTGCCTCGATCTCAGGATTGGGAACCGGAACGGCGGATATTAATGCCTGGGTGTAAGGCATTAATGGATCGCGGTAAATTTCGCGGCCATCGGCGAGCTCGACGATGCGGCCGAGGTACATCACGGCGACGCGGTCGGACAGATGACGGACGGCACGCAGGTCATGCGAAATAAACAGATACGTCAGATTCTTTTCGGTCTGAAGCCGCTCCATCAGGTTCATTATCTGGGCCTGAATTGATACATCGAGAGCGGAGATCGGTTCGTCGGCGACGATAAATTTGGGATCGACGGCGAGTGCCCTCGCGATGCCGATTCGCTGTCGCTGGCCGCCGGAAAACTCGTGTGGATAGCGCTTTATAAAGCGGCGGCTGAGGCCGACGGTTTCCATCAATTCCTGCACTAGCGATTCCACCGATTTGCCTTTCGCCAGCCCGAATGTTCGAATCGGCTCGCCGATGATATTGCCGACCGTCATACGCGGATTGAGGCTGGCATACGGGTCCTGAAAGATCATTTGCAGGTCTTTTCGCTGATCGCGCATGGCTGATTTTGGCAATTGAGCGAGGTCCTTGCCATTGTAAAATACACGGCCTTCCGTCGGCTCTGTTAGCCGCAATATGGCCTTGCCAAGCGTCGATTTGCCGCAACCGGATTCGCCGACGAGACCCAAAGTTTCGCCCTTTCGGATGTCGAGCGAGACGCCATCGACCGCTCTGACCAGCTTTGACGCGTTGAACAGCCCCCCGCCGGTGCTGTAGTGAACCTTTAGGTCTTGGATTGAGATCAGACTGTTTTCGTTTTCTTGCATTTATTTCACCACAGAGGCACAGAGAACACAGAGCAAAAATCTGCGCTTATCTGTGTCCATCCGTGGCTAATTTTTCTTTCTTCGATTCTTCATATACTTCGTTCGCAAAATGACAGAGCGAATGATGGTTCTCGTTTATCTGCACAAACGGCGGAAATTCGCGGTGGCAAATTTCTTCGACCCGATAACATCTATCGGCAAACGGACAGCCCGGCGGCAGATGAGCGACGTCCGGCGGCAGGCCGGGAATTTGGTATAATGGGTTGCCCTGCTCGTGTGCCGGATCGGGAACGCTTTTTAACAGCCCTTTTGTGTATGGATTAGCCGGCGTTGCAAAAAGTTCACGAGTCGGTGCCTGCTCAAAAACCTTTCCGGCATACATCACTACGATCTTGTCGGTCATGCCGGCCACCACGCCGAGATCGTGCGTGATAAGTATGACGCTCGTGCCCATTCGAGCTTTTAAATCTTTAATAAGCTCGAGAATCTGAGCCTGGATCGTTACGTCGAGAGCGGTCGTCGGCTCATCGGCGATTAGTAATTCGGGATCGCAACTGAGCGCCATGGCGATCATCACACGCTGGCGCATACCACCTGAAAACTCATGCGGATAGCTGCCGATGCGCTCTTCGGCGTCCGAAATGCCGACCATTTTGAGCATCTTGACGGCGTGATCGTAAGCCTGTTTTTTACTGTGGCCGAGATGAAGTTGCGTCACCTCCATCAACTGTTTTGAGATCTTTAGAAATGGATTGAGCGATGTCATCGGGTCCTGAAAGATCATCGCGATACGTTTTCCCCTTATCTTTCGCACCTCGTCAATAGGTAAGCCAAGCACGTCAATGCCGTCAAAAACTATTTGGCCGCCCGCGATCTTGCCCGGCGGCTCCTGAATCAGCCGCATAACGGACAAGTTGGTCACCGATTTGCCGCTGCCAGACTCACCGACAATCCCAAGCGTCTCGCCCTTTTTCAACTCGAACGAAATGCCGTCAACCGCCTTGACCACGCCATCCTCCGTCATGAAATAAGTCTTCAGGTCGCTGACCGATAGAATTGTGCCGTTATTTTCACTCATCAATTAGAATTTACGCGTTTGCGGATCGAGCGCATCGCGGAGGCCGTCGCCCAAAAAATTTAGTGAAAAAAGTGTCAGAGCCATTGTCAGGCCCGGAAAGATCAACTGCCACGGAAAGATCGCGATGTTCCTGATCCCGTCAGAAGCCAAACTCCCCCACGAAGCAAACGGGGCCTGGACGCCGAGACCAAGATATGACAAAAACGCCTCGGTCAGCATCACGCTCGGCACGGTAAGCGTGGCATAAACGATCACTGGGCCGAGCGTGTTCGGGACGAGATGCCGGAAGATTATGCCAAAGGTTGATACGCCCGTGGCTTTAGCCGCCACAACGAATTCTTGATTTTTTAAGCTTAATACTTGTCCGCGCACAACCCGAGCCATTGTCAGCCACGAAACCAATCCGAGTGCAAAGAAAAGCATAAATATCTGGCTCAAACCCTGGTTTCCGGCGCCGCCGAATGTATCGGAGAGAAACGAGATCCACCCGGGCGTATTCTGCCCGCCGAATACCGAAAGCAAAACAATGACAATGAGAATATACGGGATCGCGTAGATCATATCGACGACACGCATCATCAGATTGTCGATCCTACCCCCAAGATACCCGGCAATCGCCCCATAAGAGACGCCGACAATTAGCGAGACAAATGTCGAAATTATGCCGACCATCAGCGAAATGCGTCCGCCCTGCAGCACACGGGCCAGCATATCGCGGCCGGCTTCGTCGGTTCCCATCGGATGGATAAGCGACGGAGGGAATGATTTGATCAGATTGCCGTCCTCTGGGATACCGTCCGCTGTAAATCCGGTCGTCAGGTAAATGATCTCCGGCCCAAAGATCACCAACAGAGCCATGATCGCCAGAACGACAAGACCAAAAACGGCCAGTTTATTCTTGAGCAAACGCTTCCAGGCGTCGCGCCAGAGCGAAGTTCCCTTGATTATTTCTACATTCTCAACCATAAAAAGCAGTCAGCAATCAGCAGTCAGAAGCCAGAGTCAGAAAAACCGCTTACTCATATCTAATTCGAGGGTCTAAAAACCCATAACTAACATCGACCGCCAAGTTAAAGATCATTATCAGGATCGAAAGAAATGCGACGATGCCGAGCGTCAGGGGCTCGTCGCGGTTCAAAACCGATTGAATAAAAATATTTCCAAGCCCGGGGATGGCGAAGACACGTTCGACCACGACCGTTCCGGCAAGAAGCCCTGCAAGGGCCGGCCCTGTAAAGGAAACCACCGGAATTATACCGCCGCGCAGGGCGTGACGCAGCAGAACCGTTTTTTCGTCCAATCCTTTTGCTCGTGCAGTACGGATGTAATCGGAACGCATCACTTCGAGCATACCGGCACGCGTCAGCCGCGCAATATACGCCGCGTAAATGGCCGACAATGTTATGACCGGCAAAATGACAGCCGAAAAACCGCCCCAACGCGCAGGTGGAAAAAGATAGATGCCGATAGCAAAAAAGAGCACCAAAATCGGGCCAAAGACAAAATTTGGCACCGAGAGACCAAGCATTGCCAAGGCCATCGAGCCGTAATCCCAAAAAGTATTTTGCTTTAATGCCGCGATTATTCCGGCGCTCAATCCGACCATGAGAGCAAGCAGATAGGCGAGTATGCCGATCGTCGCCGAATAGGGCAGATGCCGCCGGATGATCTCGTTGACGGATTGGCCCTGATATTTGAGCGAATCGCCAAAATCGAGACATTTGAAATCATAGCCCGCGAGGGAAAATTGCAAACCGTTTTCGGTGATCTCATCCGTCCCTTTTATGCGGCAGGTCACATTTCCCAGCATCAAAAAGTATTGCTGATACCACGGCTTATCCAGGCCGTATTTTTTTTCGATATTCGCTTTGATGGCGGGTGGCAATTTTTTGTCAGAGTCGTAAAACGTTCCCGGCGCAATGCGGATCAACCCCCACGTCAGCGTAACGACGAGCAACGCCATCGGGATAATAATCAGTAATCTGCGTAGGATAAAACTAAGCATTTATTTTTTTGATTTACCGTTTTGACCGCTGAGATATTTTTCCGCCATAAATATCACAACATCGAGTCGTTCATTTGTCTCTTTTTGAGCGGCCACAATCTTATCGACCTGCTCACCTTGGCTTTGAATGCTCTCAGATTGCTTGGCAATGTTATCACCTTGCTTAACTGAGAGGTTGTAGAGGTTAATGACAGTACGCTCAACTACGTTAATTCGCTTGGCATGGTCTTTCTGCTCTTCTTTTGTCATCTCACCTCCGGCGTGAGTAGCAGCTTGCTGTTTTAGCAATATATCAATCGCTCTTTGAAATTTTTCTTCATCCATATTTTTATTTTCCTGGTGACGTGTTGGTTTTTCCCGTTTCTGTCATTTTCGACTTTTCCATCTGCTCTTGTGTCGTTGTTAACTGATTGATCTGAGCAGTTACAGCCGGATCGTCGTCTTTCATTATGGTGTCCATGTCGGTGGTCCATTTTGCTGGGTCGCGCTCGATATAGGCAAATTTCCAAGCCTCGAGGGTTCCGGGATTTGGGTAAAATCCCATAATGTAAGGCTTTTTCATCCAGCTTGTGGTGTTGGTTCCGAGCGGGATGATTATTTGCTGCTGCATAACGTAAAACTCGGCTTCGGCCATTTTTTCAAAGCGTTTTTGCGCATCGACAGTATTGTTGGCGTCATCGAGCAGCTTGTCAAATTTCGGATCCCACCATCCGGTCGCGCCCTCATTTGCCTTTGAGTAATAGAGGCCGATGAACGTGTATGGATCCATGTAATCGCCGACCCATCCGCGGCGGGCAAAGCCTTCATAATCCACCTTGTTGAGCAGCGGAAGAAAGGTGCGAAACTCCATATTTTTGAGCGGCACGGTTATGCCTAGATTCTGTTTCCATTGGGCCTGGACAAACTCGGCGACCGCCTTGTTGCTCTCGGCGGTATTGTAAGTGATGCTCGTCTTATCGACAGGAAAAGACGAACAGGAATAATCATCACCGTTTTTTGTAACGGCAAAACCAGCCTCGGCCAAAAGCTTTCTGGCCTTTTCCGCATCAAAAACTCGGGCTTTCCATTCCGCCAGTGAGCTGCCCTGCTTTTTTAATTCTTCGGTATAGACCTTATCGCGGGCCACCTCGTATTTGGGAAAGACCCCTTCGGGCGTCATATCTATAAGCGGTTTTAGGGTCTTGCGAAATTTGGCCAGCGCTTCGCGGTCGATGGCTAAGGCGAAAGCCTGCCGCACTTTTACATTATCCATCGGTGGTTTTTTGACGTTGATTACATAAAACTCATCGGCCACTTCCGGTTGTAGCGAGTATTCCGCCGTGTACTGTTTGATCGTATCAAACCAGGCGGCGGGCACTGTGTGGTTATAAAGAGCATCAACGGAGCCAGCTTTGTAGAGATTCATCATTGTCGTCTGCTCGTCGAGAGGATAAAATTCGATCCCGTCCAGTTTTACATTTGCCGCGTCCCAATAATTTGGATCGCGGACGACGGTGAGCACATCATACGGCCGGTGGACGGCGAGCTTGAATGCACCGGAGGTCTCAATATTTTCCGTGCGGGTCCAATTGTTGCCGTATTTTTCGATTACCTTTTGCGGAACGACGCGGAAAAACTGGTGAGCCAGCAGGCCGAGAAAATAAGGAGCGGGCTGGTAAAGCTTTAGACGAAGCGTGTAGTCATCGGTGGCCTCGACGCCTATATCCCCGGCTTTTACGGGTACAAGCTCCTTGCCTTCGACCGCGGCCTTTAGTTTTGGATCCGAGGCGAGTATTTTGGCGCGCTCCTTAGCGTCCGATGGAACGGTCAGTCTTTCGGGTGAATCCAGATAACGGTGAAACTCGCTGTCCCCGCCCAGAGTATCGTGAACAGGCTCTTTTGGCTGGTTTGGGTTAGCCTCGACAAAATCTTTTTTGATCAGAAATTGCCCGGTTGAATCTTTTATAAACGATTGGCCTGAGTTATAGGCTTCTGAGTACTTGATGTAATAACCGAGACTTGCGTTACGCGATGCAAGCTCGGGCGAAAATCCCCGGCGAAATGAATAAACGAAATCTTTGGCCGTGATCGGGTCGCCATTTGAAAACTTAGCGTTTTTTCGCAAATGAAAAAGATACTCCGTGCCGTCCGTGCCGATTTCCCAACTTTCGGCGATCGCCGGGATCGGCTCCATCGTTTTCGGATGATATTCGACGAGGCCGTCGTAGAGGGCTAATAAGATGCGGGCGTCAGTTTGGCTGTTTGTAACCGGCGGATCGAGCGATTCGATCTCGGCGCCCGAGACATAGCGCATTACGTTACCTTTTGGCGGCACCGCCTGGCCAAAATACCTGCTATTGGCCGAAGTGGAGCACCCGGCAATAAACGAGCACAGTATAAAAAAAACAATAAATGTGAGGGGTCTGATTGATCGTATTCCTGCCATATTTCAGTCTCCAAAAACTGTCGAGGTCAAAAAAGATTACGATTCGCCTTACGGCCGGTTCGGTTGCCAGGTGCTGTCGATGCTGATGTCCACAAGCTGCGGCGCATCGAGACCGTTCATCTCAAATCCATTGACATAGGGCTTTATCAGCGAATACGATTTCGGGTAATAAAGCGGGATGGCGTTTACCTCAAAAACCGCAACGTCCTCCGTAAGAATCCTGTCCGGCGCGAGATCCGTATGTTCGGCTGACGGTTTTGCCTCTGGCTGGGCATTTTCAATTGGCCTCTGCGAAGGCGACTTTGCTGTCAGCGGATAGGTTTTTTCAGAGCCTTTAGGCAAAACCGTGGGCGGCGATTCTGCTTTTTGTTGAGAGCCAAAGATGGCAGTCATGCTGACCGCCTCATCGACGGTAGGCAGTACGACCCCACGCCGCACGAGATCGTATTCGCCAAGAGCTCGGGCATTCTCGATCTCAGACGGTTCTTTTACGGTGATCTCGGTCTCAAGGTTTAAGTTTTGCTTCCACATTTTGGCGACGACGCGGGCGACACGCATCTGTGTATCGTTACGGTTAAGCAAAAGCCTAATGGGCGGAAACCCGGTTCCGTTTGGGTAACCGGCCTTTTCGAGCAACTGTTTAGCCTTAACAATATCGAGGACGAGTTCCGCCGACTGATTATCTACCAGCGGCAAAAAAGACGTCGCCGGCTCGGTCGATCCCTCGAGTTCGCTGTCGGTCAAACGTTGGCGGTCTATCGCGATGGCGAGGGCCTCGCGGACGCGGCGGTCACTGAACGGTGGATTTTTTGTGTTAAATTCGTAAAAATTCAGAGCGCTGTGGGTCGTCCGCCGAAAATCCTCATACGGCGTCAATAGCTTTAGGGCAAGCGGCTCAAAATCGGCGTTTGTCACGGCGTCTATCTCACCCTTTTTGTAGGCGTCTAGTGCGGCTTCGGCGCTGTCTTTTGGCACGAAGCGGACGTGTTCGAGATTAACGGTGGCCCTGTTCCAGTAGGTATCGGAACGGTCGATGGCGACGCCGTCATTATCGACGCTCGCGACCGTGAAAGCTCCATTCGTCACCACTTCGTCGTCGAGGGGAATGGTCTCGAATTCGACGCCATCGCCATAGATAGGTCTAAAAATGGGATTCGCCACCAGCTTTGGAAAATCCTTGTCGGGCAGTTCGAGCGACACTTTGAGCGTCAGATCATCAATGGCCTCGACCCCAAATTTCGCCTCTGCTTGCTTTTTCGCGGCGATTTTTTCAGGCTTGGCCGCGGGCACTACGTTTGAAGGCGGAGATAACGGGATCGAAGTTTGCGGTTTGGCAGAGGAGGCTGTATTCGACAGGTCGTTATGCGATTGCTTGACTGGGTTTACGGCCGGAGTATGAAGAAAATCCGTAGGCTCGCCGGGAACCGCAGTCGCCGTTTTTAGCGTCTGCATGCCAACGATATTTTGGAACAACTCGCGGTGAGCTGCTCTTTCGCCAAGCGTCGTGAGACGCTTCCATGACATGACAAAATCATACGACGTAACGCGTTTGCCATTTGACCAGCGGGCATCTTTTCGCAGGTTAAATGTCCATACGCACGAGTTGTCCGAGCTAGTCCAGCTCTCGGCTGCGGCCGGTATCTCTTTTAATGTGCGTGCGTCAATCTCAGTCAGCCCCTCGAACAGGGCTCGGACTATGTCGGTTTCTGGTGCAGCGGCGGCCCGGGTTGGATCAAAACTTTTGGGCATTTTGCCGTTGCTCCAACGAAATTCCTGTATTGTGGGAGGGGTATTTTCGGCAAAGAAAGGCTGTGTTTTAGGTCTTTGGATGTCGCTGCACGATGACAGAAGCGCAAGACCCAAAAAGGAAATCAAGACCCCCCTTCTCTCGCCCCATTTGACCGCAATTCCTGATTTTGGCCGTATAAGTGACATTATTTAACCGGATGACGAACGCAATTGCCTAAAAATAATTTCGACCTGATTGCTGGTGTCCTCAAAGCCGTGAGATGTGTCGATCAAAAAGTCGGCAAAAAGCTTTTTTTCCTCTTGCGGCATTTGAGCCGCAATACGCATTTTTGCTGTGTTTTCATCAATTCCGTCGCGCGACATTAACCGATTTAATTGTATCGCAAGCATACACCAGACCACAATTAATTTGTCAAAGCGTTTGTAGCCGCCCGATTCGATCATCAGAGCGGCGTCGATCACGGCAATGCCGTCCGGGTCTGTTGTCTTGACCTCGCGGATCCATTCATCCTGTGCAGAGATCACTCGCGGATGAACGATCGAATTTAAAAGCTCGCGTTTCGCGTCGTCCGCAAAGATGATCCCGGCCATTTTTTTGCGATCAAGTTCGCCGGTGTGGGTAAGTATTCCGTCGCCAAAATTCACCACGACCTCAGCAAGGCCATCGGTGCCTTTTGCGACCGTCTCTCGTGCCGTTTTATCGGCGTCGAGCACATTGCACCCAAGGTCGCGCAAACTCGCGCAAACAAATGATTTGCCGACGGCGATTGAACCTGTAAGACCTACATTTAACACAAGAAAAACAAAATTGGCTAATAGCTAATAGCTGTTTGCTATCAGCTTATCTTTGATTAGACCATTATCGTCCGTGACGTTTGGCAAGTTTATTCACGTTATATTCAGCTATCTCGCCTAGCGTCAGCCCAAGTTCGTCGGCACAGGCCGAGATATACCAGAGCACATCGCCGAGTTCGTCTTTGAGTTTGCCGCGGATATCGTCGGTGATAACGCCGCCGTGATCGCGTTGAATTTTCTTAACGATATTCGCGACCTCGCCTGCCTCGCCAGCGAGACCGAGCGTCGGGTATTCGAGATTGCTCATACGATGCGGATAAAGAGCCGTTTGACTGGCTTCGGATTGGTATTCTTCAAAGTTCATAAGATTTTTTCACCACAGAGTTCACAGAGATTTAGAGAAATTTTAACAGGATAGACAGGATGGAAATTGTTTTTTTATCTTGTCTATCCTGTTCATCCTGTTTGAATTCTTCGACGCATTTTTGCGGCGGCGACTGTGTTTTTCATCAGCATAGCGACTGTAAGCAAGCCGACGCCGCCGGGCACTGGTGTGAAGTTTGCCGCTTTTTCCATAGCATCTTTCGGGTTTACATCGCCGACCAGCACAAAACCGGGACGCTCCATAGACTCAAGCCGCCGATCAAGCTCTTCGCCGGGGAAAAATTGCCGCACCAAATTTTCGTCCGATACCTTATTTATCCCGACGTCGATTACGGTCGCTCCGTCGCGAATATGTTCGCCGCTGATAAACGCGGTCTTGCCTATAGCCGCGACCAAAATATCCGCTTGCAACGTGATCTCAGCCAGGTTCGCCGTTTGCGAGTGACAAATCGTCACAGTCGCATTTTCCTGGAGCAGAAGCATCGACATTGGCTTGCCGACGATATTGCTGCGGCCGACGATAACCGCGTGTTTGCCAGCAATTTCGATGTCAGATCGCTTTAGTATTTCGATAATGCCCGACGGCGTACATGGAACTAATGACGGATAGCCAAGCGATAATTTGCCGACGTTTACAGGATGAAAGCCGTCCACGTCCTTTGCCGGATCGACGGCCTCGATCACCGCGCGTTCGTCGATATGCTTTGGCAGAGGCAATTGGACGAGAATGCCGTCAACGTCATTATTACCATTCAGCTCGCGGATCAGTTGGAGCAATTCCTCCTGACTAGTATCCGCCGGCAAATGATGATGCTCGGAAATAATGCCAACTTTTCCGGCAAAAAGTACTTTGTTTTTGACATAGACGGCGGACGCCGGATCGTCGCCGACACGCACGGCTGCGAGGCATGGACGGAGACCGTATTCACCCTCTAAAGCCCTGACCTCAGCGGCGACCTCTGTCTTGATCGCCTCCGAGATAGTTTTTCCGCTCAAAATTCTTGCCGTCATATCTGCTTTGTGGTGATTTTACAGTAAACGCTCAAACTTTGCTAAAATGCGGTCAATGACACGTCTTTTATACGCGATTATTTTGACTGTTTTGACTGTTGGCACCGCCGCTGCCCAAAACCTCTCGCAGCTCAAGATAAAAAATGCGGTTGATGCGCGCGAATATTCAGCCGCGATTACCAGGTTGATGGAGCTTGAAAAGGCCGATCCAAAGGCATTTCAGGCAAACGATCAAGACTATCTGCTGGCGCGAATGGCGGAATCCAACGGCGACCTGGCGACTGCGATGGCGGGCTACCAACAGGTTGTAAGCCGCGACTCGGCATTGAAGGCATACGCGCTGATGCATCTCTCACAAATTGCCCGCTCGACCGGCAATCTGATGCTCGAACGCCTTTATTTGCATGAGCTTTTGCTTTTTTCGTCGGACAGTTTATTGGCAAATGCAGCGCTCTACCGGTTGGCGCGAAATAGCTTTGAAAGCCAAAACTACACAGAGGCGATCCGCATTTTGACAGGCGGCGTGAAACCGGGCAACGTTGTGAAAACAACGGCAGGCGAGGCGTTCAGCCGAGAGAATCTCGCTCTGCTTGCCGACGCCTATTTTAGAAGCGGAAAAACGGATCGCGCTCGCGAAATTTACACAAATTTGATCAACAGCATTCCAAATCCAGCGCAGCCTGATGATTTCGCACAGGCGGCGGCAAAAGCTCTCGATCTGTTGGATGGCGGCAACGATGAAAAAGCCCCGGCAGTGGCCGAGGCCGAGCATCTGCGGCGGGCAAATATCTTCCAGTTTAACCGCGATTTTGTTGCTGCCAGACGGCATTTTGAGGCGATCATCGCCGACTATACTTCGGGAGCAAATGTTCCGGACGCGATGTTTCAGATCGGGCGCGGACTAACGCAGAGAGCTGATTTTGTTGAGGCGATCGTATGGTATGAACGCGTTCAGGAACAATTTCCGGATAGCCCTTCGGCAAAGGACGCACTGATGCAGGCCTCGTCGGCTTATGCCCGCGTCGGCAAACCCAAAGAAGCGATAAAACGGTATCAAAAATTTATCGAAAAATATCCAACGGATGAGAAACTCGACCGTGCCTACCTGAATGTCGTCGATATTCTTCGCGATCAGGGTGACGAAAGCGAGGCGCTGAAATGGACGGCGAAAACGCAGGAAGCATTTCGAGGCAAATCACCCGAGGCAGTCGCGTTTTTTGCCGAGACGCGGATCTATATCGCCCGCGAAGATTGGCAAAATGCTCTCAATGATCTTGAAAAATTATCAACGTTCAGCGATCTCGGCGGAGCGGCTGTTCCGGGCGGGACTTCACGCGAAGAAGTTGCGTTTCTAAAAGCCTTTGCTCTCGAACAGCTTAAGCGTTTCCCTGACGCCATCGACGCATATCTCTCGATCGCCGACGGCCGCGGCGAATACTACGGCGGGCGGGCGACCGAGCATTTAAAGATGATGTCGAACGACGAGACGTCGAGGTCGTTCATCATGCAAAAACTCGGGCTGCTTAGCACCGGCCTTAAAGCAAAAGACGCCGATGCACGCAGACAAAATGCACAGGCGATCCTACGGTTGACCGATTCGACAGACATCCGCGAAAATGCACTAAACATTTTAAAAGCCGCGATCAAATCGCTGCCAAAATATCAGGGCGCGCCCAATTTCAAACCGGACACTGAACCGGTAAAAACCTCACAGGCTAAGACCGTCGCCGACCGGCTGTTGTTTCTCGGCCTAGCAGACGAAGCGGCGCCGGAGTTTGCGGCAAACTCAACGAGTAGTAATTCCTTTGCCATGGCCGATCTGTTCCGTCGCGGCAATCGTGCCGATCGCGGGATCGCATTTATCGAGCCGCTCTGGCGAAAAATGCCGGCCGATTTCCCGGTCGAGTTTATTCCCCGCGATCAGCTTGAGATGCTCTATCCGGCGCCCTATGCCGACACCCTTTTACTATACGCACGCCAGAAAAGCGTCGATCCGCGTCTTGTTTTAGCGATCATGCGGCAGGAATCGCGGTTTCAGCCGGACGCGAAATCTGTCGCCGCCGCCCGTGGGCTGATGCAGTTTATCTCGACGACCTCTACCCAGGTTGCCGGCGAACTTGGCCGCAATAATTTCAGGCAGGACGAGCTTTATTATCCGCCGACGGCGATACTTTTCGGCTCGCAATATCTCGCCGATCTTTTTGCTAAATTTCCGGGCCAGCCGAATGCGGTCGCAGCGAGTTACAATGGAGGCGATGACAATATGAAACGCTGGTTATTGCGTTCGCGTTCGGGATCGCCTGAGCTCTATGTGCCGGAGATCGTCTATGGCCAATCCAAGGATTATGTTTACAAAGTGATGGCAAATTACCGGATGTATCAGTTGCTCTACGATGAGAATTTGAAACTTCGGTGAGGTTGCCCTCGCCGGTTTTTTCAGTCAGGATTAGACTTAATTCTTATGCGATATTTGTTTCTTATTTTGTTGATGATAGTCGCCTTTTCTGGTTGCCAAAAGTCAGCGGCCACTTCTAACACAACCAGCAGCGGTAGCCGATATCAGTTTAAGGGAAAAGTCGTCTCGGTCGATAGGGCGGCGAAAAAGGCAACGATCGATCACGAAAATATCCTTGGTTATATGCCCGCGATGACGATGGAGTTTCCGATCCGACAGGACGCGGTTTGGGACAATCTCGTCCCAGGCTCTGACATCAGCGGTGAACTAGTCATTGATAATGCAAAAGGCGAATATTGGATCGAAAAAATCAGCATCATTGCAGCTCCAATATCCGGCCAGGCTCAATTGCCGGTAAATGAGAATTTTGCTCAGATCGGCAATCCGGTACCAGATTTTTCTCTTATAAATCAGGATGGCAAACACATTTCGCTCAAAGATTTTCGCGGAAAGGCTCTTGCGGTTACATTCATCTATGCGAAATGTCCACTGCCCGATTACTGTGTCCGGATGTCGACAAATTTCAGCGATCTGGCCAATCAATTGAACGCGAACGTCGATCTAAAAGACAAGATCAGACTATTGAGCATCTCATTTGATCCGGCAAACGACACACCGGAAAAATTGAGGTCGTATGGCGTCGGCTATCTTGGAAAAGGGGCAAAACCGGATTTTACGGTGTGGCAATTGGCCGTCGGCACGGACGCGGAAGTGCGAAAGATCGCCGACTTTTTTGGCTTGCGGTACGAGGTTGATCCAAACGATAAAGCGCAGATAAACCACAGCCTGCGCACCACCGTGATTTCACCAAACGGAAAAGTAACTAAGATATTTCCGGGCAATGACTGGACGCCGACCGATCTGCTGCGAGAGCTTGTTGCGGCGAGTGACGAAATAAAGAAATAATGTTCGGTAATGTAATTTTATTGATTTCTCAGTTTTCTTAACTTTGTGTTCTTTGTGATAAAGGTTTTTAAAATCCCAAAGACCACAAAGTAAAGACACAAAGGACACAAAGTAAAACCAAACTGTGGTTTTGGCCGTATAAAGCTAGATTTATCATAAAATAAAGGAGCGTGTATGCGAAAATTCGTCATTCGTCTGTCGATTGTCATCTTGGTATTTGCCGTTGCGGCTTCCGCTCAAAAGCGGAACATTACCGAAAAGGATCTCTTTGATTTCACATGGGTCGGCGACCCGCAGATCTCGCCTGACGGAGCAACTGTCGCATTTGTCAAAGTTAGCGTAAATGCAAAGAAGGACGGCTATGACACGTCGATCTGGAGCGTTTCGGCGGCGGGCAGCGACGAGCCGCACCGGTTGACTAGCGGCAGCCGCGATACCAACCCTCGATGGTCGCCCGACGGCAAATATCTGGCGTTTGTCCGCGTAACCGAAAAGGACGGTAAACCCGACGCTCCACAGTTGTTTATGTTGTCAATGGCGGGTGGCGACTCGTTTCAGTTTACGAGCCTGACCCGCGGGGCGGGTGGCCCTGTCTGGTCGCCGGACGGCAGATGGATCGCATTGGGCAATGGCGCAAACCCGGATGACATTGCGCGGGCTAGCAAGCCAACATCGCCCGCACCCGACGGCCATGACAGCGACGTTCGCGTGATTACGCGGGCAGTCTATCGGGCTGACGGCGGCAGTTATATCGACAACAATCATCCAAATCACCTATGGGTGATCGCCGCTCCGCATAGTCCCGAAGAAAAATCCGCTCCTAAACAACTGACGAGCGGTGCATTTGGCGAGAGTGGATTTATCTGGTCAAATGACGGTTCGCAGATCTATTACACGACCAGCCATGTGCCCGAACCATATTACGAACTGCCCACGACCCAGGTCTATTCGATCCCGTCTGTTGGCGGAACGCCTTCAATGCTGACAAAGATCGACATGGACGTCGGCGCATTGAGCTTGAGCCCCGACGGCAAAAAATTTGCATTTACGGCATCAATAAATAAGCCGGTATTGTCCTACACCGAGCCTCATCTCTGGGTCATGGATGTCGCGCAAAACGCGGTGCCGGTCAATCTGACAGCAAACTTGGATGTCGAGGTCGGCGGTGGTGTCGGCGGCGATAACGCTCCACCTCGATCTGGCGGCGGCGGCGGACCAATTTGGACACAGGATGGCCGCAGTATAATCGACCGTTATGCAAAGGAAGGGAAGGCAAACCTTGCGATGTTTGACGCCACGACCGGAAAGATGAGCGATATTACGAAGGGCAACCAGGCCGTTCAGGGCTATCGTGTGACCCGCGACGCAAAACGCATGGTTTACAGTGTATCGACGCCGACCCACATTACCGACCTTTACGTTCTCGACAACGGCGGACAGCCCCGACAGATCACGCATATTAACGACCAAGTATTTGCAAAACTAAATCTCACCGAACCCGAAGAGATCTGGTATAAGAGCTTTGACGGCAAACAGATCGAGGCCTGGGTGCAAAAACCGCCCGATTTTGACCCTCACAAAAAATATCCGCTGATCCTCAATATCCACGGCGGGCCTCACTCCGCTTACGGATACGTTTTTGACCACGAATTTCAATGGATGGCCGCTAAAGGCTACGTCGTTCTCTATCCAAACCCGCGCGGCAGCACGAGCTACGGCCAGGATTTTGGCAACATCATCCAATATAAATATCCCGGCGATGATTACAAAGACCTGATGGCCGGCGTCGATGAGCTTATCAAACGGGACTATATCGACGAGGCAAAACTCGGCGTAACTGGCGGCAGCGGCGGAGGTTTGCTGACCAACTGGACGATCACCCAGACCACTCGGTTTGCGGCGGCAGCATCGCAACGCGACATCGCCGATTGGTCGGATTGGTGGTATTCGGCGGATTTTACGTTGTTTCAACCGAGCTGGTTCAAAGCGGCTCCGTTTGAGGATAAACAGGATTTTGACGCCCGCTCGCCGATAACCTATATCAAAAACGTGAAAACGCCGTTGATGCTGATCCTCGGCGAGGCCGACTATCGCACACCGCCGGGCGCCGGTGGCGAACAGATGTTTCGCGCGCTGAAATACCGCAAAATACCGACCGTGATGGTCCGCTTTCCAAACGAGGGCCACGAACTGTCGCGCTCCGGCCAGCCCTGGCACCGCATCGAGCGGCTTGAGCACATCGTCGGATGGTTTGACCACTGGCTAATGGGCATGCCAAAGCCGGAGTATGAGGTGATGCCGCGCTAGCAATTGTTCTGGGGCATTGGTATATGAATAAAATCTGCTTTACCTTTTTGCGTTTTAGGCATAGAATCATCGGGTAGATAAAGCAACCCGTTGTTGGAGGTCGGTCATCATAGCAGGCGAAGAAGTATTCAAATCCGGCAGTGATCTTTTAGGAGCGAGTATGGATCCACACTCGGCGGCGATCGAGCAGGAATTGCCTTTTGTCTACGAAGCTGAGGCTTTACCGGCATTTCAGGCGCCCGCTGCACCCGAAGTTTTTGATGAGGCGACGCCAGATATCGAGCTTTGCCGGATGGCGACGGCGGGCAATATCGCGGCTTTTGAGGTGATTTATGAACGCTATCATCGCCGCACATTCAGCCTCTGCCTGCGGATGCTCAGCAATCAGACCGAGGCCGAGGATCTCACCCAAGAAGTTTTTATCCAGCTTTTCCGCAAGATTGGCAGTTTTCGCGGCGATTCCGCGTTTTCGACCTGGCTGCACCGGCTGACGGTCAATCAGGTGCTAATGCATTTCCGCCGCCGCAGCGTTAAGAACGAGCGAACCTCGGACGACGGCGAGATGCCCGAGCAGACTGTTCACGGCACGTCAAATCCGAGTAAAATGCAGGTCATAGACCGTATCGCTCTAAAAAACGCGATCGCCTTGCTGCCATACGGTTACCGGAATGTTTTTATTTTGCACGACGTCGAAGGCTTTGAGCACGAAGAGGTCGCCCGTCTGATGGGCATCTCCGTCGGGACGTCCAAATCTCAACTTCATAAAGCGAGACTAAAGCTGCGCGGACTATTGGCAAAGCGGCAGGATTAGCAGTTTAAGAAATCTATAATGGCACGGACAAGGGCGGTTGCATTGTTCGTGTTTTTGTTTCGGTTTTTATTGGCTATTACTCAAAAATATGCGTTAGGCTCAAGGCAACGTTTGAGGGCTGTGGTTAATCTATCTAACAGTGGATATCAGGAAAATGAACTGCGAAGAGTGTAAAAATCTGATCAGCGTCTTTATGGACAACGATCTCGACGAAAGCCGGGCTTCGGCGATTCGAGCGCATCTCGCGGCATGTATGGGTTGTGCCCGCGTATGTGAGGATCTCTCATCTATCATGGATGTTTGCATGACGGGGTCGCCCTCGGAAATCGTGCCGCCAAATTCGCAGGCTCTTTGGCGTCGTATCAACAACGTGATCGAAAACGAGGTCAAACCCATACCATTGGAATCGCCGCGTGTACGTTTTTGGCGGCTTACGATGCCGCAATTGGCGGCAGCGGTGCTTGGTATCGCGGTGATCAGTTCGCTTTTGACCATTGTCGGGATACGGAATTACATTCAGCCCGTTGCGGACGATTTTACGACACGCTCAGTGGCGTCGCAGACTACATTTGAAAAAGTTTTGAGCAAGGTCGGCTTGATGGAGACGCCTCAGCAGGCCCGCGAGCGCCGTGTCAGAGAGCAGCAATCGGCCATCGCGTACTGGAACGGCCGCGTTCAAACTCGACGTATCCAATGGGATAAGACGACACGCGAGGCGTTTGACCGCAATTTGCAGGTGATCGACGAATCGTTAAATGATTATACAGCGATCCTCGAACGCGACCCCGACGATGAGCTTTCGGGCGAGATGCTCGATTCGGTGTTAAACGATAAGATGAATCTGCTCCGTGATTTTTCCGATCTATAGTATTTTGTGATGATCTTTCGATCGAATAATTTGTTTGGCCGTGTAGCCGCAAAAACTACGATCCTCTTGAGCGTAGTTTTTTTCTTTGCGCTTTTTGGGGCGTCGGCGTCGGCGCAAAAGAAATTTTCCAGAAGCTATCCCGCTGGCCAGGACGTCCGTTTGCAGCTAATGAACCGCACCGGCACCGTCACCGTCGAGGGCTGGAATCGCCAGGAGATCAATATCTCGGCATATCTCGAGGCTCCCGCCGCAAATATTACCCCGCAAAGCCTGAGCGGCACGATCGTTATCAATCTCGTCCGCGATAATCAAGGCCGTAATGAGGTTGGCAACGTAAATTTCACGATCCGCGTTCCATATAACACTATGGTCGATATCGAGACCAAGATCGGCAATCTAAACGTCAGCAATGTCCGCAGCGGGCTGGTGCGGGCGCATATTTCAAGCGAGGGCGACATCACCTTGACCAATATAGGCTCAAGCGCTGTCTCGGCGGAAAACGTGATCGGCGACATCTTCTTTGACGGCGAGATACAAGAAAACGGTAATTACCGCTTTTCGTCGATGCGCGGCAATATAAATCTGCGCATCCCTTTTAATTCCTCGTTTCGTCTGGTTGCGACCGCCCCGTCAACACGCAATATCTCACTCGGCTCGTGTGCAAACGCGAACATGAGCTATCTCGGCGACGGACGGCGAGTAGTTGGCCGCTGCGGGGGCGGCAGCGCGACCCTGACCGTCACCAACCAACGCGGCAGCATCGCGTTTCTTAGCCGTTAGCATTGCGTCGATCTTTATTGACCCTCGGCATACAAAGTCGTAAGATTATTCCGACCTCTCTCCTTATCTAACCTAATAACAATGAATAAACTCATAGTCTTGCTATTTGTCCTTTTGGCAGCCGCGTTTTCGATACCGGCCTTCGCCCAAACTCCGTCAATGCTCAAGCGGACAACCACCAAGACCGACAGATTCAATTTTGGCGCTGGTGGAACCGTTGCTGTCGTCGGTTCTCCAAACGGGTCGATCCGCATTGAGGGCTGGCAGAATAACGAGATCGAGATCACGGCCGAAATTGAATTGCAGGCCGCAACCGAAGCCGATCTGGGGAAATTGGCCGAGGTCACCGGTTTTACGACAGAGGAGACCCCGGCACGGACGGGGATAATCAGCCTCGGCACCCATAACAAGGCCGCGATGAAAAAATTGCAAAAGAAATTTCCAAAAGAGCTGATAGGATTGCCGTTCAGGATAGATTATGTAATCCATGTGCCAAAATACTGCGATCTCGAGATCGACGGCGGCAAAGGCGATCTGTCAGTCACGGGAGTCGAAGGCTCGATGCGTATCAATTTTCTGGAAACAAACGCAGAGATCTCGGTTTTAGGCGGCCCCACAAATGTGACAGTCGGCAGCGGCAAAGTCGATGTCAAGTTTGGCATCCACGGCTGGCGTGGCCGTTCGGCGAATATTCAGGTTGCGACTGGCAATTTGAATGTGAGTTTGACGGCTAATGTTAGTGCCGAGATCGATGCGACGATCCTCCGCATTGGGAAGATCGAAAATACTCTTCTCGATCTAAAACCACGGGACAGAAAAGTGCCTTTCACTGAAAAATCGATCATTGCAAAAAAAGGAGTTGGAGACGTTTCGCTTAAATTTACGGTCGGCGACGGCACGTTGAGAATGGAGCGGCCTGTTTTCCCCTAACCGAGTTCAGAATTCCAGTTTTAGCCGACATTTCGTATAATCAGTAGCCAGCTAAAAGCCAAGATCCACACTATGACTATCAAATCAGATATTTGGCTGAGAAAAATGGCCGATGAGCAGGAGATGATAACGCCATTTCTGTCGGAACTTGTCCGCGAGGTTGACGGCAAACGCATCATTTCAGCCGGATGTTCGAGTTACGGTTACGATATGCGGCTGGCGGACGACGGCTTTCGCATTTTTTCGTCGGTTCATGCCAGAGAGATAGATCCCAAACGCTTTGACGATCATTATTCCTTGATCGAACCAGAGTTGCACACCGCTGATGACGGGGCAAAATACTACCTTCTGCCACCGCATCACTACGGTCTGGGCGTGACGGTAGAGACATTTAAAATGCCGCGAAATGTGACCGGCATCGCCCTCGGCAAATCAACCTACGCACGCGCCGGATTGCTCGTAAATACAACTCCGCTCGAGGCGGGTTGGACTGGCCGGCTGGTTGTCGAGATCGCCAATCTCGCCAATTTGCCGCTGCGGGTCTATGTCAACGAAGGCATTGGCCAGATTCTATTTTTTGAATCGGACGAAGACTGCGCTGTGAGTTACGACGACCGCGGCGGCAAATATCAGGGGCAAACCGGCCTGACCTTTGCCAAAGTTTAAGTCGGTCAGGAATTTGTCGCGGATAATTAGAATTATTTTAAGAACGGATTTTAACAAAACGTGATATAACAATATTCACAGTAATTTTTCACAAATCAGAGATCGGAGGTTTTATGTACCGTAAATTATTTACAGCGCGAATTGTCGTAATTATCGCATCGCTTTTGGTTTTTGGCGTCATCGGTGCGCAGGCTCAGAAAATGAGCGCAGAGGAGATCATTTCTAAACATATCGAATCGATTGGCAAGAGCGATGTTGTCGCAAATTCAAAACAGAGAATGGCGATAGGCTCAAGCGAATTTTATATGCCACGGCTAACAAAAACGTCGCACGGTCGAGCCGTACTGGCGTCGAACGGGAACGATCTGGCATTCTTTTCTACTTTTGAGTTTAGAGAATACTCGAGAGAGAGGATCGGTTGGTTTGGAAATAAGATCAGTATACCAAATGTAGATCAAGGCCACCGTTCCCCATTAGGAAGCTTTTTGACGAGATATGATACGTTTCTCACCGATCACTTATTTGGTGGCTGCGTTTTCTCGACGTGGATTTTTTTTCAAAAAGAAGGTTTCGGCGGCAGACTCGAAACCGAAGGGAAAAAGAAAATCGGTGACCGCGATGTCTGGGTTGTTAAATATTCTCCTAAAGGTGGATTGAAGGCCGGTTCATATATCAGACTCTATTTTGATGCCGAGAACTTTCATCACTTACGAACCGAATATCGTCAAATAGAGACGGATCAGGGATTTCACGATACAAGTCATGCCAGAGGAGACTTTAGTTGGGATGCGGACATGGCCAATAACGGGATTGTACTCACCGAAGATTTTGAGGATATTCGCGAGGTGGCCGGTCTGACGCTTCCACACAAATACAAGATCGCTCTGAGGGTTGACAGCTATACCGGCACCACCGATTTTTATTGGACGTTTGGGATAGAGGAATATCGCATAATGAAAGAATTTCCTGCCGAGTTTTTCAGCTTTAAAGGCTAATCTCCGGGGATTTACTCTGCGGACATTAATAAAAATATGTCCGAGTGCGACTGCCACGAGTGAAACAAATCGAAAACTACATCGGCGGCTCGTCGGTCAAGCCGGCGTCTGCTACTTATCTGGACAATTACGATCCCTCGGCGGGTCGGGTATATTCGCTGATACCGGATTCGGACGACCGTGATGTGCATTTAGCTGTCGAGGCTGCAAAAGCTGCTTTTCCGGCATGGGCAGCGACATCGGCTGAGGAGCGGCTTGACATTTTGATGAGTTTGGCGGCGTTGATCGCGCGTGACCTCGAACCGCTGGCATTGGCTGAGAGCATCGATCAGGGCAAGCCTTTATCGCTCGCACGCACGGTTGATATCCCAAGAGCGGTCGCTAATTTCAAATTTTACGCAACGGCCGCCATGCACACCGAGAACGAATCTCACGACTCGGTTGGGCTTGGTGCGATCAATTACACTCTGCGTCAACCGCTCGGTGTCGTCGGCTGCATCTCGCCCTGGAATCTGCCGCTGTATCTCTTTACATGGAAAATCGCACCAGCTTTAGCCGCCGGCTGCTCTGTCGTCGCAAAGCCGTCCGAGGTGACGCCGATGACAGCCTATCTGCTGTCGAAACTCTGCATCGAGGCCGGTTTACCGCCCGGCGTTCTAAACGTCGTCCACGGCCTCGGCCAAAAGGTCGGCTCGGCGATCGTCGCTCATAAAGACGTAAAAGCGATCTCGTTCACCGGCGGCACAAAAACCGGCGAGGAAATTGCGCGTGTAGCCGCTCCCATGTTCAAAAAACTGTCGCTTGAGCTTGGCGGCAAAAATCCAAACATAATTTTTGCCGATTGTAACTACGAGGAAATGCTCGCAACCACGATTCGCTCATCATTCTCAAATCAAGGCGAGATATGCCTGTGTGGGTCGCGGATATTTGTCGAGCGGCCGATGTATGAGCAATTCAAGAGTGATTTTCTTTCGAGGGTGTCTTCGCTGAAGGTCGGTGACCCTTTGCATGACGACACGAATGTCGGTGCAATCGTCTCGAAACAGCATTTTGAAAAGATAATGTCCTACATCGACCTTGCCCAAAAAGAAGGCGGCACGATCCTGACAGGCGGCAACCAGGCGAATCTGGATGGTCGATGCGCGGACGGCTGGTTTATCGAGCCGACAGTTGTCGAGGGTCTGCCGCACGATTGCCGGACGAATCAAGAAGAGATCTTCGGCCCGGTCGTTACCATTATGCCGTTTGACACCGAGGACGAGGTTTTGACCTATGCAAACAGTGTCCGCTATGGCCTGTCGGCAAGCGTCTGGACTGAGAATCTCTCGCGGGCACATCGTGTCGCTGCAAAACTCGAGTCGGGTTTTGTTTGGATCAATAGCTGGATGCTTCGCGATCTGCGAACGCTGTTTGGCGGTTATAAAGACAGCGGCATCGGCCGCGAAGGCGGATTTGAGACGCTCAGGTTTTTTACTGAAGAGAAGAATGTCTGTATTAAGATAGATAAAGCATAGTCCACATGGGCACAGCGAACTGTAATGAACCGTCACATTACGCATTATTTATTTTGCGGATTTGCGATACTGATCTTTAGCGTCGTTGCCCATTCTCAAACTGATACCCCAACGCCCGATGATGAGCCGGACTTTATCGTTCCGGCGCGTCCGGGGGTTTCTAACCCGGCGGAGTTTCAGCGGCCCGGCGTTTTGCAGATCGAGATGGGATATAACTCAAATTTTCACTCAAAGGGCAATTTTAGCGACCAACAGGATATGCCGATCGCCGTGCGTTTTGCGATTAGCCGCCGAATTTTGATCGAGCTGGACACCGACACGCCGTATTCTCTAAAAGATCAGACCGGTCAGCGAAACAGCGGTGCGGGCGATACCCAGCTTGGCATCCAGGCCGTTCTGCGGCACGAAAACAGCACGCATCCGGGGATGGCTTTCGCATATTACATTAAGCTGCCGACAGCCGACGCCAATAGAGGGCTTGGCAGCGGACGGGTCGATCACAATTTTATTGGCCTGATCAGCAAGACCATTGGAAAAACGACGATAGATCTAAACGTGATCTACCTGCTCGCGGGACGGATGAGCGGGCCCGGACATGCGTCAAGCGGCGGGGCGGCGTTGGGGTTTTCGTATAATGTGACCAAAAAATTCACCATCGAGAGCGAGATCAGCGGATCGAGCAGAAACGATGGGCAGCAGGGAGCGATCTACGCAATTGGCGGCGTCTCTTATCAGATCACCCGGCGGATGGTAATTGACGGGGGCGTCCGTGCCGGGCTGACGTCTCAGGCTCCACGCGTCGGTTTCTTCACCGGCATAACTATCGGCATTGCGGATCTATATAAAAAACGGCATTGACCGCCTATTTTTCAAAGTAAAGGTCGGGAAACTTAGCCTTTAATGCCGCAACCTTTGGCTTATCGTTTATAACGATATACGGCTGACTGGGGTGAAGCGCCAGATAATTCTGATGATATGCCTCAGCGTCGTAAAAAGCCTTGAGCGGCACGACCTCGGTCACGACCGGTTTCGACAAAGTCTTTGATTTGTCTATGTTGTCGATATATTCCTGAGCCGCTTTCTTTTGATCTTCGTCGGCGTAGAAAATTGCCGAGCGATATTGTGTACCGGTGTCAGGACCCTGACGATTGAGCTCGGTCGGGTCGTGAGCGACCGAAAAGAAAATCGTCAGTAGCTGAACATACGTGACTTTTGCTGGGTCAAATATGACCTTGACCGATTCGGCATGGCCGGTGTCGCCGCCGCTGACGGTATCGTATTGAGCGGTTTTTGCTTCGCCGCCGGAATAGCCCGATTTGACCTCAGTCACGCCTTTGACATGCTTAAATACTGCATCGACGCCCCAAAAACATCCTCCTGCAAATACGGCTGTTTGCAGCCCTTTCGGATCCACCGGTTTGGCGTCTTTCGCCGGGGTCGGCTCGAGTCCGCGCAAATCGACGTCTTTGGTCGAACTGCTGCTTGCGACGCTGCAAGCCAACGCTGTTATAAAAATGGTTGTGGCTAATAATGACTTCATAATGATCGACATATAAATAGTTTATTTCATTCGTTTGGCGATGCCAACGAAATTGGCTCCGGTATTGTATTCGAGAGCATGCAGATATTGGATGCGACAAAAGCCCGCACATCCGTTTATTTGATATTATTATTAAGAATAAATATGAATGACGGCACGTTTAAATCGTCAAAAGCACCGGAACCTGTCGGACTTTACCCGCACGCCAGACGTGTCGGGAATTTGCTGTTCCTGTCAGGCGTTGGGCCGCGCGAGCGTGGAACGAAGAAGATTCCCGGAGTAGAGTTGAATGAACATGGGGAGATCGTTTCATACGACATCGAAACCCAATGCCGGTCTGTGTTTCAAAATGTCAGATATATTACGGAAGATGCTGGATCGTCCTGGGATAAGATCGTCGATGTAACTGTATTTCTGACAAATATGAAAGACGATTTTGCGGTGTATAATCAAATCTACGCCGAGTATTTTGCGGATAATCAGCCGTGCCGGACAACGGTCGAGGTAAACGCTTTGCCGACGCCGATCGCCATCGAATTAAAGATAATAGCGACAATTGACTAAAAGATCGTGTCAGTAGCCCGCACGTAAGTAAGGGCTCATCGTCGCCAAGAGAGCCCTTACTTACGTGCGGGCTACTGACACATAGATTAAAAAGGAGACTAAGTGATACAAACAAACGGTTACGCAACACATGACGAAAACGCCAAATTTGGCCCGTTCGATTTTGAGCGCCGCGATGTCGGTGCTAATGATATTTTGATCGACATAGAATATTGTGGTATTTGCCATTCGGATATTCATCAGGCCCGTAGCGAATGGGGCCCGGCTATGTATCCGATGGTGCCCGGTCACGAGATAGTCGGGAAGGTAAGTCAGGTTGGCAGCTCGGTGACAAAATTTGCCATTGGCGACACGGCCGGAATAGGTTGTTTTGTCGATTCGTGTCGGGTATGTCCCCCGTGCAAAGAGGGTTTTGAACAGTTTTGCCAAAAGCAATGTGCATTCACATACAACGGCACCGAGATGGATCGCGAAACGCCGACATACGGCGGCTATTCGAAACATTACGTTATTGACCAGAAATACGCTCTCAAGGTTGATAGCGGACAAGCCCTAGCCGGCGTGGCACCGTTGTTGTGCGCGGGGATTACGACCTACTCTCCACTCAAGAGATTTAACGTCGGCCCAGGCCAAAAAGTCGGCATTGTCGGTCTCGGCGGTCTGGGTCATATGGGTGTCAAGATCGCCGCCGCGATGGGGGCCGAGGTCACAGTTTTTAGCACTTCGCCGTCAAAAGAGGCGGATGCTAAAGCTCTCGATGCTCACCATTTCGCCGTGACCCGCGACCCGGTAAATCTAGTGTCTTTAGCAGGCATGTTTGACTTTATTCTCGATACCGTCTCGGCCGAGCACGATGTGAATATGTATCTGGGGCTGCTCAAGCTGCGTGGAACGATGGTTGTAGTCGGTGTGCCAACAACTCCAGCCGCCGTTCCGGCGATCTCGCTTATCATGGGCAACAAGACGCTGGCCGGTTCTCTGATCGGCGGTATTCCCGAGACTCAGGAAATGCTCGATTTTTGTGCAGCCCATGGCATCATCGCCGATGTCGAGGTCATCTCGCCCGACCGGATCGAAGAGGCCTATGACCGCACGGTCAATGCGAATGTTCGATATCGATTTGTGATTGACATGCAAAACGTCTGATGAAATACGTTGCTTTGCTCCGCGGCATAAATGTCACGGGTAAGAACATGATCAAGATGGAGACGCTGCGCGGGACATTTACGTCGCTCGGATTTACGGATGTAAAAAGCTATATCAATAGCGGAAACATCATCTTTGATGTCAATAGCCGTCACGTAAGTAAGGGCTTGTCATTTGAAAAAGAATTGTCGTCAAGGATCCACGACGCCATCCAGAAAGACTTTGGCTTTGATATTTCGGTAATGGTGCGACCGATGGCCGAGATCGAAGAGGTCGTTGCATGGAATCCTTTTGCCGGGCAGTTTGAGAGCCATAAGGATGTCCATGTTTTCTTTCTGAACGAAAAGCTGACCAATCAGCAAGAGACTTTACTACTTGAGCAGGGCAACGAAAACGAGATATTTGCGGTCTTGGGCCGCCACGTTGCTTGCCTTCTCAAGATCCATATTACGGACAGCGCGGTTGGCAAAGGGTTTATCGACAAAAAGCTAAAAGTCGCCGCCACGGGCCGGAATTGGCGGACGGTCAATAAACTGCTCGAATACAAAATGTCTTGAGCGTCATTTTCATTAAAGAGCCTCGACAAAGGAAGACGCGGAGTCAAGGTCTGGCTTCGAGAACAAGATTAAACGGTGTTTCACTCGTGCGGCGAAATTGCGTAAAACCGCCCTCGTTTGCAACCGTTTTCAGCCGCGATTCTCCGGCCTGCGCACCGAGAGCCAGCCCGACTTCCTGCGAAAGTGAGGCAGGCGTGCAGATCAGTGTCGAGGCCGAATAGTAAACCCGTCCGATCGGGTTGTGATTGTCCTCCGTCTTATCATGGGCAAACGGTTCGACGATCATCCATGTACCGTCTTCTTTCAGCGATTTCCTGACATGTGCCGCGGCTCCGACTGGATCACCCATGTCGTGCAAACAATCAAAAAAAGTAACAAGATCGTAATCGCTGCCCGGAAATTCTTTTGATTTTGCGATCTCGAATGTTGTGCGACCGCTGACGCCGGCTTCTTCCGCCTTTTTCCGTGCCGTTTCGATCGATTTGCCATGATAGTCAAAGCCGACAAATGTTGAATTTGGGTAAGCCTGCGCCATCAGGATCGTCGAGGCACCATGGCCACAGCCGATGTCGGCAACCTTTCCCCCGGCTTTCAGTTTTTCTTCGACCCCATTGAGTGAGGGTATCCACGCACTTACGAGATTCGCTGCGTACCCTGGGCGAAAAAAAAGCTCAGTGCCGCAAAAGAGTTTTTGGTCGTGCTCGTGCCAGCCAAGGCCCTCTCCGGTTTTGAACCGCTCAGTGATTTTTGGAACAGCCGTTAGAGCTGCGGTTGCCAGCATAAAGGCGCCCGGCAAATAGGCGCCGCTGTTTTCATCGGTCAAAACGAAGGCCTGCTCGTTCGTAAGATAATAACTATCGCTGCCAGCGTCATACTCTACATAGCCGCTGGCGGCCTGAGCGTTCAGCCATTCGCGAACATAACGCTCATTTGTTTCCGTACGCCGCGCAAGTTCCGTTGATGTTACCCGTTCATTGGCGGTTCCCATTGCCTTGTAAAGTCCGAGTTCCTCGTCGATAACGACCGAGCCGGCATGAATGGTGGCCCCAAGATCTCCAACAAATTTACCAAGCAGCTGATTTAATTTTTCTTCGTTGATATTCATAGTTGTTTGTTTTTTCGTCTTTATTGCTAATCTGGATTCTTGTAGATGCGTCGGAAGCAGCTACCTCTATAAGTCTTTTCGGGCTATAATAGCTCTAATTTACGTAATACCAAAAGCTTTTATGGCAATTGGCATACCTTTCAATTTCAAACAATGGATAGACGAGCACCGGCATTTGCTAAAACCGCCGGTTGGGAACCAGTGTATTTATGACGACGGCGATTTTATCGTGATGGTTGTCGGTGGCCCGAATTCGCGTAAAGACTATCACTGGGACGAGGGCGAAGAGCTTTTTTACCAGCTCGAAGGCGACATCAAGGTGCAGATACAGGAGGACGGCAAGGCTGTCGAAGTGCCTATCCGCGAAGGCGAGATGTTCCTGCTGCCGCCGCGTATTCCGCATAATCCGATCCGTGGCGCCAATACCGTCGGCCTCGTGATCGAGCGCAACCGCCGCGAAGGCGAACTCGATGGCCTGCTCTGGTTTTGTGAAAACTGCAACGCAAAGCTCTACGAGGAATATTTCCAGCTTGAAAACATCACCACACAGTTTCAGGGCGTGTTTGCCCGATTTTACGGCTCCGAGGAATTGCGAACATGTAAAAGCTGCGGCGCTGTGATGGAGCCGCCGGTTGTAAATTAAAGAAATGACCTTTCTTCTTGATGAATTTACAAAACTTGTCACGGCTGGAACGACGAGGGTCTTGAGTATGCCGTTTGCGGTGGGCTAGCGATGGCGATTCAGGGCTTTCCGCGAGCCACGATGGATATTGATCTGTTAATTAGGGAGGAATCGCTGAACGATGCGTTCAAAATTGCGGCCGAAAACGGGTTTGATATTCGCGGACTCGATATTTCGTTTACAGATCCGCCTTTGGAAATTCGAAGGGTCTCAAAGATAATTGATAATGCGATTCTTTGTCTCGCTATTATTGGTGATAGACGAGATCGAAGACGTATAAGAAACGCGGGAAAGGGTCAATTATTTAGGCAGGTCAATTTCGATGGTTTCACGCGACGGATTGATCAAACTAAAACGACGTGCCGGCCGGCCGCAGGATTCGGCCAATATTTATCGAATCGAAAATGAAGAAGATTGATATGTCCGAAAAAGCTGTCGAGAGACGCTTGCGGCAGGTGGATCAGTTACATGATCTTTCCTTGACGTTGTTGAAGGCGGGCCGGGCCATTATGAAAAAATGGATGTTGAAAGAAGGAACGCAAGCGAGCATTAAATCGATTCAAGAAGTATTTAGTATGAAATTCACATAACATTCCAGATCAAGGGATGAACTAGCGAGGTTCAAAATGAATAAGACTAAAAAAATCATTATCTTTACGGCCATTTTTTTGGCATGTGTTTTTGCCGTCGGCAGTGCCCGCATCAATGCGCAGACAGTTTTTGTGGCCTGCACGTGGGATACGTCGTCGATCTTTAAGGACAAGGCGGGCAAGGAAAAATTTGAGCGGCGGCTTTATGTTTCGCCGATCGCGACGATGTCGGCGAATGATTTCCTCAAGATCGACAGTGACGGCAATCGCATCGAGGGGCTTTGCGGCGACTATCTCGATAAAACGGTGATGAAGGCCGCGACTGACCGTGGTGAGCAGCTCGATCCGGGCGGCTCGCTTCGAGTGCGGCGAAGCATCGAGTTGTCGGGCAACGATATTGGCAGTAAGGAAATGTACAAGTTTGCAACACGCGAAGCGATCCAAAAACAGATTGACGCCGACGGCAAAGAGATGATCGATGCAGGCCGCTTTATTATGAATTTTAACTGGGACGTGACCGGCAAGTCCGAAACCGACGACCTCAAGACCGAGCAAAAACGCACACTACCCACCATTAAATCTCCGGCAAGGCAGTGATTTTCCAAACGTTCAGCTGGCGACTGTAAATTTTTGCAAAGTGTCGTTTTGACGTCAGCTGTAATTTGCTTATTAGCCGGAACTAGCCTAAATTGAAACAAATTCAAACATAGTGCGTTTTACCTTTGAATTTCTTCTATTCAAAATTTACCGTTTTTGAGGTCTTAAAAAGATGAGAATATCTCGCAGATATCTATTCGTTTTCCTTCTAATACTATTGTCGGTCGTTTTATCGGTCACCGCACAGGAGGACAAGCCGACGCCGTTGCCTTCGCCTACGCCGCAACCCGCTCCAACACGCACGCCGGCCAGGCCCAGAGGCAAGCCTACTGCGACAACGCCCGCAGCGGAGCCGACCCCGGCCTCGGACATCGAGAAAACATTTCAAACCGCCCTCGCCGGTCTGAAATTTCGCGAGATCGGCCCGGCGACTATGGGCGGGCGCATCGACGATATCGAGGTTGTGGCATCCGACCCGCGTATTATCTACGTCGCGACAGCGGCCGGCGGTATTTTGAAATCAGTAAACGGCGGGACTTCGTGGACGCCGATATTCGATAAAGAAGCCGTTTCGAGTGTCGGCGATATTGCGATTTCGCCGTCGAACCCTTCGATAGTGTGGGCCGGGACCGGGGAATCGAACAACCGCCAAAGCTCGTCTTGGGGCAACGGCATCTACAAGTCGATGGATGCGGGAAAAACTTGGAAATATATGGGTCTCGCGGGAACCAAAGCCATTGCCCGCGTCGTCGTTAATCCGACAAACCCCGACATCGTCTATGTCGCCGCCACCGGCAATCTTTGGGCGGCAAGCTCCGAGCGTGGCGTTTACAGAACGACTGATGGCGGAAAAACGTGGCAGCTTGTCCTGAAAGTAGATGCAGATACCGGCGCAACCGACATCGCACTTGACTCCGAGAGCCCTAACATCCTCTATGCTGCGATGTATCAACGCCGTAGAACAGTTTTTGGGTTTAACGGCAGCGGAGCGGGAAGCGCTCTTTACAAAACTAACGATGGCGGGGAAACCTGGACAAAAATCACCAAGGGAATGCCGTATGACAACGAAAACGCCCCGACCCCACGCCCTGAAAACCTGCTGGAAACTGGCCGCAATGCGATCGCCATTTATCCAAAGGATACAAATATCGTTTATGCTCTCGTCGAGCACGCAAATGGCGGTGTTTTTCGCTCAAATGATAAGGGGGAGACTTGGACAAAAATGAGCGACATTGCCAATAATCCGCGCCCGATGTATTTTAGCCAAATCCGCGTCGATCCCAACAATGATCAGCGCGTTTGGGTCGCCGGCGTGACGATGCAGTTTTCCGAGGACGGCGGCAAGACCTGGACGACAAACAATGCGCGCGCCCCCCACGCCGACACCCACGCGATCTGGATCGATCCGAATAATTCCGATCATCTGTTAATGGGAAATGACGGCGGCATAAATATTACCTATGATCGCGGCAAGACATGGGATTACGCAAATACGGTGCCAATCGGCCAGTTTTACGAGGTCGGAGTCGATAACGCCATGCCATATAAGATCTGCGGCGGGCTTCAAGATAATAATGCTTGGTGCGGGCCGAGCATGTCGTTTAACCCGCGTGGCATAAGCAACGACGAATGGTACACGATCGGCGGTGGCGACGGTTTTTATGCCCAGCCCGACCCGAACGATCCGCACATCGTCTATACCGAATCGCAGGACGGCAACGTGCTTCGGAGAAACCTGGTGACCGGCGAAAGCAAGGACATACGCCCGCGTGACGAAGAGGATAAGCCGCATTTCCGCTACCAGTGGAATTCGCCCATTCTCATTTCGGCCTATGATTCTAACACGATCTATTACGGTGGCAATTATCTCTTTAAATCGACAAATCGCGGCGATTCGTGGACGCGGGTCAGCCCCGATCTGACGACCGGCGTCGATCGCAACACATTGCCAATCATGGGCAAGGTGCCGGATAAAAATACGCGTTCGCGGCACGACGGCGTACAGCAATTTCCCGCCGTTACGACCATCGCCGAATCGCCAATCAACCGCAGCGTCCTCTGGGTCGGCACCGATGATGGCAATTTACAGGTCACCCGCGATGGCCAAAATTGGAAAAATGTCGTTGACAAGGTGCCGGGTTTGGCTAAAGGAACTTACGTAACGCGTGTCGTCGGCTCGCGCGAAAACGAAGGAACTGCGTTTGCAACTTTTGACGGTCACCGTATGGGGGATTTCAAGGCTTACGTCTATATGACAACCGATTTTGGCGAAACGTGGAAGTCGATCGCGGCGAACCTGACTGAGAAAAACGGGACTGCCCATGTCATTCGAGAGCATCCTCGAAACAGGAATCTGCTGTTCGTCGGCACCGAGTTTGGGCTTTTTGTCTCGTATAATCGCGGCGGAAGCTGGACACAGATCAAGCAAAATTTCCCGACCGTCCCGGTTGACGATATCCTCATTCATCCTCGTGAAAACGATCTGATCCTGGGCACACACGGACGTTCGATCTGGGTGATGGATGACATTACGCCTATCGAACAGATGAGCGAGACCGTCGTCAGCAGCAATATTTATCTCTATGACACCCGACCGGCCGTGATGTATCGGACATGGAACAATAAATCACTAACCTCGGACAAGGCTTTCTACGGTCAAAATCCGCCAAACGGGGCGATGATCGATTTTTACCTCAAAGATCCGCTTGGCGAAAAGGAAACTGTCAATATCACGATCCAGGATGCACAGGGACAGACGGTCAGAACTATAAATTGTACTAAGACAGCACCTCCGGCACCGGCAGTTCAAGGCCAAGGCGGCGGAGGTGGAGGCAGATTCGGCGGCGGAGGCGCACAAACATGCATAGCAACGAAGGGAATTAACCGCTATGTTTGGGACATGCGTTCGCGTCCCGTCGGCCCGCAACTCGGTCCAGAGGCGGGCGCTGCCGGTGGAGCAGGTGGCGGATTTGGAGCGGCTTTGGCACAACTTGGCCTACGGGTTGATCCGGGTGATTATACAGTCAAAGTGAAACTTGGCGACAAGGAATTGTCCAAACCATTAAAAGTCGTTGAGGATCCCCGTGTAGTTTTTTCCGTCGAGGATCGCGCCAAGAAACGTGCCGCTTTGACCAGGCTCCAACCGCTTGTGCCGCAATCCACAATTGCGCAATTTACGATTGTAAACTTGCGTTCAAATCTGAATACGGCTATCGAATCGTGGAAGAAACCCGGCTCAACGCCGGTTCCCGATAACGTAAAGAAAGTTGCGGACGATCTGCTCAAAAAGATCGACGCGATCTATGTGAACTGGGGCACACCGCCGTCTCTGACGAGCAATATCAGTCAGGCGGGACCGCCGTTGGTTGAATTGCCGACGCCGCTCAATCAACGTGCTGCACAGCTTTTATTTGAAATCGAAGGGGCGTCAAACGCTCCGACAGAGGATGAATTGGCGCAGATCGATCTTTTGTCAAAGAAGATTCCCCCGGCTGTGGATGATGTTCAGAAATTGGTAAGCGTAGACCTGGCTGCTCTCAACACCATGATGCAGGAAGCCAAGATTCCATATATCAATATCCCTGCATTTACGGGCGGGGGTGGCGGACGACGGCGTCCATCTGATGACGGTGATGAGGATCCCGACAATTTGGATCCATAAAAGGATCGAAAAATCGTTGAAAAGAAAAGAAAAAAAACGCGGATTTCCTCGTTCTTTGTCTTTTCTTTTTTTTGTCAGTTAGTCGGTAGGTTTCCGCATCCGAGTGGCAATGGTTAAAATAAATCAATGCTGAAAATTGACGTTCATACTCACATTCTGCCCAAAGAAATTCCCCGATGGGCTGATAAATTTGGTTATGGGGGGTTTATCATGCTCGATCACTATCAGCCGTGCCGAGCGCGGATGCTGCGCGACGATGGCGTTTCGTTTCGGGACGTTGACGAAAACTGCTGGAGCGCGGCAAAACGAATCGAGGATTGTGATTCATATGGGGTGAGTGTACAAGTGCTCTCAACTGTGCCTGTGATGTTCAGTTATTGGACAAAACCCCACGACGGAGCTGAGATCGCCCGCTTTTTAAATGACCATATTGCCGGTATCGTTGCTGAATTTCCTTTACGTTTTATTGGTCTCGGAACACTGCCGATGCAGGACACAAAGCTTGCGATCCGAGAATTGAACCGCTGCAAAGAGATAGGTCTTGCCGGTGTTCAGATCGGCACTAACATCAATCAACTAAACCTCGGCGAGCCGCATTTGTTCGATTTTTTTTCCGCTTGTCAGGAACTCGGTATGGCAGTTTTTGTTCATCCGTGGGACATGATGGGCGAGGCGGATATGCGGAAATACTGGCTACCCTGGCTCGTCGGGATGCCGGCCGAAGTTTCACGTGCGATCTGTTCCCTAATCTTTTCGGGAACGCTCGAGCGTTTGACTGATTTGCGAATCTGTTTTGCACACGGCGGTGGGTCATTTCCGGCAACCATCGGCCGCATCGAGCACGGCTTCGAGGTGCGGCCTGATTTGTGCGCCGTCGATAATTCGCACAATCCGCGAAAATATTTGAATAAAATATATTTCGATTCATTAGTTCATGATGCGGCAACATTAGATTCTTTGATAACTCTCGTCGGGGACGGACGCGTCGCACTTGGCACCGATTATCCATTCCCGCTCGGTGAGGCCAAGCCGGGCAAACTGATCAAATCATGCGGCTATAATGATGTGATCGAGGCAATGCTTCTGCATGGAGCGGCTCTGAATTGGCTAAATATTGATATATCTCTATTTACTTGACTTGACTAGCTAGTCTGACTAGATTAGTGTTAACTTATGAAAGTTAGCGTTTACGAGGCAAAATCCAAGTTGAGTCAGATGATAAATAAGGCTCTTGAGGGCGAAGAGGTGGTGATCACGCGGAATGGTAAAGAAACAGTTAAATTAGTGCCTGCCACTAATGGGGACACGAAAAATAGTTGGATCGGGATGTGGGAAGGCCAGATTAAGATCAATGACGATTTTGACAACCTTGACGACGAGACCATGGCATATTTCACAGGTGACGCCGAAACCTTTCTAGACAAGGTTATGAAAGAAGACAGAAAAGAAGTAGGTGAAATGGAATGAGCATTCTCCTAGACACCCATGTCATTATCTGGGCCGCTGAGGAGAATAAGCGACTTACTCCATCGGTGATGTCGATCTTGCTGGATTCAGACCAAACGGTCTTTCTCTCGTCCGTAAGCGCGCTCGAGATCGCAATAAAGTGGTCGAAGGGAAAGCTGAGGTTGCCGAAACCGCCATTCGAGTTCATAACTGAGATCCTTCAAATTTCCGGGATCAGGCAATTGGCTATTACAGTTCGTGACGCGTGCGCAGTCGGCGATCTGCCTTACCACCACAATGATCCTTTCGATAGGCTGCTTGTGTCACAAGCGAGGAACAACGGTTTGCGGCTGATGACGGCAGACCCGATATTAGAGAGATACGACGTAGACGTGATCGCCCTTTGGTTGAATGAAGAAGATGAATGATACAACACTAACTACAGCATATGAGATAGACGCGAACGATCCGTTGTCGGATTTTCGCGAACGGTTTTATTTTCCGGCGGCAAAAGATGGCGTCGAGCCGATCTATTTCACCGGAAACTCGTTGGGATTGATGCCTAAAACAGCTCGCGGCTATGTCGAGCAAGAGTTGAAGGATTGGGAAAAGCTCGGTGTTGAGGCTCACGTAAAAGCAAAGACACCATGGCTGCCGTATCATGAATTTTTGACAGAACAGATGTCGCACATTATCGGTGCAAAGCCCATCGAGACGATCGTAATGAATTCGCTCACGGTCAATTTACATATATTGATGGTCTCGTTTTACCGGCCCACCCCGACGCGGCGCAAGATCGCTATTGAGCAAGGTGCTTTTCCGTCAGATCAATACGCAGTTGTCTCACATATACGTTTTCACGGATATGATCCAGCGAATTCGCTTATCGAACTTGCTCCTCGCGAGGGTGAATCGACGCTGCGGACAGAAGATATCGTCGATGTTATCGAGCGCGAAGGTGATTCGATAGCTCTCGTTCTGCTTGGCGGTGTAAATTATTACAGCGGACAGGCATTTGAGATGCTGGCTATTACCGAAGCCGGTCATAAAGCGGGAGCGGTCGTCGGATTCGATTTGGCTCATGCTGCTGGAAATATCAATCTAAAAATGCACGATTGGAATGTGGATTTTGCCGCTTGGTGCTCTTACAAATATCTCAACGGCGGGCCCGGTGCGGTCGGCGGAGCGTTCATTCACGAACGCCACGCCAAATCATTTGAACTCCCGCGTTTTGCAGGCTGGTGGGGGCACGACAAAGAAACTCGATTCCTGATGGGGCCGGAATTTAGGCCGATTGCGGGCGCTGAGGGCTGGCAGATCTCAAATCCGCCGATCCTGCAAATGGCGGCTCTGCGGGCATCGCTCGAAATTTTTGAAGAAGCGGGAATGGAAGCATTAGTGGAAAAATCAAGGAAATTGACCGGCTATCTCGAAAAGCTCATTGATGACATCGGCGATGCAGGTATTTCAATAGTCACACCCCGCGATCGGGCACAACGCGGCTGTCAGCTTTCAATACGGGTATGCGACAAGAGTATGCATGAGCGCATCGTCGAGCGCGGCGTTTTTGCCGATTGGCGCGAGCCTGACGTGATCCGTGTTGCCCCCGCTCCGCTTTATAACTCGTTTAATGACGTCAACCGTTTTTCAAAGATCCTGATCGAGTGCCTGACTTGAATTGTCAATTGAAATTGTCTAATGGTGAATTGGATGGATATTTCCCAGTTAACAATTGGCCAATTCACAATTTACAATTCTTATTTATATGTCGCGAACAAATGTCGTAATCATCGGTGCGGGATTGGCGGGGTCGTTGCTGGCGATTTATCTGGCAAAACGCGGGATCGCGGTCGATATATATGAGTCGCGCGGCGATATGCGTTTGGAAGAAGTTGCCGCCGGGCGTTCGATCAATCTTGCGCTCTCGGATCGCGGCATCGCTGCTCTTCGTGAGGTCGGCATGGATAAATACATGCTTGGCGAGGCCGTGCCGATGTACGGGAGAATGATTCATTCGATCTCCGGCGAGACCAAGCTCCTGCCATATTCGGGGCGAAAGGGCGAATATATCAATTCCGTTTCGCGAGCCGGTTTAAACATCGCGCTGATAAATGAGGCTGAAAAATATCCGGGCGTGCGGTTTCATTTTAATCAACGATGTGTCTATTTTGATTGCTCAAGGGCCGAAGCGAAGTTTTCGAGCGGAGCAAAGGTCAAAGGCGACACTCTGATCGCGACCGACGGTGCCGGTTCGACGGTGCGAAACGCGATGCTCCACGGTGGAGTCGAGCGGTTTGATTTTTCGCAAACGTGGTTGGAACATGGATATAGGGAGTTGGTGATTCCTGCCCGCGACGAACTAGATGTTCAACCACCCGCTACCGCAGGTGGTACTGACTTAGAGCAAAACGCACTTCACATCTGGCCTCGGCATAAATTTATGATGATCGCCCTGCCGAATTTTGATGGGAGTTTTACCTGCACGTTGTTTCTGGCCCACAAGTCAGAACCGCCTGCGTTAGCGGGCGGCAAAGACGCAGCCATGAGTTCAATACCCGCACTTGTCCCCCCATATCCGATTAAGACGACGACCAGGCCACCCGCTTATGTAGGTGGTTCTGACTTTGCAACGCTCACCAACGAGGCTTCGGTTCTGGAGTTCTTCATTCGCGAATTCCCAGACGCCATCCCGCTGATGCCGACGCTGACAGAAGATTTCTTTGCGAATCCGACAGGGAATCTTGGCACAATAAAATGCTGGCCGTGGAATGCCGGGGGTAAGGCTCTGCTGCTCGGGGATTCGGCACATGCGGTGGTTCCTTTCTACGGACAGGGGATGAACTGTGCGTTTGAGGATGTCCGCGTTCTCGACCAATTGATCGAGAAACATGGCACCGCTTGGGAAACTATCTATGAGGAATACGGCGAACTGCGAAAGGTAAACACCGACGCCATAGCCGATATGGCCGAAGAGAATTTCTACGAAATGCGCGACGCTGTCGCCAACCCTGTATTTGTGAGAAAAAGAGAACTCGAAACCAAGCTCGAACAGACATATCCCGACTATTTCTCAAAATATTCAATGGTCACATTCCGCGAAGACCTGCCGTATTCGGTTGCGAAGGAGAAAGGAAACGCACAGGATCGTCTATTGATGGAGATCTGCGCCGGCGTCGAAAGTAAAAGGGAGATAGATGTCGATGAAGTAATGGGCCATGTTCGAAAATTGGAGACGTAGAGATGAAGCGTTTTTTACAAGGTCAATATTCCTTAATGCGAACCGAGAGTTGGGCGTCACTCGAAGAAAGATTTGATGGGCCGGAGGAAAGACCGATCTGTAGTTTGATAGGTCAAATCGCTCAGTCGCGATTCAGCCAAGGCGTATTTGGAACTAGTTCGCTTAGGGATTTAATTATTGTGCAGAAGCCAATTTTTGAGTTCGGGCGTGAGGAACTACGAATTTCTATGACTCCGGTCGGCCGCGTACGTTTTAGATACGTCGAAGCGCTTACTTAAAGACCTTCTTTGAAACTGAATCGTCGGCAAAGAAAGCCTTTGCGAAGCTTGAGCACCTAATGGTAAATCGGCTCAAGTGGTTCTTTTCGGAAGTTCAAACCAATTCAAATGACTGATTTCTTAGACATCTCAATCCCGCTAAATTTTAACGGCCCACAGCCGAATGCGTATGGGGTTGGGACTGCAACGTCAAAGCCTTGCGAGGCGGGCGATCTGGTCGGCGATACGCGACGGGGCGGGAGTGTTAATTTCGAGCAATATAACTTTATTCCTCATTGCAACGGGACACATACCGAGTGTGTCGGGCATATTACCCACGAGCGGATCGCTGTGACGGATTGTTTGCGGGATGTTTTTATTCCGTCAGTGCTGGTGTCGGTCGCGCCGGAACCGCAAAGCAATGATTCCCTTATTTCGCTGGATGGGTTGAAATCTGCGGGAGTTCAACCACCCGCTACCGCAGGTGGTTCTGACTCGCTGATTATTCGCACGTTGCCGAACGACGACTCGAAACTCACGCGGCGATATGACGAAAGCAACATTTCGCCGTATTTCTCGACTGAGGCTATGGAATATATTGTCGAGTGCGGCTTCAAACATCTGCTTGTCGATATGCCGTCGATAGACCGGCTTTTTGACGACGGAAAACTCTCCAATCATCGCATTTTTTGGAATGTCAAGCCGGGAAGCCATGAAACACATTCGGCCACACGCATATATAGTACGATCACTGAGCTGATATATGTACCAAACGAAGTCGAGGACGGCGAGTATTTATTAAACTTACAGATCGCTCCCTTCGCCTCCGACGCCGCTCCCAGCCGTCCAATTCTATTTTTGTCAGAACCGCCTGCGTAAGGGGGCGGCCAGTTTGTTGGCGTTGATCTGCGGTAAAAGAAACTTGCCCGTCGCTCACGCAACGGGTTCTGACACAGCATGCTCGATCGCGGCTTTGAGGTCGGGATATTTGAATTTGAATCCAGCGTCTTCGAGCCGTTTTGGCAGGACTTTTGTGCTTGCCAGCAGCAAAGCGTCGCCCATTTCGCCAAAGACCATCGAGACGGCGAATTCGGGCAGGGGCAGGAATGTCGGTCGGTAGAGAACCTCGCCGAGCGTCTTAGTGAAATCGTGATTTATGACCGGATTCGGCGAGACAGCATTGACCGCACCGCGAAGATTTTCGTTCTCGATGGCAAAGTTGATGACAGCCACTTGATCGTCGAGCGATATCCAACTCATCCACTGCTTGCCGCTGCCGACCACGCCGCCAACGCCGAGTTTGAATGGCAAGAGCATAGTGGACAATGCTCCTCCGTCTTTCGACAAAACGATACCTGTTCGAAGCAACACCGTGCGAATTCCGGCATCCTCAGCCCGGCGTGATTCTGATTCCCACGCCTTTGAGACCTCGGCAAGAAAATTATCCCCGGCGGCGCTCGATTCTGTCACCTCTTCCTCGCCCCGTTCGCCGTAAAAGCCGATCGCTGACGCCGCGATAAAGACTTTGGGCCTCTTTTTGAGTTTTGAGATTGCATCGACGACGCTGCGTGTGCCGAGGACGCGGCTGTCGCGGATCGCTTTTTTCTTATCCTCGGTCCAACGCAGTCCGCTTACGTTTTCACCGGCGAGATGAACGACGGCGTCGATGCCTTCGAGCTTTTCCGGGTCGGCAAAACCGGTGTCAATATCCCATTGGATATGACCTTCGTCCGTCGGCTCTTTGCGCGATGCAAGTAGCATCTCATAGCCTTTTTCGGTAAATGACTTTTGCAGCGCCTGGCCGATCAGTCCACTCGCACCGGTGATTAGTACTTTCATACTACTTAATATTAGCTCTAAGGTCATTATGGACAAAGCCTGCCATCAACTTTAGCTCTCTTGCGGTTAACAGATCGCGAAACGGCGACATGCCGTTACCGCCATCGGAGATCTGTTTGTAGATCTCGGACTCGCTCTTAAATTTAAATTCTCCTTCGCGCAGGCTCGGCACTTTTGTTCCGTCATCGAGCGTCTTTCCCTCGCCCTCGGGCCCGTGACAAATCGAGCAATGCTGACGGAAAATCGATGCCTCGTACGATTTACTGTCCGCGATAACAAAGCGTGTTGGCTTTGAAGCGAAGCAGGATGCCATCGCCACCATAGCAAAAAAAATCAAAGTGACAAGAAGTTTTATGTGAAACATCGGCTGAAATTCAGAAAAGCCAGTCAATCAGTTGCACGCAAAGTTGCAAAGAACGCCAAGGTAAAGGGATGTTGCCCCACCTGCGCCCCATCTGCCCCAGCCGCTGCGGGGCGGGGCAATTAGATGGTTTCAGAGCGCAAAGCCCGCTTGAATATCTTTCCCGTACCGCCGATGGGCAGCTGGTCGCGAAATTCGACAAAACGCGGATATTTGTTGGCGGCAATTTGCGTTTTACACCAATCGATAAAATTTTCGGCGGTCAACTCTTGTCCATGTTTGAGAACGACGAATGCTTTGACCTCCTCTCCCAGCCGCTCGCATGGCACGCCGATCACGGCGCACAAGCTTACCGCCGGATGCGTGATAATAACCTCCTCCAGTTCGCGCGGATAGATGTTATAGCCGCCGCGCAGGATCATGTCCTTTTTGCGATCGACGATGGCGAGATAGCCTTCGGTGTCCATAATGCCAATGTCGCCGGTGTGAAACCAGCCGTTGCGAAAGGCTTCAGCGGTCGCCTCGGGGCGTTTGTAATAGCCTTTCATCACGTTTGTCCCGCGAATAACTATCTCGCCGCGCTCGCCGCGTTTGACTTCCTTATCATTTTCATCAAAGCATTTAATCTCGACGCCAAAGATCGGCTGTCCAACGGTGCCTGGCTTTGAAGGCTTTTCGAATTGGTTAAACGTCGCGAGGGGGGATGTCTCGGAGAGGCCGTACCCCTCCATCACGCGGACATTGAATCTTTCCTGAAATTCTTTCATCAGCTCGACCGGCATCGGTGCTCCGCCTGACGTGCAGACCTTCATATTATCGGCAATATGGCTTATGTCATAGCCGGTTTCGTCAACGTGTTTGAGCAATGCCCAATACATCGTCGGCACGCCAACCCAGAAATTGACTTTTTCTTTCAGCATTGCATCGAGCGTCGCTGCCGGATCGAAACGCGGGAGCAGCACGACGCGATTGCCGCCATAAAGATTCGTATTCATCTGCACAGTCTGTCCGGTCGTGTGAAACAGCGGCAGCGTGATCAGCACGGTTTTTTGCTCGCCATCGGTAAAATCAAGCATCGGCAGATGGATGCTGTATGTCGTGACGATGTTCGACCAGAGATTGAGATGCGTGAGCTCGGCACCTTTTGGCTGGCCCGTCGTCCCAGATGTGTAAAGGATCGCGCAGGTGTCGTCCGGCCGTGTCGGAAACATTTCGAACGACTCGGATTTATCGAAAGTGATTTGCGTCAGCGTTCTATGATCAGGGAATGGACTCGCAGCAAAGAGGTCTTTGGTCATTACGATCAGGTGTTCGCACGTCGAAACCTGTTCAAAGCCCTCTTTGAGAGTATGGGATAGCGGTAGTTCACTAGTTCCTTCGAATACGAAAACGGCTTTCGCATCCGAATCTGACAAGTGGTAAGCGATCTCACGTGGCTTAAAAAACACGCTCAACGGAACTACGACAGCCCCGGCTTTCATTATTCCGTAATAAACGATTGGAAAAAACGGCAGATTCGGGCAGCACAAAGCGACCTTGTCGCCGTGGCCGATACCCATTTCAACCAGCCCGTTAGCGACGCGATTTGAGAGCTTGTCCAATTCGCCGAAAGTAAGCCGGACATTCTCCCAGATCACCGCTTCTTTCTGCGGCGCGAGCCGCGCATGATGCGAGATGATCGATGCCAGATTTAGAGTTGTGGCGGCGCCTTCCATTATATGTGTCAGTAGCCCGCACGTAAGTAAGGGCTTTCTGCCCAGACAAGCCCTTACTTACGTGCGGGCTACTGACACGAAGAATTATACAACAGTTTGCCTGAGAAAATTGATCTGAGCTGTAGATGAGATTTCGTGACCCGACGTCTGGATCGAATGTAGTCGCCATTCCTCGCGTTGCTCGGGGAAATCGGTGCGAAAATGGCCTCCGCGAGACTCTTCGCGCCACAGCGCAGCGGTCGCGACGAGTTTTGCAAGCGTGACGAAATTGCGTGAAGACGCGCTCAGATTACCCGCAGCGATCTGGTCAAACTCACGCAAAGCCCTAACAAGCGAATCTCCATCACGCAATATCCCGACACGCTCCCACATTATTCGCTTGACGCGTTTGCGGACTGCAGTTGAGAGTTGAGAGTTGAGAGTGGAGAATTTCGACTGGTCGGTCTTTATTTCTCGACACTCCACTCTCCACTCTCCACTGTCTGCCGCTGCGGCGGCTCCCGCTCGCGCTCCAAATACTAAACCCTCAAGCAATGAATTGGAAGCGAGCCGGTTCGCTCCGTGAACTCCTGTGCAAGTTACTTCACCCGCCGCATAAAGCCCCGGAAGAGTGCTACGCCCCCAGAGGTCGGTGCGGATGCCGCCCATGCAGTAGTGAGAAGCCGGCGAAACGGGGAGCATGTCTTTGGCGATGTCGAGGCCGTAAAGCTTACATGTTTCGTAAATCTTTGGGAAACGGTGTTTGAGAAAATCATCGTCGAGGGCGGTCATATCAAGAAAGACCGTTCGCGTGCCGGTCCGTCGCATTTCCGCGACGATCGAGCGCGAAACTATGTCGCGCGGGGCCAGCTCGGCACGTTCGTCATAACGCGGCATAAACCGCTCGCCGTATTTGTTTTTAAGGATGCCGCCCTCGCCGCGCATCGCCTCAGTCAGCAGAAATCGCGGAGCATTTTCGAGGTTGAGTGCTGTCGGATGAAACTGGACAAACTCCATATCGGCCATCTCGGCTCCCGCAAAATAAGCCATCGCCATCCCGTCGCCGGTTGCGACCGCTGGGTTTGTCGTGTGCAAATAAAGCTGGCCTACACCGCCGGTGCACATAATGACTGCCTTTGCGTAAATCTCACGCGGAGCACGCAAAATCGGATCGAGAAACCGCACGCCAATGCAGCGGTCATCGGACACAATCAGGCTCTCGGTATTGGCAAAAGGCGTCAGGTTGATCGTATTCTCGGCCCCCGCACGCTCTATGAGTGCCCGGACAAATTCCGCACCGGTCGAGTCGCCATGAGCGTGCAGTATCCGCCGCCGTGAATGCGCTGCCTCCTTTCCCATGACCAATTTGCCGCCCTCCCGGTCAAATTCGCCACCCCATTCGATAAGTTGTTTTATGTATTTTGGGCCTTCGGTAACGAGAGTTTCGACCGCCTGCGGATCGCACAATCCGGCTCCGGCGATAAGCGTATCGTCTTCGTGCAATTCCGCATTGTCGTCATCAGATAAAACGACCGCGACGCCGCCCTGGGCATATTCCGTGTTCGATTCACTGGCTTTGTCCTTGGTGAGAACGGTCACGCTCGCACCGCTTCCGGCCAGCTCAATCGCGGCGCGAAGCCCCGCAACCCCGCTGCCGATGACAATAAAATCCGTTTCGAGAGACATCAGGAAAAATGTATCAGATTCCCCAACAACTATCGAATCATGTCAGAATCAGGAGCGATAGCGACCGAGTTCTTGCCAACAATACCTGCAAATGCTATTGTTTCGGAGAATTCCACCAAAGGAGAATTCCACGATGACGAAAAAGTTTATATTACCGTCTTCGACGGTTAATAAAATGGTTGGTTATCTCACCCATATCTTGGGATATGGGCTACAAATATCTCACCGTCTCCGACAGTTCATTGCACCCCAAACAAAAAAGCCTGCCCATCGAGATGAGCAGGCCCTATCTGATTAAATAAAGGTCCCTATGCTCCCGGGATCTTTAATTCCTGGCCCGGTTGGATCTCGTCGGGATCGCTGAGGATATCTTTGTTTGCTTCAAAGATAGCGTTCCATGAGATGCCGTATTTGGCGCCGATCTTGCTCAGATTGTCGCCGGCTTCGACCGTGTAAGTGTTGCCCGCGGCCGGCGCGTCGGTTTCGGTGATATTCAGCATCAGGTCGCCGGATTTGTAATCAGGATCGATACGGTTGTATTCATCCCAGAGCGCCTGTTTAGCCGCCGCGTTTGGCGCGGTTCCGTCGATGTGAAGAACGCTGTCGTCGCCGCTTAGCTGATACGTCGTTCCGTTCTGGTTAGCGAGATCCAGAATTGACTGATATTTTTCTTGTAAAGACATTTTTTTGTTCCTCCCCGTTTATTTTCCCTTTTTGAGATCGTTTTCGATGCCAGCTCCGCCAGCCTGACTTGCAGCCTGGAAGCAGGTCGTATATTTTGCATCAGGCACTGTGCCAGACAACGTGATCTTTCCATTGGCGGTGGTAACGGTTACACCGGTACAGCCTGCCTTTTTAAGAGCTTCCTCGACCTTGCCCTTGAGCATCGGATCGGCTGGCGGTGGTGCTGCCGGCGGCAGAGCCTTAAGCGTGATGCTGTTGGTCACCGATTTAATGCCCTCGACAGTTTTTACCGAAGTTTCGGCTTTGCTTTTCACCGTTATATCGGCTACCTCGCCGCTCAGCGTCGCGACGCCGTCCTTTACGGCCACGGTTACACCCGTAACTTTGTCAGCCGTCAGTTTATCGGTTGCGGCCTTGGTCAGATCAGCATCACTCTTACCGCACGCGCTCAAAAACAAAGCAACGGCCAGAGTCAGAACTGTAAATAACTTAATTTTCATTTTTCCTCCTGAAAAATCTGTTTTATTAATATGTGTAAATCTATCATCGCAAATACCTTTTGAAGATAGGCGCGATTCCAAGCAATAATTTCTCCGGGCACGTATGTCCACAAAGTCGTAATTATTCAGTAAAAATATATTGATTGAATTTGAAAAAATTCGCAAGATAAAATTCCACAATTTAGGAAAAAATTTCCTCGGCAATCTGGCGGGCGACATCGTATGAGGTAAAGTCGGGCCTGACGATAAAATGCCAGTCGGCCAGGCAATAGGCTCTCTGGCGTTCGTCAAACAGCCGGATGGCGTTTTGCTTGTCACGCGCCAATGGCCTGTCTTTGCGTGAAAACGTGATATTTAGCCAGCAGTGTTCAAACGTTGCTTCGAGCCAGACACTTGTAAAATCGCTCGCGGACAGCAACTCGCGGTTTGCCGGGATCGTCCAGGTGCCTCCACCTAGTGAAAGGATTCTCGCCTCTGATCCGTCCAGGACATGTTTGAGGGCACGCGTCTCGACCGTTCGATAAAACTCTTCACCGTCCGAGTCGATGATTTCGGCGATTCTACGGCCCTCGTTTTCCTCGATAAACATGTCGAGATCGACCCGCGTGCAACGCAGAATGTGCGCCAGATGCCGCGCGACGCTCGATTTTCCAACGCCCATAAACCCAGTCAATGCTATTTTGATCCCTTTGTTCACAAAAATATTTCCCGCGAAACACCCGAAAAGACACGAAAGTAAGGTTCCGCGCGCGAATAACGCGAATCTCCGCAAATAAAAGGAGGCTCAATTGTTTTCTTATTCGCGTTCATTAGCGTAATTCGCGGGCAAGTCTTCTTAACTTACGACACTTTTCAGCGTTTCAAAAAATCCGGGAAACGAAATGTCGGCGCATTCGGCCCCGATTATCTTTGTATCGCCTTTCGCAAAAAGACCCGCGACCGCAAACGCCATGGCTATCCTGTGATCGCCATATGAATTTATCTCGGCGCCGTTTAGCTCAGACTTAGCGACGCGAAAACCGTCGGGAAATTCCTCGACATCTGCATTCATTCGCCGCAGATTTTCGACGATCGCTGCTATCCGGTCCGATTCCTTGACGCGCAGCTCCGATGCGTCTCTAATTTCCAAACCGCCGTCGATCTGCGTTCCAAAAACTGCAAGGATCGGAATTTCATCCAGGATATTAGCGATAAGTTTACCATTGAGAATGTTACATCCAACATTCGCAGAGTCGAGCCGGCTATCGATTGCCAAGTCGCCAACAGGTTCGTTATTTTCGAGCCGTTCATTCGTGATCTTAATGTCGACTCCAAATTGCCGCAGCACATCAAAAATGGCATTTCGTGTCGGATTTAAACCAACATTTTCGATCTCGACCGATGAGTCCGGCAGACAGGCCGCCGCGACAATAAAAAATGCAGCCGATGAAATATCACCGGGAATATCGATGTCGCGTGCCTTGAGTATCTGATCGCCGCTGACCGAAATACGCTTTTCATCAGCCAGGTTTTCTTCTCGGACATCAACGCCGAGCCATCGCAGCATCCGCTCTGTATGGTCGCGGGTTGGAATAGGCTCAATAACAGTTGTCCGGCCAACGGCAAACAGCCCCGTAAGCAGTATGCAGGACTTGATCTGTGCGGATGCGATATTTAGCTTATACTCAACGCCATTAAGATGTTTTTCGCCATAGCCATAGATGTGTAGCGGGGCATGGTCGCCAACCGACTCGATCTTTGCTCCCATTGACAACAGCGGCTCGATTATGCGTTTCATAGGGCGTTTGGTAAGTGACGCATCGCCGGTCAAAATGGAATCGAAATTCTGTCCGGCGAGGATACCTGCGATCAGACGCATCGTCGTCCCGCTGTTTCCACAGTCCAGCGGACCTACCGGTGCCCGAAATCCCCTTTTGCCAACACCCTGGATAATGACCGCCGTGCCGTCAATACTAATTTTCACATCCAAATTTTCGAGACACCCAAGCGTTGTATGGCAATCCGCCGCAGTCGCGAAATTTGTTATTTGCGTGGTTCCATCGGCCATCGCAGCCAGCATTGCGGCTCGGTGCGAGATAGATTTATCACCTGGAAGGCGAATATTTCCGTGTAACAGTCTTGCCGGTGAGATCTTCATATTTAGTATATTAGACGACGCGTGTGCGGTTTGTCTTGACACCCGCTATCCTAAATCGGTAACTTACAAAGAATAAACTGTGGCTGACACAAAAGAATTAAGTTTAGAGAGCCGTATCGAATCGGTTGATGAGGCTGCAAAAGCGGCAGCGAAATTTGCCAAGCCGGCGAGGCTCGGCGAAGAGGCGCTTTTTGCGATCGACCTCGCAGTCCGCGAATCGGTTGCAAACGCCGTCAAACATGGCAATAAATTTGACGAGGCAAAGCAGGTCAAGATTACTTTTTCAAGTGATGAGCGAGGTCTCGAGATCGTCGTGCGAGACTTCGGTACAGGTTTTTTGGTCGATGACGTGCCGGATCCCACTGATCCGGACAATTTGCTCAAGGCGAACGGTCGCGGAATATTGTTTATGAATACATTCATGGACGAGGTCGAGTGGCAAACCGCGCCGGATGGCGGGTTGATCGTAAAAATGTTGAAAAAACGATGAAAGCATGAAAGTGAAAAAGGCTAAAAGTGAAAAGGTAAAAAAGGAAAAAAAATGTGTGGACAATGAGTATTAATTTTTTCCCTTTTTCACTCTTTCACTTTTAGCCTTTTATGTTCTAAAATCGGCTATCGCCATTATTTTAATTGAAACGAGGAGATAAAAATGTCTGATATTACTATTACTGAACGCCAGGCCGGTGACGTTACGGTTCTCGATCTGGTCGGGAAGGTGACAATCGGTGAGGGAAGTGTTGCACTACGAACGACGATTCGCCGTTTGCTGGGCGAGGGCAAAAACAAGATCCTGCTCAATCTGGGCGGCGTCGGATACATCGATTCGAGCGGCATCGGGGAGCTTGTATCTAGCTTTACTGCTGTCAAGAAAGAGGGCGGTACGCTTAAACTGCTCAATTTGACGCAAAAGATCCAGGATCTTCTCGCGATCACCAAGCTTTTGACTGTCTTCGACGTATTCGACGACGAGGGTGAAGCTCTCGGCAGCTATAACTAATCGTCTGCCGCGAATTGCCAAAGACAGAGGATGAAGGAATGCTTTGCCGGCTCCTTTATCCTTTGCTTTGTTGTGAAATGAGAAGCATCTTTCTGCTTGCGTCAAACATCTTTTCTTTAGATAAATTTCTCATCCGCCGCCGGTGCAACTCTATTTAATGCCCAGGATCATAATATTTATAATTATCTTGCTGTTTACGATCAGCATTTCAGGACAATCCGCACCGGCGGGGTTTGACCTGTCGAACTACGGCGTGCGAATCGATGCCGACAAGCGACTGATAGTCGTTCTGGCAACACTGGAAATGGCGCGAACAGCCAACGGATCAGGCGGCTACGTCAAACTGATAAATACGCCGCTCTCGGAAAAAGGCTCAAAGTTTCGCGATCAACTGCTTGCCGACAATGCCGGCTTGAGCGACGATCTTAGGAATAAAATCTCGATCTTTGTCACGCAGTATAAAAAACGACACGCCGGCTTGAGTGATGCTGAGATTGTCGCGCCGTTTATTTCGATGGCATATACATTGACACCGGCGCCTGAGCTTGGCGATCCCGTCATTACCGACGGCATTCCGGGCAGCGTATTGGACGTTCTCGATTTTGCTCCGTTGGTGCGCGAATTTTACCGCCGCTCGGACATCGGTGGGCGGATTGACAATTATGTCAAGGATTATCGCCAGACTGCGGATGGCATCCTGCGAAATTCGACCCGTGATATGGTCAGCGAGCTTCTGTCTTATCTTCACACACGGCCAGAATTATTTTTTTCCGAAAGGGTGAAGGTTCAGACATCGGAGGGAAAGAATAAGAAACAGACCATTCAAAAAATCGAGACGCGTGAACATGCACGGCATTTTAATGTCGTCCCTGAGATGCTCGCTCCAAAGAGTAATGTCAATTTTTTGAATATCCGGGATGATTACTTTGTCATCCTGCCGCCTGACAAGGATCTCAGTTTTTCAGAAGTTCGCCGGGCATTTCTCCAATTCGTGATCGATCCGCTCGTGCTCAAGAATGCGAAGGAGATCGGCGTCATCCGCGATTGGGCAAAGCCAATCCTCGACGATCGCCGAAAAACTGAGCCAAACATTTCGCCCGACGTTTTTCTGATGGTCACCCGCTCACTCGTCGCCGCGATAGATACACGGCAGGCAGAATTTGACCGCTTTCGGATCGCGACCACCCAGGCCCGTCAGAAACTCTCCCGGTTAAAAACCGACGGCGAAAGAAAAGCCGTAACCGATGAGCTCGACAAATATAAACACGAGTTGGCGGACGAGGCACTCCTTCAATTATTTGAGGATTACCAAAAAGGTTCGCTGCTCTCGTTTTATTTTGCCGATCAGTTAAAGGGAGTGGAGGAGGCAGGCTTTGACTTCGCGGGATCATTAAGAGAAATGATCGCGTCGTTCGATCACGCCAAAGAGCCCGATCGCACGACAACATCCGCTGAAGCCAGAAAACGCGCCGTCGCTACCCGCGAGCAGCGCAAACTTCACCCCGAGACGCGCACATTTGTTGCCGAGAGTCCCGTAACAACAAGGCTCTTTGAAATTCAAAAGACGATAGATGCTAGAAATTACACGGCTGCGACATCCGATTTGGCTCAGCTTTTAAAGGAAAATCCCTCAGACCCGCGGATCGATTACAATATCGGACGCGTCGCCAGCCTTTCGGCCGTCGGTCTTGCGGATCAAGAGGTTGTCGCACAAAAGCTACAGGAGGCTAAGGCCGCATACAGCAACGTTTTGCGGAAAGCGACAAAAGACACCGATAAAGCTTTGCTGTCGCTCACATATTTTGCTCTCGGTCGCATCTATGAGTTTTTTAACGATAACGGCTATGCAATGAAGCTGTATGAGGAGACAATAAAGCTCGACGACGTCGCCGGCGGAGCCTTTCAAGACGCCATCTCCGCCAAACAACGCCTCCTAAAACCGCAATAGCCAGTTAGGCCTAATTAAAAACGCCTTCGCCGAGGAAATTTTCTCGCAAATATGTGATCGTGTCATTCAGCGTTTCTTGTGGATCGCGTGGCGTAAATTCAAGCTCTTCAATCGCTTTCGTCGAGTCGAAATACCAGAAATATTCTGCTTGTTCTACCTCGTTTGGAGAGACGGGCGATGTTTTGCCCCAATTCTTAAAAACCGAGTTGATGATACTCGATCCGGCCACAGCGAGTTGTTTGGGTACCTTGAGTTTTGGAGCCGCAACCCCGCTCAACCGCTCTAACCGTCCAAAAAATTGCTCGAAAGTCATATTGGCCGCACCCAATAAGTATTTTTCCTGATGCCTGCCTTTTTCCAGCGCCGCGATGAACGCAGCCGCCGCGTCGCGAGCATCGACAAAATTCAAACCTCCGCCCGGTGAATAAGGTATCTTGCGTGCAAGAAAATCGAGCACCGGCTTGGTCGAGCTAAGCCTCTCATCATCCGGGCCCAGCAACAACGACGGATTCAAAATGACGAGTCGGCGTCCTTCACCGTCAAACTCGTTGATCGCCGTGCGTTCCTGATAATACTTCGACGCATAATACGCCCACTGCGAAAACACGTCGACCGGCTGCGGAAAAGTCTCGTCAAAAACCTGCTCGTCCTCGCTAAGGGCTATCGTGCCGCTCGACGATGCAAGGATCATCGTCTCGACACCGGCTTCTTTTGCCGCCTCGCATAGCAAACGCGTACCCGCGAGATGTACATTATTCATCGACATCGCATCGTCGTTATCGCGCGAAACCTTGCCAGCGAGATGGAATATCGCCGACACATTCTTGCATGCCTTTGCGACATCGTCGCGGTTCGTAACCGAGCCCTCGACCGCCTTGACGCCCGCGTCTTTCATCCATTCCGGCACACGCGAGGCCATCACTTTCAGATTTTTCTCGCCCGCGTCCAAAAATTGACGCACAATATGCGCACCCAAAAAGCCAGTTCCGCCGGTAATGAGTATCCGCTTTTCAGTTTTTTGTAATGCTTTTGTTTTCTTCACAGCCATAAATATCCGATGGAAACCCGCTAACTGACCGTCACGTATCCCTCGGCCCAGTGGTCAGTGTCTAAAACGTATTTGGAAATTTCAAAACCATCTGGAACATCCCTAAATCCTTCCAGCTTTTTGGTTCGTTTAATCGCCTGCATCGCTAACGCCTCGGACGCGTATATTCCAATAATTTTTACGTCTTCATTGTCCTCTTCAAACACGTGTACGTGATGGAGAATATAAACTTGTTTCATATAAATCTCACTGGGTTGAAACCTTCATTTCCACGTACGGCGGATCGGATGTGCTTCAGTATTAAAAACAACCGTCTTGAGATCAAGCGTCCTCTCCGGTGCGAACAGCAGATAAAAATACTTGAACGTCTCGGCAAATACAAAGCTGTGCATGTAATCAGACCTCTCTTTTGTTTTGACATCTTTCAGGCCTGCGTAAGCCACATCCGTTCGGCAGTATTTCACAAAATCGTCAAACATTTCCTTGCCCATCGCCATATATTTAGGGTCTTTTGTCGCTTGGTAAAGATAATATGTCGATTCGATAATCTCGGGCCTGAGCGGATAGCCCGCTTCCTCGGTTTTGCCGGTCGTGTAATTGTAAACCTCTGGCTCGATGCCGTTGATCCGCCACATTTTGAACAAAGAATCCTGATAGGCTTTGGCACGATTGATATCGCCGTCCAGCACGAGCACCGCCGGGAAGAAAGCGTCGAGCGAGCCTGTAGTCGTCGATGTGCGTTTCCCAGTGTTCATATCGGCGTGGCCGTACCACAGATCGCCGGCGAACATCGCTCCTGTACGGGTCGTTTTGGACAAATTCTCGCTCTCGTCCGCCAGATAGGTGTGGATCTTAGCTACGGAGTCTTCCCACATCGTCCGGCAATCCATGTCGCCAAAGAGGATCGAGCATTTGATCAAATACTCGTAATACGAATCAATCCCACCGCTCAAATGGCTGTCCGTATTCGTCCACTTGCCCGTCTCGACGTTGATATTCTCACCGACGAGGCCTATCGGCGAGCGCCGTTTGTATGTCTCGACTAGCGCCCGCTTTGCTTTCTCGTAATAGACCGGCTTACCAGTCAGTTTGCTAAGTGTGCCAAATTCGATCAGCAATGTCCCGGTTTCTGCGGGATTTGAAATAGGGTCTCGTGTCTTTCCCGTTTTGAGATTTACAAACCTGTAAGGTAAACCGGTAGCCGAATCGAAAACCGGTAAAAGCCGCCGTCCGAGATCATCCGCCAGATCCAAAAGCCGTTTGTCACCGGTCATCTGATACGCGGAGAGCAGGCCGCCGAGTTCGCGGATCGTGATCTCAAAATTCTGAACAGAAATGTCCTTGTCGAACGAGAGGTTTTTGACAATATACTCCCTCGTCTCATCAGCCTCTTTCTTAAAACCCAGCAAATACAGCGAATCAAGCGAATCGACCGGCGTCATCAATATCGTCTGGCCATACCAATCGCGACAGGTTTTGCTTAGCGGTTTTAGATCGTCATGGCCCCAGCAATAGGTCTTATAGCCCGTCCATGCGTGGAGAAACTCCGCCTTGACCTGCCCGGTCATCTGATTCTTGTCGATCTTCTGACCAGAAGCGCTAGAATAAGTACCGAGCACCGACATGCCAATCATCAAAACTGTAAACCTAAAAAACCTCATCCTGTCTCTGCGTTGAAAATTCCTCTTAGTTATCGATCACAGGCTCCTGTTTTCGCGACTTTCGCCGTTCGGCCTTCCACGCTTTGCGGATCGCCTCTACGTCAAATTTTCCCCGCGTTCCATCGCGCATATTTTCGATCTCATGCTGGACGCGGGCGGCGATCAGCCGGTAGGCCTCGGTGTTGGGAACGCCCTCGGTCATTTTTCGCAGTTCGTCGTACTCAAGAAATCTGCCAACCCGGGCTCCGACTTTTGCTCCGAGGCTTTTCCCTTTGGGGATGATCGTGCCCTTTGGAAACGCTTTGTGCGTACCCCAGATATAAATGGGCAAAATACCGATTTTTTGATTGAGGGCAAGATAACCGATGATCGGTTTGAATTCGGCGATCACACCGCTCTCCTGACGCCCCCCCTCAGGAAATATCAGCGCATTGTAACCCTCGTCCAAGATCTGCGTCACATGCCGCAGCGATTGCCGCAATGAACCCGTTCGCTCAATCGGGACGAGCGTTGTGAAATTGTTCATATACGCCCGTTTGTATTTGGTATCGAACCAGTAATCCGCCGCCGCGACTGCAACCGTCTGCTCGGCCACATCTTTGCCCAACGCCTTTTTGACCAAACCGGTATCGAGATGCGAAGTGTGATTTGGCGCGACAATAAAATTGACGTGCCACGGCACATTGTTCGAGCCGTCAATGCTTGTATTCAGTAGCCCGTCGTAAAGCGCATTTTGGGCCAGATCGACGATCGAATTGCCGACGTGGCGAACGATCGATGGTATCACGATATCGTCATCGTCTTTCTTTTCCTCAGTCCGCGGCTCGTCCGCAAGCTTTTTGGATTTATCAACACGTTGGACGGCGGTGAGCAGTTCCCGGACCGACTGCACCTCATTCAGCGAATCCGGCGACATCACAAGGCCGCCCGCATCCTCGACCGCCGCCTGTAGCTCGACAAACATCAACGAATCAAAGCCGAGATCGGCCAGCTTGTCGGTGGCAGTGATGTCGGAAAGCGGCCTGTTTGAGACGGTTGCGACGATTTTGCGGATCCACAGCATATTGTCGTCGCCTTTTGATTCGGCCACCGCCTTTGTTTTCGTTTTAGATCGATTTTCGAGTGCCTGGAGCACATCAATGACCTCCAGGCGTTTTACCTTTCGGGTAGCTGTGCGCGGCAGTTCAAAGGGAGTTAGGTGCAACGCCTTCACTCGCTTGAAAAACGGAATAATGGCCGAAACTTCACGAAAATGCGCCTCAATTGCTTTATTGACTTCGGCTCTGGCGATAGCGATATCATGCTCATAATCGGGCACGACAAGCGCCGCGATCCTTTCGCCGCCGTCGTCGTCGGCGAGGCCAACGACGCTCATCTCCTTGATATAGCCCGATTTGCCGTAGAGGTCCTCGATCTCGTCGGGATAGATATTCTTGCCGTTAGAATCGATAATTACGTCCTTTGACCGGCCGACGATAAAGAGATTGCCGTCGTCGTCCAAACGGCCAAGATCGCCGGTTTTGAGCCAACGGTCATTAAGCACAGCATTTGTAGCTTTTTCGTTGTTGTAATATCCGACCATGACGTTCTGGCCGCGGGCCAGCACCTCGCCGACGCCGTTGTCGTCCGGCTTGTCGATTTTTACTTCAACACCCGGCAGCGGTTTGCCGACGCTTCCCTTAAGCAATTTATTTCCCGGCCGCGCGACGGTCAGTACCGGTGATGATTCGGTCAAACCGTAGCCTTCGAGCACCGTAAAACCAAGCCCGTGAAGGTCTTTCTGGACTTTTTCGCTGAGCGCCGAGCCACCCGAGATCAGATAACGCATCTTGCCGCCCATTCCCTGATGGATCGGGAAAAAAACGATCGGGCCGAGGTTAAACGGCGTATTATCGCGTATCCAAGCGTTAAATTCGATGACATTATCGGCTAGATCGGCGATCCAATCCCCGCGTTCCCGGAGCCGCGTCTTGATACGTCGATGCAGCATCTCCCATAAAGCCGGCACGCCGACCAGACCTGTGACATGACTATTTTCTATCGTGCGGGCCAATTCTTCAGCCGTCAATTCGTTTAGATATGTGATTTGTGTTCCGTTTGAGAAAGGCGTCAAAAATCCCGCCGAAAATTCGAACGTATGATGCATTGGCAGCACCGACAAAACGCCGTCCGTGATGTCCATATCAAGCACCGACGAGAGCATCGAGATCATGTTGACAAAATTCTTGTGCGACAGCATTACGGCTTTCGGCGTTCCAGTCGTGCCAGATGTAAAGATCAAAGACGCGACCGCATTAGAATGTATTTTCGCCGGTAAAAGTGCACTTCGCTTCGCTTCCTCGGTCTCAGACTGAATCTCAAAAACATCATCAAAGGTCCAAACGACTGGAGCGGCAAGCATCCTGCTTGCCTTACCACCTCCGTCAGACATTTCAGCAAGCCGCTCTTTCAAATCCGGATTCTCCGCCGCCAATTTCGGACTCACTACAATCGCCGAAGCCTCGCCCGCCTTTGCAAATGCAATTATCTCATCGACCGTCGAAGCCGGATCGATCGGGATCGCGGTCGCTCCAGCTTTAAGGATGCCAAAATACGTCATTCCCCATTCGGGCATGTTGTTCGAGAACAAAATAACCCTGTCCGACAAACTTACGTTTGTCGAACTCTTGCCGATCCCTTTTGACGCGAAAAATCCGGCCGCCCGCATCGTCAGTTCGTTGACATCTTCGTAGGTATATTGCTCCTTCCGCCCGTCACGCTCGATACGCATCGCCACGCGAGTCGGGAACCGCTTGACTGACGTGTCAAAAAGATCAAGCAAATCGGTGTATGTGTACGAGCGGCGCTCTTGTATCTTGAGATCCTCTTCCAGTTGCGGCAGCACCCATTTTCGCATTCCCGGAAAATGGACTTTAAGCCAATAGTCATACCAATCGAGCCGCTCGGGATACCACGGCAACAGATCCTTTTCCTTTTCTTTGATAAGGTCCTGCAACGCCCTGACATTGTCCGACCGGTAAAGATAGGCGTTGTCGATCATAAACGGCTTGAACATCGCAAAGGCATTCATCGTCTCAGCCGTCGCCCGTTCAAACCTCTCAACCGATTTTTGCAGGTCGGAGACAATATTGCCGATGCGACCGCCGCCCCATCGGGGCGAAGCCTTGTCAAGCAGTTTGTCGGCCTGGCGCGCCAATTTATTTAACATCGGAGCCGACGCCAGCTCGTATGTCCGCTGCGTTACGGTCGAGGCCTCGACCATGCCGGCTAGTTTGTTCGCGATCTTATTGCCGGTCTCTTTTTCGTCAAAATGGTTTCGTTTATAGAGGCCGAGCAAGCCGACGATCCGCTTCATGTCGTTTGGGTTAGAGTCGCCCGACGACGCCTGGAAAACCAGCGGCGGTTTTGGATCGACCAGCGCATTCATCGCCGCGCTGAGGATCGCACCCGCGACCATATCGACCGGGATAATGTCGAGGATCAGCTTTTCGTTGACCGGAATGATCGGCTGGCCTCGCAATGCAATTAATATGAGCGGCGCCGTCGTAGTAAAACCCTCGTTCCAGCCCGGGAAAGGATACTTATTGGAAGATTCGACAATCGAAGGCCGGACGAGAATTTTTACGATGCCGTCCTGCTGGGCGATGATCTGCTCGGCGAGCGATTTGGAATAAGTGTAGATGTTCGTCCAGCCCCAATATTCGGCCCGCTCGGCGCCAAGCTCGGTCGTCCGTTCGCGAATCCACATTTTGCGTTCGCGGAATATGGCGGATTTGAGATCAGCTTCGTCGTCCGGGTCGCGGCCTTCCTCGATAAAGCGGTTCCGCGCCGCCTCGCGAAATTTGGCGTGTTGCACCGCATCATCGGCCTCTTGCCGGGCCTGTTCGCTCAAACGGGCGCAGTCCTCTACCTCGCGATTGACATCAAAAACCGTCCCCGGCAGTTCGTCCTTTCGCGGGAAATACCCGACGACCGGCTCGTTTTCCCAGATCGGCCCTGACCGTTTGCCGGCGACAAAACAAGTCGAAACATGCACCAGACGCGGCTTTTTCATCATCCGCGCCATTTTGATGATGTTATTTGACCCAACGACATTTGTCCGCAAGGCCGATTCGAGGGGTGGGTTAAACGTCACATTTCCGGCGCTGTTTATAATGACGTCCGTGTCACGCATTATCTTTTTTGCATCTTTTTCGTCGAGGCCGAGAAACTCATTCCCGACATCACCATTGACCGGCACGACCTTTGATTTAATAAAATCATCAAACCCGTCGCCGTATTTTTCGCGCAGCGGATCAAACGTCGGACTTGTGACGATGGTCGTCCAAAATCTGATCTTCGACTCAGCCGCATCCCGCGCCCGCACAGTCATATAGACCTTTCCGATATCCGGAAAATTATGCAGCAGCATCGACAACGTGACCTTCCCCACAAAGCCCGTCCCGCCGATAAAGAAGATCTTCTTACCCTTAAATATTTCTGTTGGTGATAGTTTCATTAAGTATAAATAAAGTATAAATAAAGTTGTGTCGCTCCGTTATTTGCCAGATTCCAAAATCATGCGACGACGCGAGTAATCGAAAACGACTTTGAAGCGGCGCAGGAAATCGTTTCCGATGTTTCCGTCAAATTCTTTGCTCGCCAGCATTCCGTCCATTGCCAGAGAGAAAAATGTGTTCAAGTTTTTGAGGCTGTTGCGTCCAAGCTGCAAAGTTTCTACTGTTCCCGTGACGGCACGCGACGAACCTTCAATACCGCCCAATGAAACGACCTTTGCTTTTTGAGCCGCAGTCAAAAGATTATTTCGCTCGACAAAAGGCTTGTTCAGAATAAGAGCGTGTCCACCTCCGCTGTCAATTTCAAACAAACCTTTAACCGGCAGACGGTTCGATGGCTTGACAGTGGCGCGGACGAAGATTAATCCGCTATCTGCATCAATGATAAGCGGGACGCTCTCGCCTTTGCCTTTGTATTTGTAACTTTTGGGAGAATGAAGATTGACAATTTTGGCGACGTAATCAATTTCGACGACGAAGCGGTTGAAAAACCCGGAGCCAAGAATGCCGTCCACCGCTCGTCCCAAAGATTTTTGCAAATCATCTAGAGCAACCGCAGCAATTTTTTGCCGGGAAAGAGAGGCTCCAGAAAGACTTAAGGAAACATCTTCAACAATAGAAGCCTCAACCGGTTTTTCCCCTACCCCGAAGCCTTGCTCTTTACCGCTAAGTTTCAAACCTAAAGATTCCGCTCGTTTGTGGCTAATGACAGATAATGCTCCGGTGTCCAGAATAAACCAAAGCGGCTCCGAATTATTTACTTTTACTCGAAGGTAGATGTGGTTATTGTATAGCTCAAACGGAACATTGCGGGCCGAATTGCCAGAATCGAACCGAACTTCTGACACTACAGGCTTTCTCCCCGATTGTTGGGCCTCTATTTGATTAAGAATGCAACAACAACCAATTAAAACAAGGAGACTTACAATTTTGTTCTTAAACAAAGGACGATTCATAATATTTGAATTTCAGCCAATCCGCGCTGATGAATTCAACCACTCATTCAATTCAGTAGCCTCGTTCACGAGGCTTTCCGCGTTTCGCGGCAACCGCTTCGCCGCCACGTCGTTTACGGCGTGGTCGGTGTCGGTCATGAGATCGAGAGGGCGTTTTAATGTCCTTCTCGCTCCTGGCTTTAGCCTTTTTCAACAATTCAACCAATTCTTCCAACGTCGGAGGCGGCTTTATTAACTCCTTCGGATATGGATAAAACTCGTATTTTCCTAACTGCAATTCCTGACTCATTTTTTCTTTTTCTTCGGCTCGACAAATCCTATCTTCCGTTTCAGATATTTCGGATCACGCATGATCTGGCTCAATAATCCTGATACGACTCCAAATTTTTGCCCGTGATAGTCGGTTACCTTTTCCAACTCATTAACCCTATCCGCCAAGTCCTGATGCAATGCCAACATCGCACGCATTTTCACGAAAGTTCGGACAACAATGATGCTGGCCTCGACCGCAGTCGCACTGTTCAATACACTCGCGAGCATTACCGCACCGTGTTCGGTGAATGCGTAGGGACGATAAGATGCTCCTCTGTGTTTGTTTGAACTGGTCGCAAATTGCGACCGGTTCCTGAGTGAAACAAATTCCAGCTCGGTTAACTGAAATACAAAATCACTTGGAAAGCGTTGAATGTTTCTTCGAACTTGTTCGTTCAGTCTTTTTGTCGTGACTCCATAAACTTCTGCCAAATCTGAGTCCAACATGATGCGTTGCCCCCGAAGAAGATATATTTTGTCCTCTATCACTTCGATAACTGCGAGTTGAATGGATTTATCATTATTTATCGACATAAATTCAACTGGTCGCATTTTGCGACCTCATCTTCTTTGATGTCATAAGTTGTGACTTCAAACTATGCCAGACTTTCCTTTATTCGTCTTCCCTCGGGGCCTCGACCGGGCAGAGAATGACGGCCTCGCGGAGGGCGTGTAATTCTTCCGGTGTTTCCGGCTGTTTATAGACATAACTCTTGCCTGCCGACGCGTCGAATCTGATATTGTTCGGCGCCTCGCCGATACAAACCTTACAGGCGACGCAAAGCTCCTGCTCAAGCCAAAATTTACCTTCTGCATTTTGTGGATGTTTCATTTAATATTCCTCCAAATCTGTTTAATAACCGCAGCTGGGGTCGACGCCCGTTACCTGCACAATACGACCCTAGTCTCTAACTGCCGCACTTATCCTTGTTGCCAAAATTATCCGGCTCACGGCTCCAACCCGTCTGACCTCGCCGGTTCTTAATTTTCACCCACCAGGCCGAGCGTGGTTGGCTTATTACTTTGAAAGAGCCTTCCTCTGTCATGTTTTCCTCGATGATGCGACCCTTTCGCCACACCTTAAAAAAACCCTCGCCCAAATAGGTCAAGAGGTACAGCGTCTCGCCTTTGCTCACGTTTACGTTACCAACTTTCGTGTTTTTCAAAACTCTCGCGATGCCCGCTCGGGTTGTGATCACAACACCGGTCACGCCGCTAACCTTCTCGTCCTTAGCAACTTTGAAAAGCACGGCTGACCTATCGCTCATCCCTGTTCTGATCGCGGTTGGTTTTATCACGCTCCACTCACGATAGGTGCAGCACTCAAACGGACAAGCCCCTTTGTCAACGAAAGGCAGACGCGGAGAATTTGGCCTCTGAGCCATTAAACTCCCAAAACAAAAGGTGACGATCGCGACACTGAGAAGAATTTTAATAAGTTTCATCACTATGCTCCTGTAAATGTAATTTCCGTCCTACTATGTTCGCTCACCCGAACGCTTATGTCATCGTCCTTAGGGTCGTGCCAACATATGTCCGTATTGCTCTGACCTCGAGATACTCCGATTCAACTTGCGTCGTTCCGTCCGAACCATGGTTAAACTCTGTCCAAAGTTGTTCGAGGTCTTTACGCAAAGCATCCTGGCCGTCATGATCGAGCGATTCGAATGCTTTCTGCGTCGGCCCAAAAAATTTCCTGAAATGCTCGACAACTTCGGCCGGGCCGAATGGATATGTAAATGTTATCTTTCGCCGGGTCATCTGTAGATCGGATATACCATCGGCAAACCGCTCGCGCACGGCGTCCTCGGTTCCCCATAGGATGGGTGACGACATTCCCGACGGCGGCGGTACGTGTTTGGCACTTGTCTTGAACATTTGTCCCGTAAACGCCTCGGGCGTCCAGTTTGCCATAGCGATCAGCCCGCCGGGCTTGCAAACACGCTTTAGTTCGGCAGCGGTGACATCGGGGCGCGGGGCGAACATCGCCCCAAACATCGTCATAACGACGTCAAAACTCCCATCGTCGTAAGGCAGCGCCTCGGCATCACCGACCTCAAAGGTCGCTTTCAAACCATCCGCAGCCGCTCTAGCCTGTGCTTGCTCGATCAGATTTGGTGCGATGTCGATCCCGGTCACGTCTGCTCCGGCTTGTGCAGCCGGTATCGCCAGATTCCCAGTGCCACACGCGACATCGAGAACCCGCATTCCCGGTTTCAAACCGAGCCGCGAGACAAATTCTTCAGCCCCGGTCTCGATCGATTTCGCGATCTCACCAAAATCACCGGCTATCCACGTAGCCCGCAAACGGCTTTTCAGGGTCTCCATTTCAGTTGTCATTTCTGTGCTTTCCATACTAATTATCTCCTCTCTAATTCATCACTCATCACTAATCCGTCACATTACACAGCCCGATTATCGGCTGATGGAGCATTGTGATCTCGGCGTTGCGGCCCATGTAGCTGCGGCCCATGGCGATGGCTTCGGTCAGGTTGTCGGCTCGTTCCCAGCCAAGCATTTCGGGGACGTGGGCATTTTCGGCACCGGCAACGATCACCTTTCCGATGTGCTGACGACCGTTTTCGCCCCAGTACCACATGAAAAACGGGTGCGCTCCGTGATAGGCGTTGCCGCGGCGGTACATCTCGATGTAGGCCGGATTCGTGGCGAATTCGCGCTCGTATTTTTCGCGAAGGTAAAAGGCATCACGCGATTCGGGCAGCAGACGGTGGAAAAATTCGATATACGGCGCGTGAAATTTATGGTCAAACTCGTCAAAACACGGATGCGTAATGATCATCACGCCCCCCTCACGCAACAAAGGCTTGTTACGATACATGTTGAAGTGATACCCAAGTGCCATCACCTGCACGAGCAGCGGATTGAGGGCCGAATAGACATTGTAAGGCGAAATATCTGGAATGCCCGAGATCAAAATGTCGCACTGGCCCTTGACCGGGATCTCATATTGCCGATAATTCATTTCGAGAATTTTGTCGTGGACCGGCTCGGTCAGGCCTGCATAACAAGCTATAAGCTCATATTGCGCCGGTATTGCATGGAGCAATTTACGACGGGCGGCTCGCGGCAGCTTTGAAAATGTCCGCTTCATCGCTTCCCATTTCATGCGGTCGCCAAACGAAAATTCGTCCTCATTCCGCGTCAAAATATCATAGCCGTCTGAAAACATTTTGTTATTCAGAGCGGTTTCGATATGAAAAACCTTGCACTGCTCATCGACGAGTTTGCCAAGCCGGATGACCTTATGGTTGAGCTCCGACGCCGGCGGATCCATATACGAATGCGAATCTCGTATAGTCTGCGGCTCGTGGTGGGCACGCAAGGATTCGTAATCGCACAATCCAACCGCGACCGATTTATGGCCGCCGTCCATCGGGACGAGATTGATGTTGAGATAGATAAGCAGGTCACTCTCAATCGCCCGTTTATTTACCCGCAGCGGTTCGTTATGCCGCGTATGACCGAGAGTGACAAGATTGTCGTCGTCCTCGGCATCGTGGTTGTAATAGCGGTCGGGGTAGTATTCGTTGTAAATGTCGGTGCCAACCATCCGCTTCATTTCCCATGCCGTCATCTTTCGGTGAAGCGAATTTGCAATGATCAGATGAATGTCATCGACGCCGTTCGCCCCGCACATATCGAGCACGACCTCAAGCATCGTCTGTCGCATATCCGGCGTCGCCATCGGCGGCAGCGGCAGCGAAATGTCGTCCATTGCGATTGTCACCCGCATCCCCGGCTCAAGCAGAGCATACAGCGGCTCCATCTCAAGCGGATGATTTACCGCATAGCGGATCGCCGCTTCGCGGTTTGGCAAACCCTTGATCGGCGGATTCGGATAAATAACCCGCGTCCCGATAGGAATATCCTCAATAATAAAATCCTCGCCATACGGCATGATCCGCGGCGCGGAATCTTTGTCGATATAGACAATGGATTCGTGTGTTTTTCTGCGTAATTGAAGAGCCATATAATCTGAATACTCAATAGTCCAAAATAATTTTTCGACAAGCGGTACATCGATTACCCGCTACATAACTACCTTTAGTTGTCTTGAACAACCCGACCGGTTCTTCGGGTGAAAAAGTGTTGAGCCAACTGAATGGAGTGGCGGTACGCCGGCCAACCATTTCATGCGGAAGTCACCAAAGCAAACCCTGAATTCCTTCGCAAAAGGTTCCCTTTTCCACTTCCCCTTTACAGAACGGGCAACTAATGTCTGCATTCTCTGTCATTTTAAATTCAATATCGCCCAAACATGCTGCAACGCTGTCTGCCCAGTCAAAGAAGGGAGGCCTTAGTCAGTACTCCCACGGATTCAGGATGGTCACGGACGACTGTTGAAAGTTTCTGACATTTCGAGTTACCAGTATCAAATCGTGTTCTAATGCTGTTGCCTCCAGAAGCGAATCAAAGATCGGCCTTTTCATTCCTTTTTTTTCAAATGAAGCGAACATTGTCCCCCAGGCGGCGAAGGTAGATTCGGTAATTGGCAAAATACGGCCAGCGAATGTTGCCCGGATACTATCGACCCAGTTTCGAAGTTGTGTCTTTTTCTTCCCGGAATCCAACATTTCGATTCCGCGACGTATCTCACCTATTGTCAGAGCACTCAGATAGACATTTGACTCATCTCTTGCAGCAAGCCAAGTTATCACGGAAGGATTCGGCGTCGGTCGCTCTGATTCCGAAACCACATTTGTGTCGAGTAAGTAACTCATTCAAAAGAAACCTCTCTCGGCGGATCGTCGGGCCGATCATCTAAATACGGCAGGATCTCTTTAAGCCCGCTGCCTTGAAATACTTCAAGCAGCGATTTCTTTTTTCCGTTAGCCCTTTGCCAATCTTCCATTGACACGACGATGGCGACATCCTTATCATGCCGCTTGATAATTTGGGGCTGGCCTTTTTCGGCGAGCCGGATAATGCTGCTCAGGTTATTTTTCGCCTCTTTTACGTTGTGTGACATTTTTCCACCTCCAAAAATATAAATAGCTACGTAGCCATTTTAATTTATTTCTTTGCCCTTCTCAAGAACTATTTCAAATCCAAAACCGCCCAATCGTGCTGCAATGCCGTTTGCTTGAGTCGAAAATCCGGATTCACCGCCACCGGATGCCCGACGATCGAGAGCATCGGCAGGTCGGAGATGCTGTCGGAGTAGGCGTAGGAATCCGACAGATTTATGCCTTTTCGTTCCGCGTATTCGCGTATCCACTTCGCCTTTGTGGCCGAGGCCATTATCGGCGGTATGATCCTGCCGGTCGAATACCCGTTGACAAACTCCATGTGGTTGGCCTTGTAATCGTCGATTCCGAGATGATCCATCAACCGTTCGATCGTAAAATCCAATGCACCCGTCAACACAACCTGCCGCTGGCCGATCTTTTTGCCTTGGGCAATTAACTCCGGCGTTCCGTCGTAGATCGCCGGTTTCAAAACCTTTTCAAAAAGTTCATCCGAAAAATAACGCAAACGGTCATGCGAAAAGCCCTCGTAGCTCTTAAAAAACACTTCGTTAAAAACGTTTCGTGAATAGAGATCGGTAATGCCAAAGAATGGTAGTTTTGCGAGTGTTCCAACGCTTTTCTTCGCCGTCTGCCACAGCCCTTGTTGACGCTGGGCGTAAAACGCGAGCGTATGCACGAGATTGGTGCGGACCAATGTGCCTTCGAGATCGTAAAATGCTGCTGGCTGTCCGTTTTTATTCATCCGGGCTTTGTGTTATCTTAATCACACTTATTTGAACCAAATATTACCACTTATAATATGGTTTTAATAGGCGGCGATGGCAAAGTTACAATTTAATTACAAATTGTAATTACTTTGTAGATACATTGATTTGATTAATATGCGGCGAGCTATCTTTCCGGGTTCATTCAACCCATTGACCAACGGCCACTTAGACATCATAAAGCGCTCGACGTCGCTTTTTGATGAGATGATTATCGCCGTTTTGAATAACGCCGACAAACAACCGATGTTCTCGGTCGAGGAACGCTGCGTGATGATCCGCGAGGTTTTGCCTAGCGTCGAAACAGGCAATTGCAGTCTTACAGTGGATAGCTTCTCAGGATTGACCGCAGATTTTGCAAAAAAATCAGGAGCAACGGCGATTGTCCGCGGCATCCGTGCCGTCAGCGATTACGAATACGAACTGCGCATGGCCTTAATGAATCGGCGGCTTGAGCCGACGATCGAGACTGTCTTTCTGATGGCGGCCGAGGAATATTCGTATGTCTCATCTGATCTGATGAAGCAAGTGTTTCATCTGGGCGGTCGTGTTGAAGGTCTGATTCCCGAACTGATCGAATCCAAGATGCGTGAAAAGTTGAAGACTTAACGCAAAGACGCCTAGGTGCAAAGCCGCGAAGAAGGAACGGCAAAAGTACAATATCATTTAATTTCTTATCCTTTGCGTCTCAGTTTCTTTGCGACTTTGCGTTAAAATAATCCGATGGCAAACCCTTTCCCAGTTTCTGATAATGTAGCCGCAATGGAGGGATCATCGACGCTGATCGCCGCGCAGGTCGCAGCTGATATGCGGGCAAGCGGAATCGACGTGATTGATCTTTCGGTAGGCGAACCTGATTTCGATACTCCCGAATTTATCAAGCGATATGCTTGGGATGGTCTCGGAAAAGGCTTGACGAAATATACTGCGACCGCCGGACTGGCGCAGTTTCGCTCGTCCATTGTCGAGTTTTACGCTCACCGGTTTGGGGCAGAGTTTACGTCGGGCGAAGTCGCTGCTTCGTGCGGCGGCAAGCAGGCTTTGTTCAATGCGGCGTGCACTTTGCTGAACCCTTGGGACGATGTGCTCATCCCAAAACCGTATTGGGTCACATTCCCCGCGATCGCTGCGTTTTGCCAGGCCAACAGTGTCTTTATCGAGACCGAGGAGACGGACTTTGTGTTGACAGCCGATCAGGTCACGGACGCGATCACTGCTAAAACCAAACTTCTTATCATCAACTCGCCGAACAATCCGACCGGACGCGTCATCGCTCCCGATGAAATGCACCGGATCGTCGAGGTGTGCGCGGCACACGGCGTTTATGTTCTGACCGATGAATGTTATTTGTTTTTCGCGTATCCGCCGGCCGAGCCGTTTACGTCCGCCGTGATGCCGCCGGAATTGCGGAAATATGTCTGCGTAGCTGGCAGTTTCTCAAAAACCTACGCGATGACAGGCTGGCGGATCGGCTATACGATCGCAAACCCGGAGTGGACGCTTGCGATGGTCAAGCTCCAAAGCCACTCGGCGACGCATCCGACCTCGTTTGTTCAATATGCTTGTGCAAAAGCTCTACAAGACGTGGACGCCACTCTTGCCGCCGTTCATGATATGACCGCGGAATACGAACGCCGCAAGAATTGGCTAATCCCTGCGTTGAATGAGATCAATGGCTTCAAATGCGCGATGCCCGAGGGAGCGTTTTATGCTTTTGTGGATGTTAGGGAAATGTTGGGCGAGAGATTTGCGACATCAGCCGACATCGCCGATCTCCTTCTGAAAGAGGCTCACATTGTTGTCACGGATGGTGCGGGCTTCGGTGCAGACGGATTTCTGCGTATCTCGTACGCAACTTCGATGGAGAATCTTGAGCGAGCCGTTGATAAAATGAAAGCGATATTCAGTGCAAAATCAGAAGATAAGCCACGAATGCACGAATAAGAAAATTTATTTATGAGATCGTACTAATAGTGTATCGGGCTAACCTCTTCATTCGTGCATTCGTGGCTAATTCTTAGTCAAATTAATCTCACAACACGACCCGACGATGGTTCAACTTCATCTCACCAAAATTTACTATCAGTGCAAGCCGGTTCCCAGATACTTTCAAGTAATTTATCGCTTGTGCTACATGCTCCTCGGCAATTCCACTCATTCCTTTCACTTCCAGGATGATTTGGTCAAACACCACAAAATCTGAATAGAATTTATGTGGCAGTACCGCGCCTTTGTAATTGACGACATATTCTTTTTCTCTTTCATACAGAATTCCGGCCCGGCGAAACTCAAATTCCAAAGCATCCTTATAAACGATCTCTAAAAACCCTGCGCCTAGATTGTTATGCACTTCCATGGAAATGCCGATGATCTTGTAGGCTTCGTCCTTTAGGATCAATTCCGTCAGAATTTATTGCCACGAATGCCCGAATAAGAAAACTTATTTATGAGATCGGGCTAATAGTGTTTTCGCGGCTAACCTCTTCATTCGTGCATTCGTGGCTAACTCTTTCTTGGCTAATTTCTTACCCACCCGTCATCATCAGTCCGATCTCTTCGGTTGAAGTGACTTTCGGATCGACCTCGCCAACGATCTGGCCTTCGCGTATGACAAGCAGGCGGTCGGCGAGAGCGGTGACCTCTTCGAGTTCGGCAGATACAAGTAGGACAGCCGATCCGGCGTCACGAAGCCCGATAAGTTTGCGGTGGATAAATTCGATGGCGCCGATATCGACGCCGCGTGTCGGCTGGGAAACGAGCAGGAGTTTTGGATTTAGCTCAAATTCGCGGCCAATGATCAACTTTTGCTGATTGCCGCCGGAAAGCGATTTCGCGGGCAGCGTCGCATCGGGCGGGCGCACATCAAAATTTTCGATGATCTCGCCGACTCGCTGTCCAATCGCGGCATTGTTCATAAATCCAAGCGCAGTGGCGACCGGCGGACGGTAATGAACGCCGAGGATCGAATTTTCAGCCAAATCCGAGTTTAGAAGCAGACCGCGTCGATGGCGATCCTCGGGAATGTGTGCGATCCCGAGTTCTTTCATCTCACGTGCTGAAAGAGCATCGACTTCCGTCTTTTCATTTTGAGTAAATTCACTGAGCGCTCGCCTTGAAAAAATGATCGCATAAATTTCAAACGACACTGTCAGTATTAACCGCAACAATCCAAAAATATCGAATTGAGAAGACCATATGGAGGAAATAGCCCCCACAACAGCAATAATTAATCCCAGCGAAGCCAAAATAATAATCGCGTAGCAGGCCCACTTCTTTCTTTTCTTCAAGGCTATGATTAAAGTAATGATTATTACGATCGGGACAATTGTAGCCCCCAAAATGAAAGGGATTTGAGGAGTCCGTGCTATTAGTGATGTTGCAATTACGATAAGATTCAGTATCAAAGGGATTAGCAACAGATTTCTCAACGGTCTCGCCGTTGGGTATTTCCATGAAACCATCGGCTTAGATTCAAAAATCATTGACCCGTTGCGCGGATTCTCCAACCCGGAAAGCGCTTCGATAAGCTCCGTCTGCCCATTGCCCTCAATTCCCGCGATGCCGACGATCTCACCAGCCCTGACACTGAACGAAACATCCTTGACCGCTGGGCCACCCTTCCCGGAAACCAGCAGATTTTTGACCTCAAGCACTATATCGCTTGGCTCGGCGTCAGTCTTATCGACCCGGAGCAGCACGTCACGGCCGACGATCATACGAGCAAGGTCCTTTGCACTCGTTTCGGATGTTTTCACGTTTCCCACCACTTTGCCGTCACGCATCACGGTCACGTCATCCGAGATGGCGAGCACCTCTTCGAGCTTGTGAGTGATGATAATGATCGTCTTGCCCTGGCTCTTCATCCGGCGAAGAATGGAGAAGAATTCCTCAACCTCCTGCGGCGACAAAACTGCTGTCGGTTCGTCAAGGATCAGCAGTTCGGCATTACGATATAACGCTTTGAGCAGCTCGACACGCTGCTGCTGGCCGACCGAGAGATCCTCGATATAAGCTCGCGGATTGACGCCGAGACGCAGTTCATTCGACAGTGCGAGTATGTCAGTATTTGCCTTTTCAAGATCGAGATTAACAGGCGAGCCGGTCTCGGCTCCGAGGATAATATTTTCGGCTACGGTCATTGTATCGACCAGCATAAAATGCTGATGCACCATGCCGATGCCGAGAGCTATCGCGTCATGCGGGTTCCTGATCGATACGGCCTTGCCGTCAACCAATATCTCGCCGCTGTCGGCGTTGTAAAACCCGTAAGCGATCCGCATAATGGTCGATTTCCCGGCACCGTTCTCGCCAACTATGGCGTGGATCGTGCCTTTCTCGACCTTGAACGAAACGTCGTCGTTAGCGACAACATTTCCGAAGGTTTTTGTGATATTTCTTAGTTCTAACATCTCTTATTTGGTCATCGCATCCGTGACTTTAATCTCGCCACTGCCGATCTTGGTTCTGGCGTCTTCGACCCTCTTGATAACATCGTCAGGGATAAGGCCTTTGTTGTTGTCGTCCATCGCGTATGCAACGCCGTCTTTGTCGAGTCCAAACGCGTGAAATCCGCCCTCAAATTTACCGACCATAAGCTCCTTTATGACGTCGTAAACCGCTATATCCACACGCTTTACCATCGAGGTAAGCACAAATCCGGGCTTAACTCCGTTCTGATTAGAATCTACGCCGATAACGAACTTATTCGCGACGCCATTCGTCTTTCCATACTGTTCAACAGCATCGAAAGCTCCAAGGCCCGAGTTTCCAGCCGCAGTAAATATCACATCGGCGCCTTTATCGATCTGAGCGAGCGAAAGCTCCTTGCCCTTGCCTGGATTGTTCCATGCACCGTCTGTGACGCCGACGTAGTTGTCGATGATCTTGACGTTCGGATTTACCGACCGGGCGCCTTCCTCGTAACCCGTTTCAAATTTATGGATCAGCGGAATGTCCATTCCGCCTAAGAAACCAAGCGTTCCTGTCTTCGATTTAGACGCGGCGATCATGCCGACAAGATACGACCCCTCGTGTTCACGAAAAACGAGCGAAGCGACATTTGGAAACGGCTTTCCGTCCTTATCAACTATTACACCGTCCACTATGGCAAATTTGATATTGGGATAATCGGTCGCCACCTTTTGCATGATAGGGCCTTGCGCAAACCCGACACCGATGATCAGGTCGTAATTCCGCTCGGCAAACGCCCGCATTGCCGGTTCGATCGAGGTCGGATTGCCCGGCTCAACATCCGAAAGACATATATCGAGGTCCTGTTCCGCCCGTTTGACGCCTTCCCACGCCGCAGCATTAAATGAACGATCATTTTTACCGCCGATGTCGAAAACGATGCCGACTTTTATTTTACAGTTCGCCCGCTTCGCCGTTACGGTTCGATTGCACGACGAAAGGACGAGACACGCCGCCAAAACCACGTAAATTGTCAGTAAAGATCGAAGCTTCATAATCGTTATACCACCGCTCTTATCAATTTAGGCTTGTTTGGGATTTCCTTCGATATTTTATACGCAGTTCGCAGGTTTTCGCTAATCATGTCGGCCTCTCTTTGCGTGCGGCAATGCAAAATGCCAACCGTCGAGCCTTTTTTGACCTTATCGCCGATCTTTGCGACACATTCAAAACCGACAGCGTGATCAATCTTGTCTTCGGCAAGGTTACGTCCGCCGCCGACCGCGCAAACTGCCAAACCGACGGCAAATGTATCGATCGCAGCAATAAATCCAGTCTCATCCACACTTATTGGATGCTCGATCAAGCGTTTTGTCAGCAACAATTCCGGCTTATCGCAAATTTTCGGATCGCCGCCCTGCATTTCGACGACCTGTCGAAACCGCTCAAGAGCATCACCCGATTTCATTGCATTCTCAATTCTTAATTTTCCATTTTCAATTGTTTTGTCGATTTTGCATTGTACAAGCATGTTCGCCGTCAGCTCGACCGAAAGATCGAGTGTCGGCTGCATCAGAGTGTCAGCCTCGCCGCGAAGGATCTTGAGGCACTCGTAGACCTCGAGAGCGTTGCCGACAAATCTACCAAGCGGCTGGCTCATATCCGTGACGAGTGCCTGCGTATTGACGCCAAACGAATTGCCGGTCTTGCACAATGCCTCGGCGAGCTTTACCGACTCGCTGTATTTCTGAATAAATGCTCCGGAGCCGGTTTTGACATCGAGAACGAGAGCATCCAACCCCTCGGCCAGCTTCTTTGACATTATCGACGCGACGATCAGCGGAATATACGGCACGGTCGCCGTCGCATCGCGCATTGCATATATTTTCTTATCCGCCGGCGCGATCTGCTTCGTCTGGCCGGCCAATCCAAAACCGCATTTTCTGATAATCTTTTTAAATTTTGCGAATGAAAGGTTTACATCAAATCCGGGGATAGATTCGAGTTTGTCGAGCGTGCCCCCTGTGTGGCCGAGCCCGCGACCCGATATCATCGGAACCGCAACACCGCAGGCCGCCGCCAGCGGTGCTATAACGAGCGATGTCTTGTCGCCGACGCCGCCGGTCGAGTGTTTATCGGCCTTTGGTGCGTCGATATCCGAAAAGTCCATTATCCGTCCCGAATGCAGCATCGACCGCGTCAGATCGTTCTGCTCGCGGCTGTTCAGGCCGTTTATAAACATCGCCATCACGAGCGCGGCAATCTGATAATCGGCCCATCCGCCCTTGCAAACGCCATCGACAAACGTCGCGATATCTTCGCCCGACAAAGTCTTGCCGTCACGTTTTCTTGCAATGATTTCCTGTGGACGCATAGATTTTTAAGTTTCGCGAGAGAGAAGCACAATCGCATCGGCGCGAATTGCCCGCTGTTCCCCCACAGCATCGACGCCTTCGCCGGTTTTAGCTTTGACGCTGACGGAACTGGTTTCGATTTCGAGAACATTTGCCAGATTTTCGCGCATTTCACTGATAAATGCCCGCAGCTTTGGCTTTTCGAGGCTGATGGTGGCATCCAGATTTGAAACCGCAAATCCACGTTCTTTCATCAAGCCAACGGCATAACGCAAAAAGATCGAGCTTTCTGCGTTTCGCCAGCGTTCCTCATCGTTTGGAAAATGTGAGCCGATATCACCTAAAGCAAGCGCACCGAGAATCGCGTCGGTCACGGCGTGCATCAAAACATCCGCCTCCGAATGTCCGTCGGCACCAAGATCCGATTCGATCACGACGCCGCCAATGACGAGCGGCCGCCCCGCTATCAGCCGGTGAATATCGCATCCGATGCCAATTCTATACATATTCGCTCAAAAATAATTCCGCCATTTTCAGGTCGTCAGTGTGCGTGATCTTAATATTGCGTTGATTGCCTTCAACAAGTGCGATTTTAATGCCTAGTTTTTCGACCAGCGAACATTCATCCGTCACGCTGTCGTCCAGAACGCTCTCCGACAAAGTCCGTTGCAAAATATCGTAACTAAACGCCTGCGGCGTCAGTGCCCGTCTCAGTTTTGTGCGTTCAACTGTCCCGGTTATCAAATCTCCGTCGATAGTTTTGATCGTATCGGTGACTGGGGCGACAAGACAAGCGGCACCTATTTCAGCGGCTTTCTCGACCGTCCGCGTAATTTCGTCGGACGAAACCAGCGGTCTTGCACCGTCGTGAACGGCTACAATCTCGCATTCCGGATCAACCGCGTCGAATCCGTTTTTGATCGATTCTGCCCGGCTCGCACCGCCGACAACAATAGATTTGATCTTTGAAATTTCAAATCGCCTGCTGATAAATGCAAACTCGTCGAGCATGGCGTCGGACAGCACAAGAACGATCTCATCAATCGCGGCGCAATGCTCAAATCGTTCGAGCGTGTAGATGATTATTGGTTTTCCGAGAATTTCGAGGAACTGTTTTGGCCGGCCTGGGTTGAACCGTGTTCCTTTTCCGGCCGCTGCGATGATGGCAGTATTCATTGTTAGTGAATCGTGAATCGTGAATAGAACTGCTGATTCGATTCACTAGTTATTCAATTTCTTCGATTATCGTCGTCTGCCTAAGCTCGCGGGTCGCCTTTCTAAATCCCAGCGAACGGGAATCATGCACACCGAACGACTCTGTCGTCGCATTGCCGTTGACCTCCTCTCGCTCGTCCCACAGACGGCCAAATATCATCTTTCCGGCGGTAGTTTGCAGTACGCTCGTAACGGCGATATCGGCGGTTTTGCCGATCAATTTGCGGGCGTTATCGACCACGACCATCGTGCCGTCGTCGAGATATGCGACGCCCTGGTTGTATTCCTTGCCCTCTTTGAGGATAAAGATGCGCATCGCCTCACCCGGCAAAACGACGGGTTTCACGGCATTGGCAAGCTCGTTGATATTGAGCACCTCGACGCCGCGAAGCTGCGATACCTTGTTGAGATTAAAATCATTGGTGACGATCACCGCGTCGAGCTGCTGGCCGAGCTCGATCAACTTGAGGTCAACCTCTTTGACGGCGGGAAAATCGGTCTCGACGATCTGCACGTCGAGCTTGCTGTTGTTGCGAAGTCTCTGGAGCATATCGAGACCGCGTCGGCCGCGCTGCCGCTTTGATGAGTCAGGCGAATCGGCAACCTGCTGCAGCTCGGTCAGGATAAACTGAGGTATGATGAGCGTGCCGCCCAAAAAGCCGGTTTCCGCGACATCCGCAATGCGGCCGTCGATGATGACCGAAGTATCGAGTATTTTGTAATCATGTTTGAGGTGGTTATCGCTAAAAATGCCGCCGAGTGCCGAGAGATCGAGATAATCGCCCTTTGCCGCACCGACCATCAATCCGACATAGCCCATAAAAAACGCCAGTGAAATCGTCAAAAAAGTCTGCATCTCAGCCGAAACCGCTGCTTCCTTTTGCATTGAGATCAAAACGCCGATCAAGAACGCCCCGCCGATGCCCAACAGCGACCCGACCGCCGCACCGATCAGCGTCTTTAGCGAAGCCCGTCGGACCCGCATTTCAAACCCGATGACCAGCAGGCTGATGACCGCTCCGAGCCCGGCCGAAAACAGCCGCCGCGTCTCTTCGCCGCCCAGGTTGCCCAGCCCAAACCGCTGCGTCCGCTCAAACGGATTGAGCAGATACCCGAGCAGTATCAACAGCCCGATAAATGCGATCCTGATTATTAAAACATCCCACTTCATCTCTCAAAATCTTAACACGAACTTTACATTATCCTGAAACGGAGCGTCACCGCTGTCGCTTGTCCCTTTGGGCGGATAATGCTACATTTCCGTTGTGAATTCCCAAGGAATATCCTTTTTCAATGAAACTACTGTTACCGACATTCTTATTGCTTCTTGCTACAGCTTCCATATTTGGACAGGCCCTAGGCACGCTTGCCCGTAGAACCCCACTGAGCGGACCGGGCGATGTCCTGGTCGCACCTAACCGTGATGTATATGTCATCGAAAGCGATAAATGCCTAGTTCGCAAAATAGACGCAAAGACGCGGAGGATAACCACCATCGCGGGCAATGGGAAAGACGACTATGAAGGTGATGGCGGTCTTGCCACGGACGCCGCTCTTGATTATCCTATGGCGATTGTACTGGATGCGTCCGGAAATTTGTATATAGCCGAGATTGGCGGTCATATAAGAAAGGTCGATGCGGCCACGCACATAATCACAACCATCGCTGGAAATGGTCATATGGGTGACGGCGGAACAGGAGACGGTGGGTTAGCCATTGCCGCGAGTTTCCGCATGGCCGACGACCTTGCCTTTGATCGTAACGGGGACCTATGTATAGTGGACTCTATGGATCATCGCGTTCGCAAGATCGATATGACCTCGCAGAAGATTTCGACATTCGCAGGCACCGAGTGGGCAAGCAGGGTCGATGGCCCAGGTCCAGCGTCGGGCGAGGTGCTCGGTGATGGTCGCTTGGCTCTTAAAGCCGCTCTTTATTTTCCACACTGTATGGCCTTCGATGTAGAAGACAATATGTACATCGCCGATTGCCAGAATCATCGGATTCGCCGAGTGGATAAATCAACTGGAATAATCAGCACTATCGCAGGGAATGGAGTTGCTCAATCGAAGGGTGATGGCGGACTTGCGGTACAAGCCTCGATTAAGAACCCGCGAAATATCGTAGTCGATAAGTTGGGGAATATATTTTTCTCAGACTCATTAGGTATTCATAAGATCGATGCAGTTACTCGTCGACTAAAGCTTTTCTCACGCCAGGTCGGCGACCTTGCTCTGGACGAAACTAACCTCTACATCAGCCGATTCAACCAGAACCATATTTATAAGATCAACTTGCGGACTCGGCGGTTCTCGATATTTGCAGGAAACGGTCTCCCGAAACGTGCCGATATTATTCTGTGAGTTAAGAATTTGGGATAGAATCGGCCTCGGGCCTGCGATACTTGAGTCCGCGGAGCGGACGGCATACTTGTAGCCCCGTGTGAAGCGATAGCGGAACGTGAGGTTACGTGCATTAAACGACCTGAGCGTGTGGACACGCGGCATATGTCACCGTCTCCGACGGTTCCGGTCGTTATTTGGCGACAATTCCCACATCTCGCGATGTGGGCTGCAAATATTCCACCGTCGCTGACGGTTCACTTTTGCCAAACGCCAACCCGCCCACGGCACTTTTTACGTGCCCACAGCCATTCGCGCATTGCCCACGGCACTTTTTACACTGCCCACAGCCATTCGCGCATTGCCCACGGCACTTTTTACACTGCCCACGGCACTTTTTACATTGCCCACGGCCATTCGCGCATCAGTCACGGGACTTTGCGCATCGGTCACGGCGATTTGCGCACGGATCACGGCCATTCGCGCGGCCTTTTTCGCATCTGGAAGGCGGGTGTTGTATCCTTTCGTAACAAGCTATGGCAAAGCAGCCCTCAACAATTTTTGTCTGCCAGAATTGCGGCGGGCAGTCGCGCAAATGGCTCGGCCAATGCCCGGACTGTAACGAGTGGAACACGATGGTCGAGGAACGATTTCGCGCCCCTCCGCAAACAGCGGGCAAAGGAAGTTTTGTCTCGCAATTTCGCCAAACATCGCCGATAGCCTACGACTCGATCGAATCGCAGGACGACGCACGGACATCGTCGGGCATCGACGAACTCGACCGCGTGCTCGGCGGCGGCATCGTCGGCGGTTCGCTCGTGCTGATCGGCGGAGCTCCGGGCATCGGCAAATCGACGATCGTCATCCAGATGGCCGATAAACTTGGACGGAATGGGACAAAAGTGCTCTATGTTTCGGGCGAGGAATCCGAACGGCAGATAAAAATGCGCGGCGAGCGGCTCGGCGTCGAGGCCCAAAATCTATTTCTCCTGCCCGAGACAAATCTACAGGCCATCCTTGCCGAAACTGACAAGCTCAAGCCCGATCTGATCATCCTCGATTCGATCCAGACGGTTTTCAGCGAGAAGATCGAGTCCGCACCGGGCAGCGTTTCGCAGGTGCGCGACGTCGCGGCGCAGTTTATGATGTTTGCCAAACAGACCGGCACGCCCGTCTTCCTCACCGGCCACGTCACTAAAGAGGGATCGATCGCCGGGCCGAAAACGCTCGAGCATATCGTCGATACTGTGCTCTATTTCGAAGGCGACCGCCATCACAATCACCGCATCATCCGCGCGACGAAAAACCGCTTTGGCGCGGCCAACGAGATCGGCGTTTTTGAGATGACAAACAACGGTTTGATACCGGTCGGCAATCCGTCCGAGCTTTTTTTGCAGGAGCGGCCCGAGAACGCGACCGGCTCCGTCGTCACCGTCTGTATGGAGGGCACGCGGCCGATGCTCGTCGAGATCCAGGCGCTCGTGAGCGGCACAAAATTCGGCACCGGCCGGCGGATGACTCAGGGCTTTGACCAAAACCGCACATCGCTGCTGATCGCCGTGCTCGAAAAACGTCTCGGCTTTCAACTCGCCGGTGACGATGTCTTTGTCAACGTCGCGGGCGGTATGGAGGTTGATGAACCTGCCGCCGATCTGGGAGTGATCGCCGCGATCGCTTCGAGCTTTCGCAACCTGCAGGTCCCGCCCGAAACCGCCGTCTTTGGCGAGGTCGGCCTAACCGGCGAGGTCCGCGGCGTCCTCCAGGCCAGTGCTCGCGCCCGCGAAGCCCAAACATTGGGTTTTAAGAAGTTAATTTTGCCCGAATCGAACAAAAAGGGATTAGAGAAACTGCTTGGAATTCGTGTGGTCGGCGTAAAAAACCTCGAACAGGCGATGGATGAGTTGTTTTAAAACCCATCATCCGCCGACATGATCTTTTGCAGCACGGCGTCGCGTTTTTGGCGTATGTCGGTGATGCGGGGTGAAGGGTCGTCGCCAACAAATGTCGGCGGCACGGTGAAGGGGTCGATCTGGAGCGGCACGCCTTCGTCGTCGAGTTTACCGGCGATGATCCGCGAAATGAGTGACTGTTCAAACTCGCAAATATCGACAAATTTGATACCAATGCCGGTGTGGTCAAACCGGTATAGGGCCTTGCAATGGAGCGGCAGGTAATTCTTGTTTGGCAGCTCGATCTCCATGCGAAATTCGTCGCCGATATAGATATTCTCTTCCCAGCCCGTAAAACAACCGCCGATGCTGATCTGCTGCAAACGCGTCTCTCGCTTCTCTCCGTATTTTGAAAAAATAAACGCCGGTATATCGAGCGAGAATCTAATATGTCGTCTTTGATTTATGGACATTTATGCTTAACGGGATAATGCTGCAACATTATTAGTTTAGCGGTTATCAATAGAGAGGTGCAATACTTAATTTTGAAATTAAAAAAAAGAAAACCGTTCTTGGGTGAACGGTTTTCCGAGTCTTTGAAAATATAAAAAGGTTAGATGGCGGCGGCTTCCGTCTTTGCGCAGTGTGTCGCAAATGCGTCGATCAACGATTGTGCGATCACTGCCGGAGGACGGCCTTCGAGGTCGCGACGTTCAAATAACTGCACCAGCTTACCACCTTTCAAAAAGCCGATCGCCGGCGACGAAGGCATATAGCCGGTGAAATATTCGCGGGCAGTTTCGGTCGCGTCGATGTCAGCCCCGGCGAAAACCGTGATGGCTTTGTCGGGCTTATTCGGCGAATTGGCAAGGGCCATCGCGATACCGGGGCGAACCCCGCCAGCGGCACAGCCGCAGACAGAATTGACGACAACCATCACGGTCCCGTCGGTATTTTTGACGGCCTCATCGACGGCCTCAGTTGTTTTTGCTTCTTCGATCCCAAGCTGCGCGAGTTCGGCACGCATTCCCTGGATCATGATTTCCGGATATGGCATAAAATCTCCTAAATAATTTCAAATTTCAAATTTATAATCTCAGATCATGAAACCTGATCTTTTTTTCAAGTATCGGTTACGAACCCACATAAGTCAAGTATGTTAACCATATTAAGAGCGTGTTTGCCCTGCTACTTCTTATTCTCTAGAATCAATATGCAGGCAAAACCTGGTCACATAAGCATAGCATTTAATGGCAATTGAAATTGAAAAGAAATATCGTTTGAGCAAGAAACGCATGGTTGAGTTGGCGACAAAACTCGGTGATCTCGGCGCAAAATTTGCCTACGAAACATTTGAGGAGAACTATCTTCATCGAGGGGGTATCCTTGACGAGCGAAACGCGGTGCTACGGCTTCGCAAAACCGCCGACAAGACGCTGCTCACCTACAAGGAAAAAGTTGTTAGCGAAACCGATTTCAAACACCAGATCGAATTTGAAACCGTGGTTTCGGACGTAGAGGCAACCGAGGGCATTATCGAAAAGCTTGGCTACCGGCTCTCACTGGTTTACGAAAAGCACCGTAAATCGTGGCATCTCGGCAAAACCGAGGTCGTTTTAGACGAGCTTCCATTTGGTTATTATATGGAGATCGAGGGACCTATCGAGGACATTATAGCGGCTGAAAAACTGCTTGAGATCGAGGATCTCGAAACCGAGGCTCGCGGGTATCCGCGTCTGACGACAAAATTCGGCATCCAGAACGGCAAATTCATCGAATCAAGGTTCGAAAAGACAAAAAAGGCCGCCTAAACTACGATCTCCTGCCCGACAAACGACATTTGCGAATCAAATCCGCTGCCGCCCCGGGCCGAGAGACGTTTGAACGTGCCATCAGATCGCAAAATACGGGCATTCACCACATCCCGAAGGTAAGCATCGAGAAAAATATCGCGTAAATAGGCCTTGATCACAGGATCGAGGATCGGGACAAGCACCTCAACACGCCGGTCGAGATTGCGCATCATCAGATCAGCGCTGCCGATGTAAACATCTGCATCTTCCGCAACACCGCCATTTGCAAACCAGAAAGCACGGCTATGCTCGAGAAACCGACCGATCACAGAGCGCACCCGAATATTCTCGGAAAGTCCCTTTATTCCCGGCCGCAGCGTGCATATACCCCGAATTATCAGATCAATCTCGACCCCCGACTTTGACGCCTCGTAAAGCTCGTTTATCAACTCGACATCGGTGATGCTGTTCACCTTTATTATGATCCGGGCATCTTTACCGGAAAGTTTGTTCTTTTTTTCGCGGCGGATCAGTCCGATCAGCCGCTCACGCAAATTGAGCGGAGCAACCAGCAGACGCTGATATTTGTCCTGCTGCGAGTACCCTGTCAGGAAATTGAATAGCGCAGTCGCATCGGCACCGATCTCCTCATCCGCCGTAAGCAGGCCAAGATCGGTGTACATACGGGCAGTGGTGGGATTATAGTTGCCTGTCGCCAGGTGAACATACCGCGCCAACTTATCCTTTTCACGGCGAATAACAAGCGTCACCTTGGAGTGCGTTTTTAGCCTGCTGATGCCGTAAACTACATGGACGCCCTCATTCTCGAGCCGCCGAGCCCACTCGATATTATTCTCTTCGTCAAAGCGGGCCTTTAGCTCGACGAGAGCGGTCACCTGTTTGCCGAGTCTGCTCGCCCGCATCAGCGAATTGACGATCGGCGAATCCTTTCCGGTACGGTAAAGGCAGATCTTGATCGCCTGGACGTTTGGATCTTCGGCCGCCTCGGCTATAAAATCCGTCACCGCTCCAAATGCCATATAAGGATGATGGAGCAAAATATCCTGTTTCTTGATCGCATCAAAAACGCTCTTTTTTCCCTGTAAAAACGATCCCTGAATATGCGCTATCGGTTTGTCTTTTAGCTCAGGGCGGTCGAGCGAATAGAGCTGCATCAGATCGGGAATATCGACAAATCCGTCGATCATCTCGACATCGTCGTCGGTCAGGCCAATGCCCGTCATCAGCAGATTCAGCATTTTCTCGGGCATCGCGACCGAAACTTCGAGCCGGACGGCAAAACGGTCGCGCCGCCTCTGTAATTCGCGTTCGAGGGTGCGCATCAGATCGCCCGCCTCATCCTCGCGAAGCTCGATATCAGCGTCACGTGTCACGCGAAAAAGGTAGGCCTGGCTCGTCTTCATATTCGGGAAAAGCTCGGCCACATTTGCCGAAATCACCTCTTCGAGCAACGCATATCTGCCCTTTTTATCGTTTATCGGGATCAGCCTCGGCACGGTTGGCGGCAGTTTTATCCGCAAAAAACGCTTTTGCCGGAAAAGATGCTTGAGATTCGCTTGTGTGAACGCACGATTAGGCTCGATAAAAAGGCCGAGATTGAGGCTTAAATTCGAAATATATGGGAACGGATGGCTCGAATCGACCGATTGCGGCGTCAGGATCGGAAACAAATTATTGCGAAAATATTTATCGAGCTGCTTTTTATCTTTGGCGGCGAGCGAAGCGTAAGATTCGATCGTAATAACTGCTTTTTTGAGCTCGGGAAAAATGATTTCGCCGAGATATGTCACCTGCCTTTTGAGCATTGGACGCAGACGCTTGTAGATCTCGCGCATCTGTTCATCTGCCGTCATCCCATCGGGTGAGAGTCCCCCGACAGCCTCGGCTATCTGCTCCTTGATTCCCGATACGCGGATCATAAAGAATTCATCGAGATTTGTGGAAAATATCGAGAGAAACTTGAGGCGTTCGAGCACAGGGAGCATATCGTCCGTTGCCTCGTCAAGCACATGACGGTTAAATTCGAGCCAACTCAGCTCACGGTTAAAGAGCGGCTCGCCGTCAAATTCGGGAGCGGCGGGCTGCGATGATCCACCCGTCTGGCTTTCTTTTTTGCGTTTTGAATCGGACAAAGTCATTTTTAGAGCAGGTTAAAGTATAGACGAAGCTGCAATCTTAACAAAGAAAATGGATGTTAACTTTTTTTCACAGATGTAACGGGAAGAGGGTTACGAAAGGATCGTGACCCTGATACCAACCGGAACAGAATCAAAAAGTTCTTTCATTTCTTTGTCATTCATCGCAATGCACCCGCGCGTCCAGTCGCGCTCGGTGCCTCCGCCGTGAATATAAATCTCGCCGCCGAGAGCGGTATTCTGTGGAGGTTTTTTGCGATTTTGTATTGCATCAACGATCTCGTCGTGCTCGACTTCGGAGATCAAACCGGCGGCCAAACCGCGCTTTGCGTCTTCTGTGTCAGGGTAGCTAATACCAAGCGAAAGAAAATACTTGCTCTTGTCATTTTTTGTAAAAACATAAAAATTACCTTCTGGCGTTTTGCCGTCACCCTCAATCTCTTTATCGCCGAGAGGCTCAAATCCCAGTATAATCTTATAAATTTTATCCCCAAACGTAAGCTTACGATCCGTTTTGCGAACGACAATCTGCGATTCGGCGGCTAGCGGTGAATTTGATTGTTTGGTTGCCATGTGAGTTACGCCCGCAAGATCGCTATCGTGCGCGGCTCATCGCCGTCACCCTCGATCGTTATTTTTATTGTTTTGTTTGGGAATGAAATATCGCTCAGCCGGTCTGCCCATTCGATAATCGTGACGGCGTTTTCATTTTCGAGAATTTCCTCAAGCCCGACCGCCGCCGCAGCGTCAACCGCTCCATCCAACCGCCAAAGATCAATGTGGTAAACATCAAATATCTCTGTCTTGTAGAGATTTACCAGCGTAAAACTCGGACTTGTAACCTCATCAACGTCAAAATTAAGCCCGTTCAAAATTCCCTTTGTCAGCAGCGTCTTGCCTGCGCCCAAGCCGCCATATAACAACACGACATCGCCCGCTTGCAGCGACTCGCCCGCAAGACTTTCTCCCAGAGCAAACGTCTCTTTCGCCGTTTTGCACACGATCGGTTCGTTCATAATTTCGTGTTCCGTTCCACCTGCTGTGGAACACATGGAACAGGGTGGAACAAAAATAACTCTCGCTAATCTTTAAATTACTCAAAGACTTCGCTAAGGCATTCCCGCACGTCCGACGCTGTCATTACGCGTTTGCCGTATTTCTTTTCGGCGATGTCGCCTGCCATTCCCGCAACAAAAACAGCCGCGACGACCGTCTCGAAAATATCTATATTAAATTGCGTAGCCTGGGCGACAAATCCGGCCAGGATGCCGGTCAGCGTATCGCCATTTCCTGCCTTTCCGAGGCCAGAATTTCCCGTTGGGTTTACAACCACCTTACCGCCCGGCTCACCGATCAAAACGCGCTCGCCTTTTAGTACGAGAATTACGTTGTTATTGCAAGCAAACTCGCGAACGGCGGCTACGCGATCTTTGAGAACGTCCTTTTCGGTCGTGCCGAGCAAACGCAAAAATTCGCCCTCATGTGGGGTAAGGATGAATGGTGACTGCCGGGTTAAATGATCGTCAACAGAACCCTTACTTACGTGCGGGCTACTGACACTCCGCAAGCTACTGGCATGGTCGGCAAATGGTGAGAGGAGATTGAGAGCATCGGCGTCAACAACCGTCGGTTGCTGCCGGTTTTTGATGACCTTTTGGACAAATCTCTTGGTGCTTTCGTCCTGGGAGATGCCACTGCCGATCGCCACTGAATCCGCTTTTTCAAGCAGATCTTGAAGCTCATCAAAAGCTGCTTCCGAGATCGCTCCGTTCTCCGTCTCGGTAACGCCGCGAACCATCACCTCCGGCAAAACCCTCGAAGCGACCGAGTCCCTCGACGACTTCGGCGTTGCGATCGTCACCAACCCGACACCCGAACGCATCGCCGCATTACTGCACAAAACCACCGCACCCGAATAGTTTTCGGACCCTGCGATTATTAGAGAATGGCCGCGTTTGTTTTTGTATGAATCTTCTGAGAATTCCGTCTTTGCCAGCCACTTTGCCGAATCTTCTTCCTCGGCCAAATAAAGTGTTGACGGCTGACCGTCGATTAACTCTAACGGCGACCCTATGTTTGCAACAATCAACTCTCCACCAAAATTCGACGCTGGAGGAATAAGGCTTCCAAGTTTTGGCGATGTAAATGTCACTGTTATGTCAGCGCGAAAGCATTCACCTGCCAGATCGGCCTTATTCGCATCAATACCTGAGGGCAAGTCAATCGACAAAAAAATCGGTCGATCGACTTGGTTGAACATGCTTCCGTACATCTTAGCTAAAAGAGAATGCTCATCATTAAGCGGTCGAGTCAATCCAGTGCCAAATAGAGCATCGACTACTAGGTCGGGACCAAAAAAAGGATCCACACCACTGTCGAAGAAACTTCTATGGGTGCCAACCTCGGCCATGCAAATTGTAGGCTCCGAAAACGGAGTCTGTACACGGTGCAAATTCCTTAACAATTCTAGGTTCTGTTTTGCATCGCCGCTAAACTCCTCATCGGCATACATCATGCAGGCAGTGACATTTGCACCGAGCGTCCATAATATCCTTGCCAACGCCGCGCCATCGCCACCGTTGTTGCCTTTGCCACAGAGGATCAATATCGATTTGCCTTTGACAGAACCGCCGAGCTTTTCGGTGATGACGCGCGCGACGGCGTGGGCCGCGTTTTCCATCAACAGGATCGACGGAATACCGTATCGTTCGGTCGTTAAACGATCGACCTCACGCATCTGCGCGGCTGTCAGCACCTTTTTCATACACAGTTAATTTACCACAATAAAAAACCGCATTGCTCACGGCAACGCGGTAAGGTTTGATCTGGAGAATTGTGAATGGACTTCCGGCGCCAGTCACCGTGGTAAAATGTCCGCCACTGTGCTCGAACACGCTTTTCTTCCGTTCAAGTAATAGAAACGGTCATTAACAGGCGAGTTCCATAAATTGTGGTGATCCCGGGTGGATTCGAACCACCGGCCTTTCACTTAGGAGGCGAACGCTCTATCCAACTGAGCTACGGGACCTATCCATTTTGGATTTTGGATTTTGACCGAACCATTGTCAAGGCATCACTTCAGCAAGCCTGAAAGCCAATGAACAATATTTAAAGCGTATTGACGGTTGTCGATACCGGCGACGTTCATGCCAAATTTATGGTCATCCGCACTGATCTGGGCTGTCAGCATCCCTGCCTCGCCCGAGACAAAGACCTTGCCCTTGCCAAACTTCATTGCGATCGCCTGCGATCGTCCGGCAGCCGGGATCTTCTTGTCCGAATTTGGGAATTCATCATATGCCGTGTCAGCGAGTTTTAGTATCGGTGTGCCCGCAGATGACTTTAACGACTGACCCGTAAAGCTGACTATACGACCGAGGCGTTCGTTCGCATTGCGGCCTCGTGTGATCGGATGGTCGCCGAGCAAATTGTTTTCCCGCGAGAAGAGCAGGTCCTTGATGACAGGATCCCGACTTTGTGGGTCATCGGTGTAGCCTTTGCTCATATCAACGCCAAAACGATTCGCAAGTTTCTCAGAATAACCGCCAAATGGCGTGTGGTCGGCAACCAACAGTAGCGAACCGCCACGATTGACCCAATCGACAACAGCATCGATCTCGGCGTCGGTAAATGCCGATCCGGCCCCTTCGCCGCGAGCGTTCACGATCACCAGCATTTTATAGGCTTTTAACGTCGCAGCCGAGAACGGCTCGGGATTCGCCGTGATCGCGTAGCCGTCATTTCGGATCAAGTCAGCGAATGGCTTGAAATTCCCAGTCGTCTTGTGAAAGTTCTTATGGGCCTCGTCAAACAGCACCTTGGGGCCATTGGACGTGTATGCCGGCTTCCCGACGCTCGTGTCGAATGAATCATCAGCCCGCTGGGTCGCCGTCTGAACATTCGGCACCGGGGGCACATCGCCCTCGCCGCAGAGCATCGAGCCAGCTTTGGCAAGGCAATACGACCCTACGAGGGTCCGTCGGTGCTTCTCAAATACCTCGAATGTTCCGCGGATCCTGTTGCCTTCGACGCTGGCGATGAAATTCGTATCGCCGCCGTCGAGATCGGCTGAGAATTCAAGTTTCCCTGCGTCTGATCTTGTTTTTGCAAGAGGCGCCTTTACCTCGCGACCCCCGAACCTTACCGTTACGTCGCCGGTCAAGGCTCCTGCATTCTGCGCGAGAGTCAGATCGAAAGTGCCAGCCGGACCGTTCGACTTAAAAGGCCCGCTCCAGGAACCACTCAGGTTCTGCGCAGCCGAAATCAGAGTCAACGTGAATGTAAGTGCGAGAAGAAAAGATAGTTTTTTCATATGGTGCTCCGAACGAACTCTAACGCTCTGCGCAGACGGAATGTTCAGGGAAACAAACTATGAATCGTAATGTATCAACGACTTAACGTCATAACCGTCAAATTTGCTGCGGCCACCGAGAAAATCAAGCTCGACAACGAATAGGAGCCCCGCAACTGTGCCGCCGACGCTTTCGACCAGATCGACAACCGCTCGTGCCGTGCCGCCGGTGGCGAGCAGATCGTCCACGATGAGAACTTTGTGGCCTTTACCGACCGCGTCTTTATGCATTTCGAGCGTGTCCTGACCGTATTCGAGGTCGTATGAGATCGAGACCTTTTCAGCGGGCAGCTTTTTTGGCTTGCGAACCGGAATAAATCCTGCACCGAGTTGATATGCAAGCGGCGTGGCAAAAATAAAGCCGCGCGATTCGACGCCGATGATCGTGTCGATCTCCATTCCGCGACACTCTTCCGTCAAAGCGTCAATTGTTTGCTCCAACCCAACGGGATCCAGCAAAAGCGTCGTAATGTCATAAAAATTGATGCCCGGTTTGGGGAAATCGGGCACTTCGCGAATAAGTTTTCGTAAGTTTTCCATTCTTATCGTTCTATCCTAAATGTTGAATATAAACCGCTTGGCTCGACAACCAACTCCTCGATCAGTCCGACACGCGAGTAGGTCGGTCCGGCGGCTAGATCGTGTCTGAAAGCCTCGACCGATTTTGCATTGCCCTCGGCCAAAACCTCGACGCGGCCGTCTTCGAGATTCTTAACATACCCGCGAACCTGATGTGCTGCCGACGAACGCTGTGTAAAATACCGGTAGCCGACACCTTGTACCTCTCCGCTGATAAAAAACTTTCTAGCGATCATAACAAAGTTTCGAGTTCCAAGTTCCATGTTCCGAGTCGTAGTTTTTAACTTGGAACCTGGAACTTGGGACACTTGAAACTCACGAGACTATTGTGCCAAGATTCCGGGCAAAGTCCAAATCAGTGACTTTTGCTGTTTGCAGGCAACGAATTTACAAAACAATTGGTGAGTGACAAAATGACTTGAATGTTTCGTCAGCATATTAGCACCGGACTTATAATTCGCATCTTAGTCATTTTAGGCGTATTTTCTCCGCTTTTGATTTCGTCCATACGGCAGCCTTTCCCCCCGGCAAATTCCGTATTTGCTACGCAGGTTTGCTCCAGCCTGCCAGCGTCGGATCAGCCCGACTATTCAGAAAGTTTTATCGAAAATAACGATGTTTCATCGTTTCAGGTCCATAGCGCGAGCATTGCGGAGATGGCAAACCACGAGTTGCGGGCCGTTTGGTTTGAGGGTTCGCGCGAAGGAGCCCGGGATGTCGCGATCTTTACATCGGCATGGAATGGCGTTGATCGAAAATGGTCGCCGCCTGTCGTTCTCGTCGATCGTCATCAGGTGGAGAACGACATAGGGAATTACATTAAAACAGTTGGAAATCCTGTTTTGTTTACCGACGGGCGTGGGCGAACATGGTTGTTTTTCGTGACTGTCACCGTGGGCGGATGGTCCGGCGGTGATATAAATTCCAAATTCTCCGACGACAACGGCCAAACTTGGTTCGCCGCAAAACGTCTGACTACCGCTCCTGTACCTCACTCAGGTACGCTCGTAAAAGGGACAGCATTCGATTACGCCGACGGCACGATCGGCTTGCCGGTTTACCGCAGCTATGGCCGATACAGCTTTCCCGAGCTTCTGCGGCTGAATCAAAACGGTGAAGTAATAGCGATAACTGGCATGTCAAATGGTACGCGCGGCGGTCTCCAACCCACGGTGGTTATGCCAGACGATCGTCACGCCACAGCATTTTTGCGGTTCAACGGAGACGAACCGCGGCGGATTTTGAGAACAACAACCGAAGACGCCGGGCAGACGTGGTCGTCACCGGTGCAAACCGAGTTGCCTAATCCCGACTCCGCCGTTTCCGCTATTCGCCTGACCGATGGACGATTGCTGATCGTATTTAACAATTCGACCGTGGATCGGCATATCCTGTCAATGGCGATTTCGTCGGATCTCGGCGTAAATTGGAAGGTAATTCACAGTTTTGAAGGTGGAGAAAATGCTGCGGCGTCCGATATTAATGATGAATTTTCATATCCGCAACTAACCGGGACATGCGGCGGCGAGATACATCTCGTTTACACTTGGCAGAGAAAACGGATCAAACATATCGTCTTTAATGAGGCTTGGGTCAATAAACTAAATGGTTAATTTCACCACGGCAGATTCGATCCAATTTCTGGCCACGTTTCTCGGTCTGACGGCCATTGCGTCTGTCGTGCTGAAATTGCGGGAACGCAAACCACCCGTAAAGGTCGCGGTAATTTTGCTCTATGCCATTTTGCCCTTGATCCCGATCGGTGGTCTGTATATTTTTGAATATTTTATTAGTCTGGTCGGACACCTCAGCATAACTACCATCGTGTTGCTCGCATCCGTCCTGATTGAGCGACTTACCGGTCACACGCTTGTAAAAGCGAACGATAAACTGACGGCGTATTTCACAATCGCTGGCGCCTCGGTAATTCTTTATCCGGCGGCGTACGGACTAATTCAATTTAACATCTACTCGCTCGGTTTCGGCTCGCTGCCGTTTTTCGCCGCTCTGATGCTCCTGGCTATTCTGTTTACCATCTTGCGAAGAAATCTTGCGGCTTTGAGCATTACCCTGTCGGTTTTCGCATACAGCCTACATCTGATGGCATCAAATAATTTATGGGATTATTTGATCGATCCCGCTCTCGCTATCTACGCGTTTATCCGATTGGCGGGTTGGCTATTTCGAATCATCAGACCGCTCCCCGTATCGCCTCAGTGATAAAATTCTTTGCGGCTCGCACGGCTTCGATCATGTCTTTGCCATTCGCCAGATTTGCCGCGATCGCCGACGAAAGCATGCAGCCCGTTCCCCGAACGGCCGCGCCGTCAATAAATTTAGCCTCCAAAATATGTAGATCCTTTCCGAGAAAGAGGTAATCCTTCGCCATTCGCTTCCCACTTTTCACTTCTTCAAAGTGTCCGCCCTTGATGAGCACATTTTTCGCACCCATCGACCGCATCATGACAGCCGCTTCGCGAATGTCATCGGATGTTTCGATCGCAATCCCTGAGATTTTTTCAACTTCCGGGATATTCGGTGTGATCAGACTGGCCAATGGAAACAGCCTCTCGATTATAGCCTGTAGGGCAACGACCTCGATTAGTTTAAAACCCGACGTAGATCGAATGACCGGATCGACGACCACATTTTTCAAACTATGTTTTTCGATCAGTTCGGCCACAGCCTCGACAATTTCGCATGTCGGGAGCATGCCCGTTTTTACGGCCGCGATTTCGTAATCATCGATTACGGTCTCGATCTGCCGCCGCACCGAATCTACCGTTTGATGCACTGCGCCAAAGACGCCGGTTGTGTTTTGAAACGTTACCGACGTAACCGCCACCGCCGCAAAACATCCAAAGGCCGAAAATGAACGTATGTCCGCAATGATCCCGGCACCGCCGGACGGATCGAGGCCGGCAATGGTCAGGCAAACCGGCATTTGTTTTGCAGTTGCTATTGATGCCATTTCTGAGTCTGGCGTGAGATTTGACGCAATTCGTCCGGATCGTTGAGCGACCTGATCGCCGCAAAACCGGCAGCACCGGCCTCGAGCACAGACGAGTAATTTGTCTTATCGATCCCCCCGACCCCGATCACAGGAAAGCCGGGCGATGCAGCACAGACGTCTGCCAGTTTTTCCGTGCCAACCGCATCTTTGCCCGGGGTTTCAAACACAGGTCCAAACACTACAAAGTCGGCTCCGTTCGCCGCAGCAGCGGTAGTCGCTTCTAGTGTGTGTGTCGAAACACCAACGACGAATCCCACAGGAAAACTACGCCGTATTACTTCAACCGGGATCGATCTTTCAGTAAGATGAACGCCATCCGCTCTGGCTGCCAACGCAATATCTGCACGGTCATTTACAAGAATACGCGTATCGGTATGGCGTGCCAAATTTACGGCGGATGCCGTCAATCGAAATAAAAGCCGGGCAGGGAGAGCCTTTTCTCGCAACTGTACTAGTCCAACTCTCTGCTCGACCGCGACCCTTATAATATCGAGTATCTGAGTCGACGCTGAGTCAAAATTTGCGAGCGTCGCGTTGCCTCTTGTTACAAGATATATTACCGGACGGTCAAATTTAAGGCTCACGACGGCTCCGCCTTATCGCTGCTCTCGAGCATCTTTACGCTTTGGCTGAAATGAGCCATTTCCCAAAACGCGATCACCAGATTTAGCACACCGAGCCCGGTCACCGCCCCGCGAAACCACGTCGAAGCCACCACTTTTGCCAGCCCCGAGCCAAACTTATCGGACAGGAACACAAGCAGATAATTTTCGCCCCAAGGCCCAAATAGCAAGTCCCACGGCGACAGGATCAGATAAAACCCAAGCAGCAGGCAGAGAATGATAAAGAAAATGACGGTCAACCTTTCAATCATACCGTCAGAGTATAAACTTTTACTGTGTAACCCGACAAACAAAAATGGCAAGCAATTTTTCAATACTCAGCGGCGCCAAACTAACTTCAGAAATTCTATTTGTTCGCTACCATACCGACGAAACATATTCAGATTGATTTAATTATAAATGCCAATGGAAGAAGGCTAACGTTTTGGAACAAAGGGCGCACATTGCCGTCAGCCGAATGCAGCCTGTGCTGTCAGAACGCCCGGTAACTCACGCTAGCCAGATGTAGATGTACAAGGGGACAAAATGAATTTTCCGAATTCACGCATTCTTTGCATAGATGACGACACGCATACTTGTGATTGGATCAAGATCGTATTGCACAGTGCGAATGTCAATGCAACGGTCACCTCAGTCAAAACGGGCCACGAGGCGTTCACGCTGCTAAATAGGGACAAATTTGATCTCTGCATATTGGAATATGCACTGCCCGACATGACAGGAGTGCAATTATGTTCCCTGATGCGTCAAATGGGCTCCAGAGTCCCTATGATGTTTTTTACGGCAATGAATCGTCCGATCGATCGAGAAAAAGCAGCCGCTGCCGGCGCCAGCGAATATATCTGCAAACCCGATGATCTAAATCTGTTTGTGGATGCGGTTACTCATCTCTTAAAAGCACCACCCACGATTTATTTCGAAAACAGGCAATTCGCGTCTGGGCCGAATGCAGCAAACTATACGCAAAAAAATTAGATCCGGGTAGGAGATGCAAAGATCTATTTACGTTCAAATGTTTTTCCGGATGGGCGGCAAACTTTGCGGCTTCCCGCGCGAGACGAGGATTTGATGAACCTCCATTGAGCTTTCGCGAAAAGCGGCCGATGATACCCGCAGATAAAGCCTCCACATCCGCACAAATCGCTCACTGAAATTCTCGAGTACCTGCGGCACGGCATACTCAAAACGATTTGACCATTGATCGATGGTAAGGCTGTAATGTGCAGTAAGATTCTCGACATCCCAAACTCTAAAATCGCCGTCCGATAAATGCGAGATCATCTCAGACAAGGTTGGATTATATCCGCCCGGGAAAATATACTCCTCGATCCAACGATTGACCGGACCTTCTTTTACGCTGGTGACCAAATGCAGCAGAGCCAGTCCCCCCGGTTTAAGCATCGTTTCCACGTTCTCGACATATTTGGCCAGATGATCCTTGCCGACATGCTCGATCATCCCTAGGCTGACAATCTTATCGAATTCCTCGTTCAATGACCCCAGGAGACTCGCCAGAGTTTCGTAATCCATTAATTGCACTGTCACCTTTTCAGCCAGGCCGCGTGATTTAATCGTCTCGTTAGCGCCCGCGTATTGCTCTTCGCTCAAAGTTATTCCCGTTACCTGCACCCCGTGCTTTTCTGCCGCCCGCATTGCCATCGCCCCCCAGCCACAGCCTATATCGAGCAGCGTTTCACCCGACACAAGCCGCAACTTGGCGAGCGAATGGTCGATCTTTTGCATCTGGGCCTGTTCGAGCGTGTCCGCCGGATCATGAAAATAAGCGCAAGAGTAGCTCATCGATTCATCAAGCCAGAGGCCAAAGAAATCGTTTCCGAGATCGTAGTGATGAGCTATATTCTCCTTCGCAAGTTTTGGCGAGCGCATTTTACGAGCAGCCCCGAATAAGGACTCTGTAAAACTCGGCGTCGTTTGGGTGGCCGTCATTAACCCGCTCCTAATTGCGAGCGACATGACGTCCGCCAGATCGCCTTCGACGTCGATTTTCCCGTCCATGTAGGCTTCGCCAAAATCCATTAACAGGTCGCCGTTCATAAGGTCGAGAATGTTCTCATCTTTAACTTGGATAGTGAATTGCGGCTCACCGGTTCCGTAATGCCTCGTCAGACCGCTTTCGTAAATAACTGCAAAAGAACCCTTTAAACGCTCAAAGAAAGTATCCAGCGCATATTCGGCTAACATCTGTTGTGCCTGCATGAATATTGATCCTCCTTATCGTTCCTCAGTAATCTCCAATAAAATTCTGGACTTTTTCACTGCCGATTTATGTCTGCCAGACGACATATATATCAATTTAATAAGCTCAGGGACATATCAGATACTTAAGATTGACTGCTTTTTTAAGGCAGGAATTTGGCTGGAAATAAAAAAAGGGCACTCAACGAGGGCCCCGCAACTTACCAATTCTAATGGAGCCGCCCATCGGAGTCGAACCGACGACCTTTCGATTACGAATCGGATTCTATGTGTAAAATCAGATAACACAGGCCTTCAAAAAATTCCCATTATGTGTCCATAAGTGTTGTGTTTCCTAATGTTTCTAAGATAATTTCATATTATTTGATTTCATGGCATCACATAGATTATCATCAAAGTCTTAGATAACTTTTTAGATAACTCGCTGAAAAATTATGAAGGTCATGGAGAAAAACTCTGGATCTGAACCGTCACGGAAACGTTCAGCCGCTAGATATTGGGTCGAGGTTAAAGGAAAACTTTACGCTCGGCTTCAATATAAGGCAGACGATGGCAGGTATAAAGTTAAGTACAGACCCATCTCTGACAAGCGAACTGCCAAACGGGTAGTTGATGACATGCGGCGCGAACTTGAAACGCACGGCCAGGAAGCGTTGACATCGGACAAACTGATCTTCAGAGATTTTGCTGAACGGTTTCAAAAAACAAGACTTGTCAGCGCAACATACTCCAACGGTGTAAAGATATCCGGAAGACGTTCGTTGGCTTCCCCGAAAGCTGATCTTAGAGTCTTGCTTGAGTTCTTTGGACGGATGCGACTTCGATCAATTAAACCAACCGATTTGGAACAGTATAAGACCCATAGACTGAACGGTTTCACAAAAAGAGGAACCCAACGAAAACTTGCAACGGTAAATAGGGAATTGGCTCTTTTGAGAACGATGCTCAATTTTGCTGTGCAGAATGATTGGTTGATTCAGAACCCATTCAATAAGGTGAAGGGCATTATATCCCTTTCCGCCAAGATGGAACGTAATCGGGTATTAAGTTTTGACGAAGAAAGACGGCTTCTTGCAGTCTGCGTCGGTAGACGTAGTCATTTGCGACCACTTATCATCTGTGCATCCGACAAATGAAAATCTTAGCTTTTTGCAGTCTGGTTTTGTGCACACTCACTTACGTTCATGCGCAACAAAATAGCAACAAAAACCGCCGAACATCTCGACCTTTCCGATACGTAATCTTGGATAATAATATCGATCCTTCTCTTGGAAAAGACGATCCGGAAAGACGTTTTGTTGAGGTTTTGATGGAAAGTAAGGCTTTCTCTCGAAAGAACTTGATTACACTGTTTCATCTCATTTCCAAACGTTTTCCTAAACCAACTCTACTCTACGTAAATATTTTTACTGATTTGGAAGATGTTGCGACACCCGAGGAACAAGTCGAGGGAAGTGGGTCGGGTAGCTATGACGGTCGGGGTTCGTCAAGACTACGGCCTAAAATTGGTCGAGTGGTTCAAGGACATAATAAAGCGACAATTGTCCGTCGCGTTGATAAGACTGTCAGACTAATCATCAATTTTCCTAATGGCGATAGTGAAGTGGTTGAGGTGAAATAGTCAGTTAGTAGCCGGTCGTAATAGTCATCTGAGGCCGAAAAAAATGATGTCATCTTTGAAGTT
>JBBRQM010000002.1:0-127314 GCA_038226395.1 Pyrinomonadales bacterium | reverse complement strand
GAAAAGGCCCCGCCGCCTCACTTTCCGCCTTTCGCCGCTCCAAGTTGACCTTGTGATACCACAAGACACGCGTAATCGGCGTCTGGTTCCACACAATGCAGAAGCCCGCACGAAGTAAGGGCCTTATTTTCACTTACGATTAATGCCCTTACTTCGTGCGGGCTTCTGCAAAACTTCATGCGGCCTTCTGCAAAAAAATCTATGCCGAGAACGACGTGCCGCAGCCGCAGCCGCCCGTCGCGTTCGGGTTCTCAAAAGTGAATCCCGAACCCATCATATTTGTCGTATGATCAATCGTGATGCCGTTCAGATACTGTGCCGAAAACATATCGACAAAGAGCCTGACGCCCATTTTATCCATGACGAAATCGCCCGTGTTCGATGCTTCCTCAATGTTGAGGCTGTATTGAAAACCCGAGCATCCGCCCGGCACGACACGCACGCGAAGACCGGCCGTTTCGGGCAGGTCATCCTCGCTCGAGAGAAAACTCTTTATCTCGGCGACCGCACTGTCTGTGACGATCAATTCCAACTCTGGTGATGCTACTGATGCCATAATTTATAATGTCTCCTGTCAAAAAATGGGACTCGCAAAAGCGAATCCTTACATTAAATCAATTTTACTGAGATTTGCTCAAAATTACAAGTTCCGGCTTCATAGCCTCGATAGAAACTTGCCGGGCGACTTCCTCGGCGACCTTGTTAAACGCGTCTGCCTGAGGCGAATCGGGGAACGAAACAACAACGGGAACGCCGCTGTCGCCGCCTTCGCGGACCTCGATCCCTATCGGGACTTCGCCGAGAAAATTGAGACCGTATTCGTCACATAGGCTCTGTCCGCCGCCGCGGCCGAATATCTCGTAACGGTTGCCGGTGTCGGGGGCGATAAAATACGACATATTTTCGATTACGCCCAGGATCGGGATGTTCACCTGGTTAAACATCGCGACCGCACGACGCACATCTGCGAGCGAAACTTCCTGCGGCGTTGTCACAAGCACAGCACCCTGCACAGGAACTAATTGCGCCAGCGAAAGCTGTACATCGCCCGTTCCCGGCGGCATATCGACGATCAGATAATCGAGCTCGCCCCAATTCACATCCGACAAAAACTGCCGCACGACTCCGTGGAGCATCGGCCCGCGAAGGATCATCGGTTTGTCGTGCGGCACGAGCACGGCCATCGAGATCATCTTGACGCCATGAGCCTCGATAGGGATAAGCTTATTATTTTCAACGTCTGGCTGGCCGTATCCGGTGCCAAGCATCATCGGCACGTTCGGGCCATAAACGTCGGCGTCCATGATGCCGACTTTGGCCCCATCCTTTGCCAGCGAAACCGCAAGATTCACCGCGACGGTCGATTTGCCAACGCCTCCCTTACCGGATGAAACGGCGATGATATTTCGCACGCCCTGGATCGCGATGTTGTCCTTGATACCGCGTCCCTGCGGCACCTCGGCATCCATTGTGACCTTTACGGTGCTGACGCCTTCAAGGCCACCGACGATCTCCTGCGCCTGCGATTCCATCAGCTCCTTGACCGGACAAGCCGGCGTCGTCAGCATTATGCGAAACGACACATCGCCGCCGTCGACCGCGAGATCGCGGATAAATCCAAGCGTGACGATGTCCTTTTTGAGATCGGGGTCGACGATCTGTTTGAGAGACTCTAATACAATTGCTTCTGATATCTGGCTCATTATGTAAATACGTGTCGGCGTAATAAAGTAAAAGTGTATTGTAGCAAAAATGAACGACGACCTCGAAAACACTTATAACGACATCCGCGCAGGAAAGGCCGGTTATTATGAGCAAAAACGCGGACTGATCGCCGTTTGGGGCAAAGAAGCCGTCCAATTCCTCGACGGCCTCATCTCAAATGATATGAAAACGCTCGAAGACGGCCAGCAAATGCTCGCAGCGTTTCCAAACGCCCAAGGGCGTCTGCTAGCGGTCGTCCGCGTGCTACGTCAGGGCGATCGTTACCTGTTCGAGACCGAGGATACGACACAGGAAAAACTGTTTCAAAATCTGTTCAGATTTACGTTTGCCGGTAACTTTTTTGTCGAGGATCTGTCGGAGGATCACAATTACTTCGAGATCTTTGGGCCGAAGGAAGATGTTTATCATCCGGCCGTCAGCGAGCGTTATCCCGGCGCATTCGCATTTGAATTGGCCCACGGAGCGGCGTATTTTGTTCCAAACGAACTCGTTGACGACTTTCGCGCCTTTCTGACCGAGACAAATGGCTGCCTTGCGATATCCGATGAGCTTTACAAAATGCTTAGGATCGAGGCTGGCATTCCTCTCTACGGCATCGATATGGACGAAACGACCATTGTTCCCGAACTCGGCATCGACGGCCTCATCTCATACAACAAAGGGTGCTACATCGGCCAGGAGATCATCGCCCGTATATATTTTCGGGGACACGTTGCTAAACGTTTGACGGGATTGACGGTCGGGGCGGAAACACGACCCGTAGAGAGTGTGTCTCTTAGCGGTCAGGAACTATCATCCCCTGACGGCAAAAATGCCGGACGCATCACATCGGTCACGTATTCGCCAAAACTCAAAAAAAATATCGCTCTTGCATTTGTGCGATATGATCATTTGGCTGATGGAACGGAATTAAATATGGGAGATATTACCGTTCAAGTTTTTAATTTGCCGTTCGTGGATTCGGAGGAAAAAAGTCATGCTAAGGACTAAATTTTTTCTTGTTATCATTGTATTGATATTTTGCCGCTTACTTTCGGCTCAGATTGAGACATCAAAAAAGCCCGAAGTGATTAAATTCGCAGAGTATACAACGCTTACAAAGTCAAAAATGTCAGAAACAATGCATGAGTTTCACGATTACTTTCTCAAAAACGGAGATTCGCAGCTCTATGTCATAAACTATGGAACTTCAACAGCAATTAAACAGCGTCTAAAACTAATCACGCAGAGTATCTATTGGCGAGATGGCCCGCTTTCAGAGGGAGGGATGACATTTATATATGCTCCTATGAATCCATCTTCACGGTCGAAGATCAGGACAGTGTTTTGGATCGTTCCGCCCGGTGCGGATAAGCCTAAGCCGTGAACGTAGCTCAAATCCATATGGAAGACCTCGACATCGATCTGCCGAACGCAAAGCTGGCATATACCATCATTCAGTCGCTGCTTGACGGCCACGAAGCCCTCAGCGATCTGCTTGTCGTGATGTCGCATGCACTTGACGAAGACGTTCTCAAGGCATTGACCAATACGAACGAATGGGAGAAATATCTCGAATCGAAACGCAATATGCAAAATACCAACGAGCAGATCGAGAAATTCACAGAAGCATTAAAAAAACTTGAAAATGTTTGACCTTATTATCATCGGAGCCGGGCCTGCGGGCATTTCGGCGGCTTATGAAGCCAAAAATCATGGCCTGAGCTATCTCGTCATCGAGAAAGGCCTGTTGGGTAATACGGTTTACAATTATCCGGTCGGGCTGACCGTTTTTTCGACGACGAATGAGCTTGAGATCATCCCCGGCGAGCTAAAACCCGCTCGCGAAAAGCCGACTCGCGAAGAACTGCTCTCGTATTACGTCCGCTTTGTGCTTGAGCATGAGCTGAATATCCAGACCGAGGAAACGGTCTTGTCAGTGGCAGCAGCAGAGGCAGTGTCAGTACCGGGAGCCGTAGCGACCGGGGCTTTTGCTGTCACGACCGACAAAGGCCGTTACGAAGCGACAAACGTGCTTTTTGCGATTGGTGCGATGGATCATCCTCGACATCTAAATGTGAAAGGCGAAGATCTGCCAAAGGTTTACGACACATTTCGAGAGACTTATCCGTGGGTCAAAAAGCGGGCGTTGATCGTTGGCGGCGGTAATTCGGCGGGCGAGGCGGCTTTGTTTTTGGCCGAGGAAGGTGCCGATACGACGCTCACTATTTTCCGGGATCAATGGGAAAACGAGGACCCCAAGCAAGGCTGTATCAAGTATTGGGTAAAACAGCCGCTTGCCGACGAGCTAAAGAAACATTGCCTCAAGCTCTTTTTTCTTGGAAAAGTCGTGGAGATCCGAGAAAGTGAAGTCGTGCTCGAAAACGAGGCCGGCAGGACGGAAATTTTGCCAAATGATGTTGTTTTCGTTCTAATCGGTTCGGACGCGGATATGACAATGCTGATGGCCCTCGGCGTAGCGACCGAGTCGGGAAAAGGCGGCGAAGTTCCGGTATACGACCCCGAAACGTTCGAGACCAACGTTCCCGGCGTTTATGTTGCGGGCCATTTTACGCACCAGCGTCATATCAAAGATGCGATCGCGGTTCCTAAAAAAATCATCCCGAAACTGGCGAAAAAATTACGACGCGGGGACGCGGTGACGCATAGACGCGGAGAAAAAGAAAAAACGCGGTGACCGAGGACTTTTCCCTGCGTCACCGCGTCTCACACTGGCCGTGTCGGTTTCTACTGACTGTCGGGTTTCCTGATCCGAACCTTCACATTTTGATTATTGAATTTATCCGCGATGTTTGCCGGATTGATCTCGTAATTGGTCACGTCAAAAACGCTGTCCGCGGCTCCTCCGACGGTCTGCGTCCATTTGTATGGAAGCTGGACGCCGCCCACGTACCGGTAATCTGAAAATTTGACCTGAAACTCAGCCTTTTCCGCCCGCGGGCCTTCGATCTTGCAGGTAAAGACGACGTTGCCTTTGGTGTCTGCATCGGCATTCGCACCTTCTTTATGGAAGGTCATAATATGCGGCATTTTCTCGCCCGTATAGCTCATCATTACCGGCAGATTTGAGGTTTTGTCGATAAACAGCTTGAACGACGAACCGGCAAAATCGGCTACGACGATGTTACAGGCCATGCCGTCAACATCAGACTCGCCGCCGAAAGTGTAATTTACATCCATCCCTTCGGGAGATGTCAACAGCAGACCGAGCGTCAGCCGCAAAAGCTCATTGTGTCGCATCGAGGCATGGGCCTCGCCGCCCTCCGGGCCGCCGATACGCTTCATCATTACATGATTTCCGTCGGTTACAACGGTTTTCCCGTCTTCGGTCGTAAATACCGCCTTGTCGCTGTCACCGTGACGGACGATCACCTTTTCGGCTTCGGCGCCGCTCAATTCCTCGGTCGTGCCGTCCGCCTTCTTGATGACGATCTTATTTACCCGGTGGCCTGAACCTGCACCTTCGCCTTCGCCGGTTCCTTCGCCTTTGAATATGACCTTTCCGCCTTCTTTATCGCTGCCTCCAACTTCGACATTGACCTGTTTCATCACCTTTTCACTGCCGGTATTTCCGTCGCCGTGTCCGATCTTGATGATCTTCATCAGTTTGTCGGGCAGCTGCAGAGCGATCTCTGTCTCGCCTTGCTCGGTGCGTTCCAGGCCATTGACCTTCATCGTATGCGTCGATTGTCCAACGATCGAAATGCTCTTGACGCCCGCAATAGCGCTGTCGCCGCCGATCGCCTGTCGAGCGTCACGGATTATCGCGAGTGCCTTTTCGTCGGATTTGAATTTTGCCCCGGTCTTCTCAACCAAAGCCCCCAGGCCGATACAAAATACCGACACAAATAAAATTGAAAAAATAAATCGTTTCATAAATTACCTCCAAAAAATTTGATCTTCGATCGAGCCCGATCTTGCATAAGAAGCGAATTTCAATTACAGCAAAATGCCGGTTCGTCATTTTGGATAATATGGCATAGTTTCGCACAGGTGGTTAAGACGACGCAAAAAATTTGTTAAGGATGTAAAATGTGCGAAAAGTTCGTTGTTTGTTGTTCGTAGTTAGTTGCATAATGCAGAAGGTGGATCGTTGTTAGTCGTTAGTTGTTAGTGGCAAAGAATAAACCGTTTTTTCAGCAACTAACCACTAAAGACTAACAACTTACATCTAACTTATGAAACGTTCCTGGTTTACATATCTATTGATCGCCGGTCTCGCCGGGCTGCTTGTGACACTAGCTGTGCTGCAATATAAAGGGCTGCGGCAGATCAGCGAGGCCGAGGGCGAAAAGGCACACAAACGTGTCAAGGACGAGACCGAGCATTTTGCCGCCGATTTTAACCGCGAGATACAAGGGGCATATTTTAATTTTCAGACCGAGGCGGAAAGCTGGAAGAAAAAAGATTGGGGGGCTTTTAACGAGCGCTACGACTACTGGCATGAAAAGACGACGTATCCCGATCTGATAACGGATTTTTACTTTTTTGAAGCAAAGGGCAACGCCCCGCCGATGAAATACGACCGCGAAAAACGTGCGTTCATCCCCGTCGAAACAAGTCCCGCACTTGCCGATCTACGGGCGCAGGCTTCCGGTGAAAAGACTTTCAAACCTGTTTACGTTGATACTTTTACTTTGGCTTTGCCCGTCCATGACACGATTCGCAGGGAAGAGCATATAATTATTCACACGATTCCGGCCATGACCGCACCTACTATGTCGATGCCTGAGCGATACGGCATTTTGGCGATCAAACTCAATGAAAAAACAATCAAAGAGCAGATATTGCCTGATCTGTCGGCAAAATACTTTGGCGATGGCGAATTTCGAGCGGCCGTATCCGACAAGACCGGTCAGCCGGTATATCAATCTTTGAAAGGCGAAACTACCGATGCAACCGCCCCGCTTTTTGATCTGTCGCCCGATAATTTTATCCAATTTACAAACAAGGAACTTCTCTCGTCAATCGGCAGTGAGAGGCAGAGCAGTAATGTCATCGTAAATTCGCATGTCGAGAACCGGACGTTTAACCGCACCGTCTCCGGAGATGGCAAACCGACGACATTTAAGATCCAGGTGCAGGGTGGCGAGAGGCCGCGAACGTCTGTCTTCACAACGTCCTCCGGCGGCGAGGAAAATAGCCCCTGGTCGCTGCTGGTTCAGCACTCGTCCGGCTCGTTGGACGCGTCTATCGCCAATACTTTACGACGTAATCTGGCGATGGGGTTTGGGATATTGTTCCTATTGGCGGCGGCGGTCGCAGCAATAATTATCTCGGCGCAGCGATCAAAGATGCTTGCCCGGCGACAGATAGATTTTGTCTCGTCCGTCTCCCACGAATTTCGCACGCCACTTGCCGTGATCTACTCCGCCGGCGAAAATCTGGCCGACGGCGTCGCAAAGGAAGACGAGCAGGTTTCGCGTTACGGCGAAATGATAAAGGGCGAGGGCAAAAAGCTCACCTCGATGGTCGAGCAGATACTTGAGTTCGCGGGGGCAAATTCGGGTAAGCAAAAATACAAGTTCCAACCGACACAGGTCGCCGATATTATCGATAACGCAATGGCCGAATGCCTTCGACTGGTTGATGAAAAAAAGGTGCGTGTCGAAATGAACATAGCTGCCGGTCTGCCGTCTGTCCATGCCGACAAGCGGGCTTTGAGTCAGGCTATACAGAATCTGGTTGCTAATTCGATCAAATACAGCGACGGCTCGGTTTGGCTTCGAGTCGGCGCCGAAAACGGCTACGGCAAAGTAAAAATATGGGTAGAGGATCGCGGCATCGGTATTTCTAAAAGCGATCTGCGGCAGATATTCGAGCCGTTCTATCGGGCAAAAAGCGTGGTTGACGCTCAAATACACGGCAACGGTTTAGGCCTCTCGCTGGTAAAACAGATAGCCATGGCTCACGGTGGCAAAGTTACGGCTGTGAGTGAGACGGGAAAGGGAAGTAAGTTCACTATCGAGTTACCGCAGAAAGATATTTAACGCAAAGTCGCAAAGATGCAAAGCCGCGAAGGTTTTAGAGTAGATGTTTGGGAAGTATTCACTGGAATATAGAATTTGCATTGATATTTTTCCTTTGCGTCTTGGCGACTTTGCGTTAAAAAATTCTGATGAAGATACTTTTAGTGGAAGATGAAAAAGGCCTTATAATCACGCTGACCGACCGTCTAGAGAGCGAAGGTTTTGACGTGACAAACGCCGCGGACGGCAAGAAAGGCTTTGACCTCGCGGTCGGCGGGTCGTTCGATTTGATAATCCTCGACGTCATGCTGCCAAAGAAAAACGGCTATGACATAGCCCGCGATCTGCGGCAAAAGGCTGTTAATACGCCGATTCTCATGCTGACCGCCAAAGGCGAGACTATCGACAAGGTACTCGGCTTAAAACTCGGAGCAGACGACTATCTGACAAAACCGTTTGAGGTGATCGAATTGCTGGCCCGCGTCGAGGCTTTGCTCCGCCGGTCGCCGAACCAGACCAATGGAATATCGGCTGACGCCTTTCGTTTTGGCGCCGTGGCGATCGATTTCAAACGGGCTGAGGTAACCAAAGACAACCAAGCCGTCGACCTGTCAGCGATGGAATTCAAGCTCTTACAGTTTCTGATCGAAAATCGCGGCGTTGTCCATTCGCGTGACAATCTTCTCGATTCCGTTTGGGGTTACGATGCGATGCCCACGACGCGGACGGTTGACGTTCATATCGCCTGGCTGCGGCAAAAACTCGAAGAAAATCCACGGCATCCTAACTACATCCAGACCGTGCATGGTTTTGGATATAAGTTCACGGATTAGTGGTGTGCGGCCTGTAAAATCTTCTGAAACCGGACAGCATCATCTTTCATCGTGATGTTATTAAAGAAAACATACGAGAGCCGGTCGTTAGGCAATAGCGACACCAGTTCCATCAGTTCGTCGTCCTCATAGGTATATCGCCAACGCGGAATGCCGTGAAGCCGGTAATAGCAATTCTTTGGCGTGACCGTTGGCCTGGCAAATGGATCGACGCAGTGCCAAAGGTCTAGCTCGTCGCACATCTCTTTGATTACAGCATCGTCCCATTTTCCCCTAGGCTCCCAGGCGAAATTGAGTCCGCCGCGTTCGAGATTAGAAAAAAACTGCTTTAGATTCAGGATATTTTCGGGAAGCGGCTGAAAACGGGCGGGGCACTGAAATAATACGGTTTTTGCCTTTAGAGCTTTTGCACATGAGAGCGTGGTTTCGAGAGCTTGTTTGACGGTTTCTGTAGGCTTAAAGAAACCAGCTTCCTGCTTCTCCTTTTCCGTAAGCGGTCGATTTAGGCGTTTGTAGGTTGGGCTGGTCGATTCGTGCGTGATCATCTGCCACGCCTTTAGCGTGAATTCAAATTTTTCAGGCACGTCCGCACGCCATTTCTCAAGCGTCTTAATCTGCGGCGGATCGTAAAACGTATGCTGGATCTCCACGACGGGAAGTATTCGTACATACTCCTCACGTTTTACCCTGCCGAATCCGCAAGTGCCAATCTTAACTTCTCTTTCCATCGTGAATAAGGCCTTACAAGTTCGCGGAATATGGTACGACATACAACACGACAGCAATGTAATGCAGAATGCTGCCGGCAAGCACAAAAATGTGAAAAATAGCGTGATGATGCCGGAATCGTTTCCACGCGAAAAAAATTACGCCCAGCGAATATGCAACCCCGCCCACTGCGATCAAAACTACTGGCATTAAGCCGATGGCCGCCAGTAGGGGCTGTATTCCAAAAACGCCGATCCAGCCCATTACAAGATACGAAACTGCCGAGATGGCGGGAAATTTGTCGCGTAGTATCAGCTTCGCCAATATTCCAAGCAGAGCAAATGCCCATATAGCGATCAATAAATTCTGACCGACCGCGGCATTCAGGATTATTAACCCAAAAGGCGTGTAGCTGCCGGCGATCAGCAAATAAATGCCGCAATGATCGGCTACCTGTAGCCTTGTCTTGAGCTTTGGCGACGCGGTGCTGTGATACAAGGTCGATGCCGCATAGAGGATAACGAGCGACAGACCGTAAACTACGCAGCCCGTGATCGATACCGCATCACCGCGAAAACCCGCCAGCATGACCAGCACGACAAAACCGATAATGCTTAGTAAAAGCCCGAAGCCGTGCGTGATCGTATTGGCAAATTCCTCAACCGATAAATGCTGAAATTGTCTTCTTAACACAGTGTTCGACGCCCCGTCGTAGGATGAAACCCGGTAATGAATAAGTTATCCGGTAACACGCATAGCCTGATATGCAGACATCCTCAGAGTATCAGATTTTGGCGTTGATTGTCGCGGGTAAGGCAGGCGTGATCCTGGCATCATTTTTTGATATATCTCATCGCGATTTTTGACATCTCGTGATAAGATATTTTTGATTCCAAAAAAATCAATTTGTTTGCTAGTTCTAGAAAAAAACTACAGGAGGCACTATGAAGAAAAGAATAGTCATTCTATTTATGTTGTTGGCTTCGGTTGTGATGTTTTTACCGGAGCAGAGCTACGCGCGGGCGAACGAAAAATCGTCAGTTTCGACATTTTCGTCCGCCGGTAACACGGTACAGTATTATTATCGGAGGCGATATCGCCGCCGCTATTACCGCCCGAGGTACCGGTATCGCACTTATCGGCGTGTTCGCCGGACGCGTTCCCACTATTTTTACCGGAACGGACGTCTTTACAGAGTTCGCTACTAAACTGTTTATCGACGAAAGGGTATGTTCCGGATGGTCATGCCCTTTTTTATTGGAACGTGTGATTAAAACTCGGAGTCCGAGGTAGAGCGCTGTCGTCGTGCTACGCCTGATTCGTAGGCCGCTTCCTCGACCCTTTCTGCTACGGCCTCGCCGACACGACGGTCAAAGACAGACGGGATGATGTAATCAGCATGGAGTTCGTCGGGGCCGATAATGTCGGCGATGGCGTTTGCAGCCGCTAGTTTCATTTCCTCATTGATGCGTGATGCACGGCAATTCAGCGCGCCGCGAAATATGCCAGGAAAACAGAGCACATTGTTGATCTGATTTGGATAATCGGAGCGGCCCGTAGCCATCACCGCGACGTGACCCGCGGCGTCCTCAGGCATAATTTCGGGTGTCGGATTGGACATCGCAAAGACGATCGGGTCCTTTGCCATGTTGGCGAGGTCGTTTTCGTCTATGACGCCGGGAGCCGACAGGCCAAAGAATACGTCCGCACCCTTTATCACATCATGCACCGTGCCTTTTTCGCCCGCGGGATTTGTATTGCGGGCGTACCAATCCTTGACCCAGTTCATATTTTCTTTGCGGCCCTCATAGACCGCTCCCGTAGTGTCGCAGCCGATGATATTTTTGACGCCGGCGGCCATCACGATTTTTGAGCAGGCAACACCGGCCGCACCGATGCCGTTGACGACGACCTTAATGTCCTCCATTCGCTTGCCAACGATCTTTAGCGCGTTGATGAGGGCCGCGAGCACGACGACGGCGGTTCCGTGCTGATCGTCGTGAAAAACGGGAATATCAAGTTCTTCCTTTAGCCTTTCTTCAATTTCAAAACATCTCGGTGCCGAGATGTCCTCAAGGTTAATACCTCCAAACACGGTCGCGATATACTTGATCGTCTGGACGATCTCGTGCGGGTCTTTTGTATCGAGGCAGATAGGAAATGCATCGACGCCGCCAAATTCCTTAAACAGCTGGCACTTGCCCTCCATCACAGGCATCGCCGCCGCCGGGCCAATGTCACCAAGGCCGAGCACGGCCGTGCCGTCGGTTACGACCGCAACCATGTTTTTCTTGATCGTCAGATTAAAAACCTTTTCAGGGTCCTTTGCTATCGCCTCGCAAACGCGGGCGACACCGGGCGTGTAGGCCATCGAGAGGTCTGAGCGCGTCTTGAGCTGCATCTTTGACGCGATCTCGATCTTGCCGCCGAGATGCATCAGGAACGTGCGATCCGAGATGTTGACGACCTCAACGCCGTCAATATCGCTCACTGATGCGACGATCTCCTCATCGTGCGTTTCGGAGGCGGCATTGACGGTGATGTCGCGGATCAAAAAATCCTTTCCTACGCTGACAATATCGATGCCCTCGATGTCGCCGCCGGCGTTGCCGATGGCCGTAGTGATCTCGCCGAGCTTGCCTGGTTCGTTATGTATTTTGACACGAAGTGTAAGGCTATAGCTGGCGTTTGGAGTAGGTGTATTGGTCATAAATTAGCTCCCCTCCTTACGAAGGAGGGGTAGACGCGCCTCGCGGACGGGGTGGTTCTTTCATTAAAAAGTATGACGAAAAAGACGGGTGAGGGCAAACTGCAGGTTTGAAGATTAAGTTGTTATGCGTTTGACTTCGATATCTTTTTGATCAGCCGGGCCACCTTACTGCGCGGGATAAACCGCTCGGCAAAAGCCGCAAATTTATTGACCGCCCCCGGAATGACCAGCCCGCCACCGCGTTCTAATGCATGCAAGGCATCACTTACTACATTTTCGTGCGTCTGTTCGCCGCCGGGAAACTTCTTTCGCTCACTGCCGTCGTCATCTTCTGCGGCAACTGTGAGCCGCCCCGGGCAGACGGTTACGACGCGGACGCCGGCATCAGACACCTCAGCCTCAAGTGCCAGCGAAAATGTAGTTAGAAATGCCTTCGTTGCCGAATAAACAGCAGCAAACGGGATCGGCTGAAATCCGGCCATTGACGAGACATTGATGATGCCGCCCGATTTTTGTTCGATCATCGCCGGCAGCAGCCGATGCGTGAGTTCGACGACGGTGGCGTTTTGCAGGGTAATGCCCAATAGTTGACGCTCAAGCGGCAGGTCGAGAAAACCTTTCTGGTCGCCAAAACCGGCATTATTAACGAGCAGATCGATCCTCCGTCCGCGCCGCTCAATTTCATCCGCCAGACACTCGCCAGCACCCGGCGCGGCAAGGTCGAGTGTGATCACCTCAACGTGGACCCCGTGTGCGCTATGAAGCTCACTCGCCAGAGCTTCCAGTTTTTCAGACGAGCGGGCGATTAGCACGAGGTCGTATCCGTGTGCCGCCAGAGTGCACGCAAAACAACGCCCCAGACCGCGCGAAGCGCCGGTAACAAGGGCGTAAGCGTGGCTCTCGGCCATTTTTTATGCTTGTTCGGCCTGAGCGGCTGCGGTTGATTTGAGGACCTTTTTTCCGTATAGCCGCTGCCGTGCCGGCGCGGGGAAGCGGCTGTCCAGGATCATGTCAAGTATGCCGCTGGTAGTTCCGAATCCATGTGTCATACCCTGCTTTGTGTGGTGGTACATATGGTGCTTTTTCATATATCGGAAGTAGGGATCGCGAAAATTATAAAAATGCGTCGCGTGATGTATCCATTCCTCAAGGATGTAACACTGGAAATATGTCGCAACCACAATCGACCCCGTAAATGACGGGAGGAGCAAAATGGTCAAAGGAGCAAAAATGAGAAAGACCGGCAACATATCGCGCATCCGCCCGCTGATATGATTGCCGTCAAACGGCCGCTCGTGATGCCCTGTATGCATCGGATTGAGATACTTGACCGCGAGACGCGAGAAAAATAGCTCGATCCCCTTACCCTTTTCCCTGAATTCGTGATGAAAGATATAGCGGTGAGAGGTGTATTCCGACAGCATCCATAGGACAAGGCCGACCGGCACAAAGACAAGCGCCCGCAGGACATAATCCGAGCGGATCGCCCACACCCCCATTATTATCGTAAACGTAGTATAAAAGGCGGTCGTCCGGTAGATCTTCCACCGGGAGATTCGCTCCTGTTCGCGTTTGTAGTCGCGTTTCGAGCGCTCGTTGCCAAGCGTTGGTTCTAAAACCTCTTCTGCGGTCATAAAAATATGTATTAATTCTGTAAAACGATTCTAACTTCCTACACTATTTTGTCGAAATTCGGCCAATTATGCAAACATCGGATGCGGTTTCCGTACCGTTCGTCTGGTAGAACGGTCGAGAAATGCGTCGACAAAACGTGAATCTTCACGCGTTACGGAATATATTGCAGACGTTGCGAAATGTCAAGTCTTCTTACCTGCCGACGCGAGGCGGTGAGCCCGCCGGATCATCTCACCAAGAGCATTCTCCCCAACGTTTTCAAGGCTGACCAGCACCCACTCGTAATTGAGATAGTGATCGGTGATGAAATAAACCTCCGGGTCGGCGGCCATAAGTTCGTCACGTTCTTCAAACGTCGTTTTGACCACTACTGCATTCAGGTCTTCCCTCCAGCGAATAAAAAGATGCTTTCCATTGATCTTCAACGCCGGCGCGCCGTATGACAAGCCGTCCTCGACATTCGGCAATTGAAAAGCAATCTCGCGAACTACTTCCCAATCGATCTGTTTGTCAGATGTCTTTATTCGGGTCATTCGTGTAATTCGTGGCTAATTTTTCTTTGACCATTGATCCCAAACGGCCTTTGCGATCTTAGCGATGACGGCTTCGCGGGTTTTTTCATCGGCGGGTGAGTCAGAGACAAAGACCGCGATGGCGACGTGTTTAAGGTTTGGCAGCCAGATAATGCCGATATCGTTGGTTGCGGCGGTTATGCCATTTTGTGTGCCGCTGGTGCCGGTTTTGTGGGCGACCCAAGTTCCTTTCGGCAAATGGCGTTTCAAACGTTTCTCGCCGGGCCTGGATTCGAGCATCCATTGTAATAGTATTTCCGAATTGCCATCACCGCAGATGCCAGGCATCCCTTCAACAATAGGCCCCACGGCATTTTTCGCATCTGAGCATAGAAATTGTTGTAACTCGACAGTCGCCATTGGCGTTGCCCAATTCTGATATTGCGTTTGCCAATCGCGGCCGATCTCTTTTTCGGTGTTGACGACTTTGATATCGGTGATGCCGATCTGCGTCAGATACGACTGCACTTCGGCGGGGCCTCCGACAACCCGCAGCAACACATCGCTTGCCGTTCCGTCGCTTTCGACGAGGGCGAGGCGAATCAGTTCGCGGATGGTAAATTCGCCGCCGTTAGGGTGAGCATCACGCAGTGGTGAATGCTGGCCCTCGCGGACCATATCGTCTTTTGTCACGCCGGTCATTTCGTCCAGGCTGCGGTCTTCACGCCTGAACCGCTCCATTACGGCCATTGCGATCGGCAGTTTATAGACGCTCTGCATCGGGAATTGCTCACCGGCATTCAATCCAGCGGAGTCTCCTGTCTCAAGCAAAACGGCCGCGACTCCTACTTTCCCCTTGGCTTCTTTTGCGATTTCGGCGATCTGTTTTTCAAGCATCGCGTCCGGTTTTAGAGTTATCTTGGGCAAGGGGGTCGCCGCCGGGGGCATCGGCGGAGTCGGAAACTCGGTTGGAATATCCATTTGCCGGCCACAAGCCGCGGCAAGCAACAGTAACAGCAAAAACATCATGGCAAAGGCAAACTTCTTTCTCATATCGTGCGTCTTAAACATAATAGATATTCACCGCGTCAAAAGGCAAGGCATTTGCTGGACGACACATCTAAATTTTGCTAACATTTTGCGATATGAAAACTATACTTGCTCAAATCGTCACATTTGCTCTCGTTGTAATATTTTGTTGTTCACCTGTTTGGGCCACGTGCGGCGGCGGTGGTGGCGGTGGTGGCGGCGGAATGTCGGGCGGCGGCAATAGCGGCGGCGGCAACGATCCGGTCGTCTATCACGTGCCGTGGAAGATCCGCGACCCCAACGCGACAACGCCCGTGGCGACCAACGGTTTAGTGCTCTACTGGTTCCCGGCGTCAAAGGAAGAGCTGCAAAAATCGTCCTTACGCGAATCGCGAGACCTGTCGCTCTACGCCGGCCAATGCGTCACGATGCAAATGGCCGACAACCGTGTGCCAAATGCCGATAAGCTCATGGCGGATTCAAAGCTGCCGGTAGCGGTGCTCGCCAATCCAGACAGCTCGGTAATTGGCCGAGTTGAGAATAAGGACGGCAAATTAAAGGTCGGCGATGTCGAAAAACTCGTCAGCACCGAGGTAAAAACGCGAAAGGCCAATGTTCAGAACAGCCTCAATGACGCCAGGGGCAAAGCCGATGCCGGTGACAAAGCGGCCGCAATCCAGCTTTACCAATCAGTAGTCTCGCAAAAATGCATGTTCCCGGGGCCTGCAAAAGACGCCGCCAAAGAGCTCAAAAAACTCGGTGTCGAGAACATCGGTGAAATCGCTCCGTCACCAAATTTTGACTCAAAGGTCACTGCCGCTATCGTTAAAACGATGAAGCGCGGCCTCGTCGCCGAAAACGCGGCAAAATACGAGCTTGCCGACCGGCTCTACACCGAGGCGAGCAAAATGGACCCGGCCGATCCGACGCCGCTGCGTTACTTAGCCGAACTTGACCGCCACGACATCGGCGACTGGGAAAAGGCAAAAGTTTATTTTAACCAGATCCTCGATATGCCATCCGATCCGCTCTCGCGGGCTGTCGCAATGCACGGCCTCGGCAAGATCACGATCCACGAGGGCGAGTTCAAGAAAGGTTTGCACTTAATGGAAGATTCAATAGCAGAATATCCACTTGCTCTCGCATACCGCAATCTGGCCGTTTATTGGAATTCCGAGGGCGACCTCGCTCAGGGCAGCGCTTACACAGACAAGGCGATGGCGATGGATCCGACCGACCCTTATAATATTGTATTTGCCGCAGTCTTTATGGCCGCTAACGGCAAAAAGGACGAGGCTCTGAAGGTCGCGATGGCAAATATCAATATGCTCCCGGCGTCATACAATCTGGCCGCGATCTTTGCCCAAAACGGGCAAAAGGACAAGGCCATCGAATTGTTAAAACGCCATTTTTACAAATACGAGCGATACCACGAGGTTCGCACAAAAGAGATGATGGAAGCCCGAGTCGATTTTATGTTCAATTCGATCCGACAGGATGCCGATTTTCTGGCTCTGACCAAGGACGCCGATGGCCGGCTCCCGATGGTCATGTCGCCAAAACAAGTTGGCGATCCGATGATGATGAAAAATTGACGCGCTGTCAGAACCGGGAGCAATGTATCAGTTATAAAAAATGCCCGGATGCTGTCATCCGGGCTATATTTTTTGGTGTCTAAAACCAGTTTAATTAGAAGATGTTAAAAAATCCACGGTTGTTTCTACCTCGGCTGAGGCCTTCGCGAAAACCGCGTCGGAAACCCTGTTGATAGGCTTGCTGATTCTGGCCGTTGTTGCCATATCCGCCGTAGTTGCCGTAGTTGCCATAGTTCTGATCGTTGCCATAGCCATTATAGCCGCCGTAATTGCCTGAGTTGCCACGGCGGTTACGGGCCGCACGCGTACCTTGTTTCAGGCCTTCCTGATAGCCTTTTTGATATGCTCTCTGATAGTTCCGGTTGCTGTTGCGGTCGTTGTAGCGATAATCCTGCTGATTCTGGTTGCCATACTGATCGTCGCGATCGTATCGGCGATCCTGTGCGTTTGTGACTGTACCGGCAAACATCATCAAACCAAAAACCATGGCAAATGCCAATCCAAATCCTTTTAGCGTTTTGTTTATTTTTTCTGTATTCATAACTGCAATACCTCCACTCACGGTAATAGCGAATGCCGTGCCACGGCTGTAAATATATGGAAACAAAGCATCTTGTATGTAGCCACCATTTTTGGGATACCAATTGGTATAAAGTTTTGCGTGGTTGGTTTAGACCTGCAAAAAAATAACCCGCCGCTGATTTCGCGCGTATTAGCAAAAATGATCGCCGGTGATAGGGAAATGCTGACACATCATTGCATAATAGGAAAACAGAACATCGAAACTCAATAAATTTTAGGAGATACATATGATTTCAATAAAACGCGTCATTTTTTCGTCAGTCGCGCTTATCGCAGTTAGTTTTGCCGCCACGTTGATCGCATCGGCCCAGCGGCTTCAGGTTCCGCAAGTCAGTCAAAAAGCGTCCGTGATGCAGAGAATCGGCCTGAGCGACATCAGCATTACCTATAGCAGGCCGGCCGTGAAAAGCCGTAAGGTCTACGGCGACTGGCCGGTTGCGGCTCCCGGCGAAGCAACCCTCGATAATCAGAACGTCCGGCCAAAGGACGCGCCCCTTGTTCCATGGGGACACGTCTGGCGGGCCGGAGCTAACGAGGCAACGGTTTTTGCTATCAATGATGACGTCCTGATCAACGGCCAGCCGCTCGCGGCCGGTCGCTACGAGCTGGCTGCGATCCCATCAAAGGACGGCGACTGGACGATAATATTTAACAAGGATGCGGATCAGTGGGGAGCGTTTAGCTATGACGTGTCCAAAGACGTGCTTCGCATTAAGACAAAACCGCAGTGGGTAACCGACAACCAGGAACTGCTCACCTATTCTATCGATACGGTAACCGAAGACACGGCAACGGTAAATATGCGCTGGGAAAAGGCCCTTGTGCCGTTTACGGTCCAGGTAAAAGATGCTCCGGCCAAAGCTATCGTTCATCTTCGCGATGCCGTCGGCGCGGCCAAACCGGAAGATTGGCAAACGCCCTTGAACGCGGCGGGTTATGCCAGGGCAAATAAAGATATGGATGATGCCGGCAAATGGATAGAGCAGTCTCTAAAAGCGATCGACCTGGTGATTGCGGCAAAACCGAACTATGCAAACACCTCGCGTAAAGCCGCGATCTTGTTTGCCGCCGGACGTAATCAGGAGGCCATCGCCGCCGGTGAAAAAGCCGTTGGGATTGGTAAGGCTGAAAAGGCAGACACTTCGGCTCTCGAAAAACGCATTGCCGATGCAAAGGCCGCAAAGCACTAGACCTCGGCTCAGGATAATTTAGCCACGATGCACGAAAAAATTTGATCTTATTCGTGCATTCGTGGCTAATTCTTTGGGTCGGTTTACTTAGCGACCGAGTTTTTTTCAAAGCACCATTTTACGAGTTCCGCTCCAAATTTTGTCTGAACATCGGGGGGGACATCGGCAGGCTTCATCTCGCGAAAATCGAACTTGATCGAACCGATTGGTTGCCCCGGCGGATTGACGGTGGCGAGCATATAGCCATAGACGTTTGTGCGGGCGATTGGCGAGTATTTTTCGGCATTAGGCGGCAACTTGTAGCGATTGGCACCGGCGGTGCCAACGATCCAGCCCTGCAAGACGCCGCCGTTTGCCTGCCAGTATTCGCTCTGAAAGATATTGTCCATCAGGAAGTGCGAGTGGCTGGCGAGCACGTAAACGAGCTTGTGTGCCTGATCGCGGGATTTGAGCAATCGCTGATAAACGATCCGTCCGCTCTGCACGCCCGACGGATAATCGCTCATGCTGTGGTCAAATGACAGGCTGTCCGGCAGAGCCTCGTGCATACCGACGACAACCGTCGTGATCGAAGGATCAGCATCCGCCCGATCCATCACGCCTCTGAGCCAACGCATCTGCGCCGCCTCAAATTGATCGGTCGTCGAATTATCGAGGTAAATAAAATCGACGCCCGCCTGCTGCCAGTGAAAATAGGCCTTGAGCTTGTGGTCGTTGGGGTCGTCCTTGAGACGTTGGGCCTGCAAAACGGGCGTATCGAGCCAATCGGCGAACTGGATTAGATATTCGGGCCGCGTTTTTGGTGCCGCCGTTTCGTGATTGCCGATGCCCAAAAAAAAGGGCACCTTGAATTTATTGATCTGGCTCTCGATCATGTCCTGCCAGGCGAGTTCCTCGTAATCGTGTATTGATGGCCGCCTGGCTCCCGAGCGGTTCATTATGTCCTCGTCAAAATCATATATCGCCCGCAGATCGCCGAGATGCCAGTAAAACTGCGAACGCGTTTTGGCAATATCCTGCGCTATCGCCGGCATAACCACATCGCCGCAATTTCGCGAGTCGCCCGAAAACGCAAACTGCCAAGTCTGGCCTTTCTTCGACGAATTGACCTGTGCAAACGCCACAACAGCGGCCATAAACAAAATTCCTATAGTGATGGTCAATTTTTTCATAACAAGATTAATTGGAAACGGTCTTCTTTTGCGTCCTTGGTGTATTTGCGTTAACTTCCGGTCAAGCTTTTAGAAGCATTCCTATTATCCCACAGGAGATGGAATAAACACTGTCGTTTGTGGCGACGATCATCTCGCCTTTGCGGGTGAAGCAGAGGCCGACGATGTTGTTGCCGGCGAGGAATTGCCCGGCAGATGAGCCGTCGGGAGCGATTCGCACGATGCCGTGACGCCCTTGGTAACAGGCGGCGACATACAAATTGCCCTCAGCGTCAAAGGCCAGACCCTGCGGTCGTCCGAGCCCCCGGAAAAAGTATTCGTCATAGCCCTCGTGATCGACGACGTGGACGGCGTCGTGGCTCGCCAGCCCCGGAGCGGTGACAAACAGCCTGCCGTCCGGCCCAAAAGCCATGTGATACGCCGCGACCGATGGCTCAAGGACGGCAAAAACCTCCGCGGACGCAAATTCACGGACTCGAAAGATCGTCCCCGAACGGTCGCCGACATACATCGCCCCATCCGCCCCAAAACACAGCCCCGTCGCGATCCCCAGACCCGTCGCATAGACCGTGCTGCTGCCGTCTCGTTCGACAGCATAAACCTCGCCCTGCGCCCGGTTGGTGACAAACATCTGCCCTTCACGGTCAAATGCGATGCCGGTCGGATTGAGAATCGGATCGCTCAATTCGTCCAAAAAACCGTCTTGTTCGAGCCGGTACAACGTTGCCGGCAAATGCTGTCCGCGACCGCCGCTGCGCGTCAAAATAAGAGTGTCGTCCGACGGATCGACCGCCGGGTTGGCGACGATATGCATCTCGTCCGTGAGCCTCTTACCGACCGTGATCTCAAACGCGTTGCTCTTTGTACCTCCGCTTTCGATTGTGATCTTTGCCTGCTCTGATGCAATTTCGTCTGGGATGATCGCCAAGATACGGGTTGACGAAGCTGCAACTATCCGGCATCGCACACCGTCGATATAGCAACCGTCATTTGACCCACGCTCGTTACGAAACCCTTCGCACCCGACCGCGATCTCGCCGCCGGGTATTGCATACAGTGGCTCCACTCCGTTTATTCTGATTCTTTGATTCATTATTGAATTCGATTTTACGACTGTTGAGGTAAGGTGTCGAATGGATCAGATCCAGAGTTCAAACTTAATTTCTGATTTTTGCAGAGCGTATGATGTTCCAATGTGTTCCAGGTGTTCCACCGTTCCAGGAACGGAACGCAAAACGAAGTAGAGTCTGCCCCACTTTGCCCCACTGCCCCGGGGCGGGGCGCGATATTGCGGCAGGAAAAAATCATTGACCGTAGCCGTAGATAGACGTTAGACTTGAAATAGTCTGTTTGCGCCCGTGTAATGTGCCGATGCATTTACCGTTTCCGGCGTAAGTTCAATACGATAAAATTTATGGCGACCCGAATTGACGATCTTCTGCGAATGGCGATGAGCTTTGGCGCATCCGACCTGCATCTGCGTGCGGGATCGTTCCCTGTTATACGGGTGACGGGCGAGCTAAAGCCGCTCTCGGGAGTGAGCCGCATGACGCAGGACGAGACGCTCGAGATGGCGTTCTCGATGATGTCAAACCGTCAAAAACAGCATTTCAAAGAGGTTTACGAGGTCGATATAGGCTATGGTGTGGCTGGTCTGGGCCGTTTTCGCGTCAATATCTTTCAACAGCGCAACTCGATCGGCATCGTCGCCCGCGTCATATCGGACACGATCCGTTCATTCGCAGATCTCGGCCTGCCGCCGATACTTAACAACATCGCTGACGAAATGCGCGGCCTGATACTCGTCACCGGCACAACCGGCTCGGGCAAATCGACCACGCTTTCGGCCATTGTCGATCATATAAATCAAAAGCGAAACTGTCACATAGTCACGATTGAGGACCCAATTGAATTTTTGCACAAGGACAAGGCCTCCTTTGTCACCCAACGCGAGGTCGATGTCGATACACGCAATTTTGCCGAGGCCTTGCGTGGTTCGCTGAGACAGGACCCCGATGTGATCCTTGTTGGCGAAATGCGCGACCTAGAGACGATCGAGACGGCTCTCGTCGCCGCCGAAACCGGCCATCTAGTCCTCTCGACGCTGCATACAATGGACGCGGCCGAGACGCTAACCCGCATTATTTCAGTATTTCCGGCCTATCAGCAAAAGTCGATACGACTCCAGGTCGCCGGTTTGCTAAAAGCCGTTGTCTCACAGCGTTTGATGAAATCGGCGAAGGGGAACAGCCGCATCCCGGCGGTCGAGGTGCTCATATCGACACCGCTGATCCGCGATTACATCCTCCACGAGGAAAAAACTCAGTCGATCCGCGACGCGATCTCGGCCGGCACTTCGCAGTACGGAATGCAGACGTTTGACCAGTCGCTGTTTTACCTATATCAATCCGGTCTTATCGTCCTCGAAGAGGCGTTGCGCGGCTCGACCAATCCAGACGAATTCCGCCTCCGTCTCGCCGGTATCCAAAACACCACCTCGTCCTCACGCGAGGAGATGGAGAAAATGAGCGGTGTCGGCACGATAAGCGATTATATTACAAGAAGTTGACCGCTTTTGCTCGTTCCCGGTGCAAAGCCAGTTCGCATATTACTAAAATCACAACCGAAATTAATGAAATATCCATTTTTCAAGGTTTTTCGGCGTTCAAGTCTTGACATAAAAGCACTTGGGGCGTAGATTTTAGCTTTACCAAGTCGAGCGGAAAGATCGCAAACGGTAGCTATGAATGTTGCCTCGTTGGCGGCATTTACGAAGACAAATGCGGTTATATCTGGTAAAAAGTGCTTTTTGGCACAGTATTTTAAGTAAGGAATTTTAAGACAGGCGTAAATGACAAACGAGGTTACCAAGGACGCTGAAGACTCGGCAACAACCGACGAAGCAGTGATTGAACAGACAGGATCGAACGAGACAGCCCCAGAAACAAGCGTTGAGGAAACGGTTTCCGAAACAGCGGCGACTCAAGAACAAACCACAGAACCCGAGATTGAAGCGGCTCAGGCCGTTGAACCGGTTGCAGAGACGGCTTCGGCTCCCGAGCCGATTTCCGCACTTGCGCCTGAGCCTGTTTCGGCCCCGGACGTGACCGAAGAACCGCAGGCCCCGGCTGAGATTGATTTCGGAGCTATCCTGGAGCAATTTGAGCAGGAGCAGACGGTCTTTCATTCCGGTGAGCTGGTCGAGGGCAAGGTCGTCGGCATTTCGGATCGCGGCGTTTTGGTCGATTTTGGCTACAAATCCGAGGGCTTTGTGCCGGTCGAGGAATTTACCGGGCCGGACGGCGAAATGACCGTCAACGTCGGCGAAACGGTCGAGGTTGTGATTCGCAGCATTCTCTCCGGCGACTCTGCACCGCAGCTTTCGCGGGTTGATGCCCTTGGGCAAAAGGTTTGGGGCGATCTTGAGGCTGCATTTCAGGCTGAAACCCCTGTGACCGGACGTGTGGTTGATAAGACTAAGGGCGGCCTGCGCGTCGATCTTAACGGACTCGAGGCTTTTTTGCCCGGTTCGCAGATAGATTCTCGTCCTATCCGCAGCCTTGAAGGCTATATCGGACAGGATATCGAAGCGCAGATCATCAAATTTAGCCGCCGCCGCAACAATATCGTTCTCTCGCGCAAGATATTAACGGACGTGGCTGTAAATGCCCAAAAGGCTGAAACTCTCGCGTCGATAGATGTTGGTTATATTATCGATGGAACGATCAAAAACCTTACAGAATATGGTGCTTTTGTCGATATCGGCGGTATCGACGGACTGCTCCATGTGACCGATATGTCATGGGGACGGCTGCATCATCCGGGAGATCAATTCAAAGTCGCCGATAATATCCAAGTCAAGGTGCTCAAACTCGATCGCGAAAAAGAGAAGATTTCGCTTGGTTACAAACAGCTTTTGCCCGATCCGTGGTCGACCGTTGTCGAGGTTTATCCAGTCGATACCAAGCTCATGGGCACGGTTTCGTCAGTGACCGAGTATGGCGTCTTTGTCGAACTCGAGGCCGGCGTCGAGGGGCTTGTGCATGTATCCGAGGTCTCATGGTCGCGGCGTCCGCAGAGCCCAAAACGTATGTTCCATAAGGGCCAGGAGGTCGAGGTTCAGGTTCTCGGCGTTGACACCGTCGAACGGCGTATCAGCCTTGGTATGAAGCAGTTCCATGAAAATCCGTGGGATCGCATCGACGAAAAATACCCGGTAGGGTCAAAGATCCACGGACGCATCCGCAATCTCACCGATTTTGGCGCATTTGTCGAGATCGAGGACGGTATCGACGGCCTCGTCCATATTTCGGATATTTCATGGGCCAAAAAGATCAAACATCCGAAAGATGTCCTTAAAAAAGATCAAGAGGTCGATGCCATCGTTACCTCTATCGACAAACGCGGCCAGCGTCTATCGCTGTCGATGAAGGATCTGACGCCGAGCGCGTGGGAAGGTTTTGTCGCGACGCACCGTCCGGGTGATGTTGTTAAGGGCAAAGTTTCACGATTTACTAATTTCGGCGTTTTTGTCGAGTTGGGTGATGGACTTGAGGGGTTATGCCATATCTCAGAGTTGTCTGATGATCGGGTCGATCGGGCAGAGGATGTCGCGGAGCTTGGGCAGGAAATGGACTTCAAGATCCTGAGGATAGAGCCGATGGAGCAGAAGGTCGGTCTGTCGCATCGGGCTGTAGGCAAAGATGATGTCCCTGTTTCTAAGGATACTAGTAGCACCAAGATGTATTCCAGTGAAGCAAAGGGCGGGATGGCGTCGCTCGGCGAGCTTGCAAATCTGAAATTTGGAAGCACAGCCGGTGAAGCCCCGGATCAGGAAAATCCTGAAGAAAAGAAAAAGGTAAAGATAGCAGCAAAAAAAGCTAAGGCCGATGAATTTGCTGCCAAGGAGGCCGAAGCTGCCGCTGCGGCTGATGCCGAACCCGCAGAGTCAGTCGAAGAGACGGCAGTCGATCCGGATGCAACTCCTGAGGCGGCCACGAAAACCGAGTCATCCGAACTCCCTGAAATTGGAGTTGAAGAAGCCGTTGTGGCGGAAGATACGGCTCCGGAGGTTGTGGCCGCAACCGAACAGCCAGCAGCAGAGACCGAAACAGCCGATGAGCCTTCTGCCGAAGCCGTCGTTGAGGAAGCCCCGCCCGCGGAGGCTGTCGTCGAAGAAGCATCAGTTGAAGAAACTGTAACTGAAGATGCTGCACCCGAAGCCACGGTCGCGGAGGAAACCGCAGTTGAAGAAACTGTGGCTGAAGAGGCAGCACCTGAAACAGTTGTCGAAGAGGTTATAGCTGAAGCTCCTGCTAAAGAGGCGAAAAAAGCGAAGAAAGAGGCATCTGAGAAGAAGACGGCTTGACGCCGCAATTAAATTGTAAGGGTTTAACATAAATTAGTCTTTGGAGAGAGGGGAAGATGACAAAAGCTGATCTAGTTGAACGTGTTGCCAAAGAAGCGGATATGACCAAAAAAGATGCCGAACAATTGGTTGAGATCATTTTCGACAGCATAACCGGCACATTGAATAAAGGCGAAAAGATTGAATTACGGGGTTTTGGCAGCTTTCGCGTCCGTGAGCGCAATGCACGGAAAGGGCGTAATCCCAAGACCGGTGCGGCCGTCGATATTCCGGCCAAACGCGTCGCCTATTTCAAACCAGGCAAAGAGCTGAAAGAACTTATAAATAAATGATGAGTCTGAAGCCTTGAGTCTGAAGTCGACAGATTGATTATTCTATTTCAATTCCGACTCAAGACTCCCGACTCCGAACTCCCGACTCTTTTATGGATGTATTGTGGAGTCCTTGGCGGTATGATTACATAACCGGAAGCGGGACAACCAAAACAGGCGCGTGTGTTTTCTGCGGTATTCTAAACGACTCGGCAAGTGATGAGGAAAAATACATCCTCAAACGCGCCGAGTTTAATTTTGTCATACTCAATATCTACCCTTATGGCACCGGCCATCTTCTGATTGTCCCATACGCCCATATCGCCGATCTCGATAAAGCCGACAAACAAACGACCAACGAGATGATGGAGCTTATGAAAAGCTCGCAAACAGCTCTGTCAGACGTTTACAAACCCGATGGTTTTAATATGGGAATGAATCTTGGAAAATCTGCCGGAGCGGGCGTCGCCGACCATTTTCACATGCACGTTCTGCCACGTTGGTCGGGCGATGTAAACTTTATGACCGCCATCGGCCAAACGCGAACAGTGCCGGAAGCTCTGAATACTACCTACGAAAAACTGAAAGACAAGATCTGATCACACTTCGGCTTCGCTCTTTGGAATAACAATAAACGCCGCCAGCAGATTGATAAAGATCAACCCCACACAGACTATCGGCAGCAGGAACGTAAAATACATCATCATCGCGAACACCGCACCGAAGATTACAACGTTAATTACGATGATTCCCTTCATCACGCTCGGTTCGGAGTGTTTCCACAGCAGATAGCCGTTTATCAACGCCGCAAAGATGCAGAGAAATGTAAGACAGGAACTCAACGCCGTAAATAGATTAAAGAATGTCGGATGAAATCCCGCGCCCATATCCATTTTATAGTTCGTCATCAGATTTAACATCTGGCTCTCAGTCTCGTTCCCCGCCTGAGGCTTGATAAAAAGACTAAACGAATGTATGAGCCCGGTTATGAATTGAAAAATGACTGCGGCCGAGAACCAAAATGTATAACGTTTTAGCATTTTCTCTATTTCCTCAATCCAAAAAATCCAGTCGTAGCATAATAACCCGGAAAGACTTTCATATGAACCTTGCCAAGGAACTCCTGCGGACTCGTTTCGACCATTTCGTCTAGGATAATACGGATCAGGAATGGATTTTCGGGTGAGTCGTAATCGAGCTTGAAAACTTGCGTTTCTTTGTCCTTAAATCCCGGCCCGGTGCTCGTGTCGAAATAATATGCATCGGTGTTGCCGTCTTTGTTTAGCCCGAATAGCTTGTAGAGTGGCGTCAGGATCTTTAGCATCGACGCGCCCTGCGGCGTGAAGATGTTAAAACCTTTCTGATTCCTGCTCTCAAACGATTTACCGAGCCACGGCACTGGCTTGTTGCCAAGCAAATAGGCCGCACCATTATAAAAGCCATCCGGCGGAGTTGTCGGTGCCGACGCCGCAACAAACTGCTTTTGCCGCTCGCTCTGCCCGACAAGAAACGTAAGCAACATCCAAAACCCGAGCCATACGATAACGGCAATAACAACGCTAATTAATATCCAAATGACAATCACTCGATCTGCCTCCAAAGAATCTTAGTTTATACAACCTAATTCATTTTCGTGCAACGTGGATAATTAGATGTAGACTGAGACTTCTTACTTCGCTGCGAGCATCACAACCGTCACGTCGTCCGAGGCGGGATACCCTGCAGTGAATTTACTTACGTCTCCAAGAAGGCTGCCAACGCCGCTGGACGGATCGGCGGCGTGAACCTTAAGACGGTCGGCGCCGTATTCATCTTCCGACGAGTTTATCGCCTCGGTCACCCCATCCGTGTACAGGAAAAGGCGGCTTCCGGCTCCCATATCGATCTCGCGTTCCGAGAATTCGCAGTCCATGATGCCTAACGGCATACCCGCGTCGGTTTCCAAAAACTCTGCCTTCCCGCATGGTTCTACAAACAAAGGGTAGAGATGACCGGCGTTCGCAAATGTGATCGTGCCTTTCAGACAAAGTTCGCCGGTCCAGCCCGCCGCGATCTGAAGCTGAAGATCTTCGGTGGCCTCGTCTTTTAGCAACACCGCCAGCCGCGTGTAGCCAAAAGTATTTGCAACGTCGCCTACAATCTCGTCGAGCAGTACCTCCAGATCGAGGATCGAATTGATCTTCTGCGCGACACGTTGCAGCAGATAAAGCTCTTCGATACGGAGCACGTGATCCGTCGAGTCCATCGATTGTATGAGGGCTGGGTTTATCATCGTTTTAGATTCTAGCAAGACGAGTGGAAATTTGGAATTATTCCGCCGTTTTCGCGTCAGCTTTATAAGGCTCGTGTGATCGCTCGATGGCTTCGTCCTCGATCTCGCCGCCACGGCTTATAGGGATGTCGGCGGGATTCGCGTATTTTAGGCCGCGTTCCTCACTGTCGAGTTCGTTGGGCGTGATCTTGTATTGGCCCGAGGTCGGCGGCACATAACCCGGATAATCGACCCGCGAATGATAGATCGCTACTAGCGATTTGATCATCGATTCGCGGATCTGAGTAAGTTCGCGCAATGTCAGATCGCATTCGCCAAGCTGATCGTCGGCGATGATGGCATCAATGATTTTTATCACAATAAAACGAATATTTTCTGGATTTGGCTCGGCTAAGCTTCGTGCGGCTGCTTCACACGAATCGGCGATCATCATTATCGCGGCCTCTTTGAACTGCGGCTTCGGCCCCGGATAACGAAAATCGTTTTCCGAGACCTCGCTTTCGTCACGGGCCTCGTCCTGTGCACGTTTCAGAAAGTAATGCAATGTCCGTGTGCCATGATGCTGGGGGATAAAATCGATTATCCTCTGTGGCAATCCCATTTCTTTCGCCAGTTTTACGCCATAGGTAACGTGGCTGATTATTATCTTGGCGCTCTGGGTCGGTTTGAGCGTGTCGTGCGGATTTTTGGCCAATTGATTCTCGACATAATGCTCGGGAGCGGCGGTTTTGCCGATATCGTGATAAAGAGCGCCTATCCGTGCGAGCAGACCGTTGCCCCCGACAACGCGGCAGGCTTCTTCGGCAAGCTGTCCGACGGCGTGCGAGTGTTGATTAGTGCCAGGGGATCGCATCGCTAGTTGGCCGAGCACCGGGAGATCAGCATTTGAAAGCTCGAGCAGTTTTACATCGGTCAAAATACCAAATAACGTTTCACAGATCGGCAGCAGAACGGCAGTCAAGGCGGCTGTAAATATAATGCCGCTTGCCAGCCCGCATGCTATTGCAAGCATCACGGTGTTCAAAATAAACGGCTGTTGAGAATAGATGATCAACGCGACGGCAAGAAAGGCGCTTGCGACTCCCACTAATGCTCCCGCTAGAGTGACAGTTTGACGGCTGCGATAACGTCCAATGCCATAAACCGCAACCGACGACGAAAGAGCCGCGTAGATGGTAAATTCAATCCCGCGTGGGGCAAGAAATCCGGCTAGCAACGCCGTAAAAAGCCCGGTAAACAATGCCGTAGGCCGATCTGCGAGCAGCGTCATCAGCAAGCTGCAGGTAGCAAACGGTATCGCAAACGCCCAAAGGGTTGAGTCATTGAGCGGCGCCTTTACATTCTGCACGGCTGTAAATTCTGCAAGCCGGAATGCCAGCGTCATAAACGCCGTCTGTACGACAACTATAAAGCCAAATAACGCGTAGGTTTTTTGGGCCGAGAGTGACAGACGAGGCAGTACACCGCGATGCTGGATAAATTTCCAGGCTACCCAAAACAGACCGGAGATCAGGACCAATAAGCCAATAAAGCGGTTTAACTGTCGCGATGACGAACTGTAACTGCGAACGGCCGCAATCTTTGAAAGGATGTCGGCGGTGACGATGTCACCTTCGTTGGCGATCTTTTGCCCGCGTTTTAGGCTAATAGACTTTGGTTGAACAGTCTCAGCGGCCGATGCTTTTGCCGTGTCAGTGGCTACACTGTCATACGAGACGCTTGGCTCGACGAGTATCTCCGTCGCAGTATAAAATGCGTCCACTTCCTTGGGCGAGAGGCTCTTGACGGCCGCCAGCCGGGTTTTTAATTTGGCTCGTGCTGTGGATAGTAGCGTCCAGTTGCTCTCTGGCATTGAGACCGTCGATTGCAGGTTAGGTTTTGAGCGGTCGAATACAAATACGTCCTTTTGAAAATATTGTCTATCAGAATCGTCGTAAATATAACCCTCTGAGGCCTCACGCAAAGAGCCTTGGACAGCTTCGAGTTCGTTGCGGCTAAAGCCCCTGGCCGCTAATATCTTGCCGACCTCGGCACCACCGGCTCCGGTCCAGTGAGATTCGCCTTTTGAGTCTGCATTCGTGGGTTTTGAATTTGTAAGTCTTGAATTTAATGGTTCGCCGCCATGCCGTTGGAGATTTTCCCACGCTGAGAGAAAACTCTGAACAGCCTGCTCAGACCTGTTCGATTCGTAACGAAAGATCGGTTTAATTGCGTCTTTTGCGGCTGTTTTTAGCCGTTGAGAGCTTTCCTCGTCAATAAAATAAATATCAGACGGCGTTGTTATGCTTTCGCGGACAATGTCACCCTCCTGATAGTTTTGACCGGTATTTGAACGCCAAAGCGGATTTTGGATAAGAAGCGTTGTAACCAGACAAAGTGTCGCGAAGCCGAGCCAGAATTTCAGATCGCCGGACAGCAACCCGAATCGGCGGGCGAGACCGCGAAACAAACGTTCACGCCATATGGTCATCGGGGATTTTAGATCTCTTATTCGCTTACTCATAAGCCTTAGTTCAAGGTTCAAGGTTCCAAGTTTAAAGTTATTTTTCAGATGAACTTCGAACTTCGAACCTTGAACCTTTAACTGAGATCATCGTTCCGATGATCTCGACCATTGGCCGCAGGGTTTCGCGGCGAATAGCTGAAATTGACACGCACGCGGCCTCCGTGTCAAGCGAAATTTGCCTCGTGAGGCTGGCGATCCCGGCACGAGTGAGCAAATCGGTCTTGTTCAGCACGATCAATTGCGGTATCTCGTTAAAGTGCAGATCGGTGATGATCTTGCCCACGGACGCTATCTGTTGGAGCACACGTGGGTGTGACGCATCTACAACATGCACCAACAGGTCGCTGTCGGCGATCTCTTCGAGCGTCGCACGAAAAGCCGAAACGAGAGCCTCGGGCAGGTCGCGGATAAATCCGACCGTGTCGTTGATGATGACTTCCTGATCGTAAGGCAGCCGCAGCCGCCGCGAGGTCGGATCGAGCGTGGCGAACATCTTTTTCTCGACATAAACGTCGCTCTGCGTCAAGGCGTTGAGCAGCGTCGATTTGCCCGCGTTCGTGTATCCGACGAGCGAGATGATCGGCAGATGCTTCTGGACACGCGTCTTGCGGCGTTCCTGACGTTGACGGCCAAGATTATCGACTTGCTTTTCCAAATTCGCGATTTTGTCGCGTACGCGGCGTCGATCTGTCTCAAGTTTAGTTTCGCCCGGCCCGCGTCCACCGATGCCGCCCGCCAGCCTTGAAAATGCCGAGTTTTGCCCGATGACGAGTCTCGGCAGAAGGTATTTGAGCTGGGCGAGTTCTACTTGCAGCTTACCTTCGCGGGACTGAGCACGCTGGGCAAAGATGTCGAGAATTAGCTGCGGACGATCGATCACCTTTAACTCGGTCGCGTCCGAGAGCGAGCGGACTTGTGCGGGTGAAAGCTCTGTATCGAACACCAAAATGTCCGCACCCAACCGCATCGACCGGATGAGCAGTTCGTCGAGTTTGCCTTTTCCAAGCACCGTTTTTGGATCGATCTTTGGGCGGCGTTGAATGATCGTGTCGAGAATTACGACATCGGCGGACTCAGCCAGTTCTTTTAGCTCGGCGATCGATTCGGCGGCAACATCCGAGTCACCGGTCGTCACACCGACGAGGATCGCGCGGTCGCGGCCGGTCTGACGTGTGAGGGCCGTCAGACGAATCCGGGCCATTTCGTCCTCAAGCGAATCGATCAGCTCGGTAAAGTCGGTATCGATCTGCGAAGGGATATTTGGCTCTAAAAATGCGTAATCCAGACAGGAGACAGGAGACAGGAGACTGGAGCCGTTATTTTCCTCTCCTGTCTCATGTCTCCCGTCTCCTGTCTTACCTGGTAGAAGATGTGCGGAGTAAACCATTCCCGGTAGGCCGTCCTTACGATCGACCTGGATGATCGACATCAGATCGAGCCGGAGCAGAGCGAGATCGGTGAGGTCGTCCTGCGTCAGTTTTTCGCCAAGCAGATGCGTATGGACACAGCGAAGCCCGCGAAAGCGGTCCTCGGACACGCGGGCGCGGCCAAAATCCGGCAACTCGATCTGCTTTGCCGTGCCTACCATCACATATTCGATCTGTCCCTTGCGATTGATAAGGACGCCGATCTGGCGGCCCGTCTCGTGCGAGATCTCGGTCATCTGGCGGGCGAGTTCGGGCGAGATGATCGCGTCGGAGGGGACCCGCCGCGTCCCCAATTTCTCGATGCGGCGAAGCTGATTGTGTTTTAGACCGCGGGTAAAACCGTGAACGATGTTGATAGAAACAAGATCCTCCGTGCGGTGTCAATTATAGCAAATATAACCGCACGGAGATCGAACTATTCATCCTCTTCGTGTGCTCTCACGCGGCCGGAGGCGACGGCTTCGTCGACCACTTTCTTTAATAAATTCCCCGGCAGAGGGTCGTAATGCGAGAACTGCATATGATACGAACCGCGTGCCTGCGTGACGCTGTTGAGCTTTGATTGGTAATCGAGCATCTCGCTCAAGGGGACTTTGGCCTTAATGACCTGCTGTTTGCCGCGCATTTCCATACCGGCGACGCGGCCCCGGCGCGAATTGAGGTCGCCCATGATATCGCCCGAAACTTCCTGCGGCGTAAACACCTCGACGTCCATGATCGGTTCGAGCAGCGTTGGCTTGACCTTTTCCATCGCGGCGCGAAAGGCCTTGCGGCCGGCGGCACGGAAACTGTGCTCGTCGGAATCCACCGCGTGATAACTGCCGTCGATAAGCGTCACCTTAAAATCGACAAGCGGATAGCCCGCGACGGCACCGCCCGCGGCGGCCTCGATGATGCCTTTTTCGATGGCGGGGCGGAAATTCTGCGGAACGGACCCGCCGAATATCTTATCGACCCATTCGAACCCGCCGCCGGGCGGCAGCGGTTCAAAGATGACCTTACAATCGCCAAACTGTCCGCGTCCGCCGGACTGTTTCTTGTGTCGGCCCTGCACCTCGGCGGCGGCGGTGATGGTTTCCTTGTAGGGAACTTTCGGCGGGTGGAGCGTGACCTCGACGTGGTAGCGGTCGGCGAGTTTTTTGACGACCGTCTCGATGTGAAGCTGACCGGAGCCCGACAGAATGAATTCTTTCGTCTGGGTGTCGCGGTCAAAGTGCAGCGACGGGTCTTCTTCAAGTATCTTATGCAACGCCGAAGAGATCTTGTCCTCGTCGGCGCGGGATTTCGGCTCGATGGCAAAGGCGATCGCGGCCTCGGGGTACTCGACCTTTGGAAAGACGATCGGCTTTGCCTTGTCGCAAAGCGTGTCGCCCGTCTGTGTGTCCTTTAGCTTGACGACGGCGATGATGTCGCCGGTCGCGGCTTCGTTGACTTTGTCGAGCATTTTGCCCGAGATCGCGTGCAAAGCGCCGAGACGCTCGTCGGTTTCGCGAGTCGAATTACGCACATTCGCGTCGTTGGAGATCTTGCCGCTGACGACCTTCATCACGTTGATGCGTCCGGCAAAAGGATCGGCGATCGTGCGGAAAACATACGCCGAGAACGGCTCGTCGTTGGCGTATTTACGATTGATACGCTCGCCGGTCATTTCGTTGTCGGTAAAGCCATATTCCATTTCGTGGTGGGCGGGGTCCGGAGCAAACTCGACAATGTGATCGAGCAGGATCGCGAGGCCGGCGAGCGTGAGGGCCGAGACGGCGTAAACCGGGCAGAGTTTGCTCTTGGCGATGGCGGCGGCAAGATTCGGGTAGATGTCTTCCTCGTCGAGCGTGCCCGCGTCAAAGTATTTCTCCATCAGAGCGTCGTCGGATTCGGCGACCAGCTCGATGATGCGCTCGCGCGTTTTTTCAAACAGCCCCTTGCCCTCCTCAGGGATCGGGATCTCTTTCGCCTTGCCGTCGGCGTCAAATTCGTACGCCTTTTGATGGACGACATCGACGACGCCCCGGAAATTAGCCTCATTGCCAATGGGCAGCGTAAACGGCACGATCGAGCGTGCAAACGACTGGGCGGCAGTATCAATAGCGTGGCCAAAATCGGCGTTTTCCTTTTCGAGTTTGTTTATGACCATAAAACGCGGCAGCAGGAATTCGTTTGCGTATTGCCACGTCTTTTCGGTCTGGACCTCGATGCCGTGGACGCCGTCAACGACGACGAGCGCACAATCGGCGACGCGCAACGCCGGCCTCGCGTGCGAGACAAACGCGGCGTAACCCGGGGTGTCGATCAGATTTATCTTGGTGTCGTTGTGTTCGAGGTGGGCAAAATTGTTGTTGAGCGATATTCGTCTCTCGATCGAATCCTCGTCATAGTCGGTCACGGTCGTCCCTTCATCAACCTTTCCCCAGCGTCCGGGCACACCGGCGACGTGGAGCAGGGAACTCACAAGCTGGGTTTTACCCGCGTCGCCGTGACCAATGACAGCCAGATTCCTGATATTCTCAGTAGTGAATGCTTTCATTTTCGGCAAAATCTCCTATGCGTAAAGTTCAAAGTTCCAAGTTCAAGGTTCAAAGTCTCGGTTACAAGTACAAACTTTGAACTTTGAACCTTGAACTCGGTATGTTGGTAAGAATTAAATTTATATTACAGACGCGAAAAGGGCAAGAGAGGCGGGAAATGGCGAGCGATTTAGTTCTTTGCGGATTAACAGCCCACACAAAAAGCATGAATAAGATTTGATCCAGCGATGGCTCAGCCGGGGTGATATGGTATTATCACCCTTTATTTATCCCGAATATGATCGAATTTGAACAGGCCATAAATGACGTCGATGCGCGGCTCTTTGAAAAGATCGCGAGCCAATCGACCGAGAGTCAGTAGCCCGCACGTAAGTAAGGGCTCCAGACGGCCCAGTAGAGACCTTTACTTACGTGCGGGCTACCGACACTTTTGCAGTATAAATATCGATGGTAAACGTCGATCTCCCATTTGTGCATCAAATCCCAGGCTTTAAGAGCAGTTGCGGTTATTTTTTGTATTAGGAGAAATTAATGATACGTAAAAATCGGCCATTTCGGGCTATTTCAGCGTTTTTTCTGGTATCGATCGTCTGGTTTGCTGCTATTTCGGGGGCGGCACAGGATTTGGTACCGGTCAGTGATATTACCGGAAGTTCGAGCGTTTTCGTATTCCGCAGCTCAAGATCTACTCCGAGGCGCGCCGCCGTTTCCAAACCAACTCGTTCAAAAGCTCAACGTCAGGCCGTTGCCGTAAAAATAACCAGACAGTATGAAAAGATAGCCCAAACGGCGCCAAAGACAAATCGGGCAAAGGTGGTTGAGCCCGGCAAACTGCCCCCAAGCGTGAGATCGATGCCGAAGGATCAGGCCGCAAAGCTGTTTGCCGGCGTCGGCGAATATTATATCGGCCAAAAAGATCTTAATAATTCTATCGATTTCTTTCACGAAGCTTTAAATCTCGACGCTAATAGCACTGCGGCAAAACTGGGCCTAAGCGAAGCTCTCGCGCTAAAGGGCAACAACCTCGTCGCGGACAATAAGACCGAAATGGCAAAGTCGTTTTTCCTCGAGGCACTCAAAAATAATCCAAAGAATGCAGCCGCGTATTTTGGCCTCGGAGAGATTTATTCGGAGCTTAATCAGAATAGCGAAGCAATCGTCAATTACGAGAAATCACTCGAGAATAACAAGGCTTTGACTGAGATCTATGTCCCTTTGGGGATTCTCTATTACCAGACCGGCGAGATAGCAAAGGCAGACGCTCTGTTAACAAAAGCTCTTGCAACTTCTGGCGATTCGGCCGAAACGCAGTTGTTTCTCGGCGTAATCCGCTATTCGCAGAATCGGAATGACGAGGCTCTCGCCGCTTTTCAACATGCGACGGCGCTCGATCCAAATTATACCGAAGCATATTTTCACACCGGCGAAGTGCTCGTCCGGCTAAAGCGTAATGCCGAGGCCGTAACTGCATATCAAAAGGCGGTCAGCCTTAAACCCGCGTATTTTGAGGCGTTTGTCGGCCTCGCCGGCGCCTTTTACGAGATCGGAAACTATCCCGAGGCGATCAATGCATACAAACAAGCTACGAAACTAAAGAATGATAACGGCGAGGTTTTCGCAGGATTAGGCGATGCGTATCGCCAGACCGGAAACTTTAATGATGCGGAATCCAGCTATAATCTCGCGATTTTGTTTTTGACTCGGAATCCGGGCTTTAACAAGGATCAGACAGCCGATATTTATAGCAAGATAGGTTACGTGATCGGGCGGCAGTGCGAGATAAACATGAAACAGTTTATTCCCTGTAAATGGCCGAGTGCGGTTAATGCATTGGAAAAGGCGGTCGCCCTCACCGACAGCCCTCTGGATTATGCAAATCTCGGATGGGCGCAATACAACAATGCCAGGATGGATATCGACGCCGGTCGCAAAGACGACGGACATGCGAAACTCTTGACAGCCAAGGCGACACTTCAAAAAGCACTCAATGGCAATCCGGCGATCGCAGATGCCGTCCTCCAAAATTTGGGAGCGGTTCAGAACGACCTCGGCGATTTTACCGGTGCGATTGATTCCGAGAAAAAGGTGGTTGAGCACCGTCCCGATTGGAACTTTGCCAAATACGCGCTTGGCACCGCTTATTTCAAAACAAACGATTTTGACAATGCGGCAAAGATGTTTCGCGGCGCTGTGGATCAGGACCCTAACTATGTTGCGGCACTGGCAAGCCTCGGATATACCGAGATAAAGCTAAAAAATGGCAAAGAGGTGCGAAAAATAATCGACCAACTAAAGCGCCTTAATCCTGCCGAAGCAAGAAAGCTGGAGAATAATATGAAAGCCGCTAGGCTTTGACCGGTCGCGGCGTTCATACATTTAACGTAACGGTTCATTTTATTTTCGATTGAGGATTCGTGAAGAACGGATAACTTGGAAAGCTCTATGCAAATAGAGGAAAATGTGTGCCTAGCGCCTTTTACGACGATGAAAATCGGCGGCCGGGCGCGTTTTTTTGTCCGCGCGACGAGCGAAAACGCGGTGGCCGAAGCAGTTGAATATGCTGAAAACAAGGGCCTCGCTCTCTTTATTCTCGGCGGTGGGAGCAACGTATTGATTTCGGACAATGGTTTTTACGGACTTGTGCTGCAAATCGCGCTGATCGGAATTACGGGCGGAAATGCGAGTGTGAACGAGCGTGCATCGGGCGAAGACTGCACCCTCCTTTCTGCCCCAGCGGGTGAGGATTGGGACAATTTTGTAGCCCATTGTGTCGATAATGACTTGGCGGGGATTGAATGCCTTAGCGGTATTCCGGGTTTTGTGGGCGGCACGCCGGTGCAAAACGTCGGAGCTTACGGACAGGAAGTGTCGGAAACCATTGTTTCGGTCAGATGTTTTGACAGGGAAACCAAAGAATTTGTAACTCTCGCTGGAGCCGACTGTGGCTTTGCTTACAGAACCAGCATTTTTAATTCCACTCATCGCGACCGGTATATCGTTTTGAGCGTTACGTATGCTTTGCGTCATGGCGGCGAGCCAAAGATCGTTTACAAGGATCTGATCGAGCATTTCAAAGGCCGGAGACCGACACAGCGCGAAACCCGTGAGGCTGTTTTGTCGATCCGGGGAACAAAATCGATGGTTATAGACGCTAATGACCCAAATTCAAAAAGCGCAGGCTCTTTTTTCAAGAATCCAGTCGTGGAATGGGATAAACTGGAGCAAATTCGCTCATCGTTCGAAAGAGTGCCGCATTTCGAATTCGGCGATAAGGTAAAGATACCGGCGGCGTGGCTGATCGAAAATGCCGGATTTAAGAAAGGGTTTGCCCTTGGTAATGCTGGAATCTCGACAAATCATACGCTCGCGCTGATAAATCGCGGCGGCGCGTCGGCTGACGAGATGATCCTGCTAAAAGAGAGAATTCAGCAGACCGTATCCGCAAAATTTGGCATCGAACTCATACCTGAGCCTGTTTTTGTTGGGTTTTGAGCTTTGTAAAAATTAGCGAACAAGTTTTGCATGTTGTTGTATAATAAGAATATTTTTGAGGTGCCTATGCGTAAATCGAATTTTTATCTGCGGCTTTTACTGGCGATCTCAACCGTTTTTTCGATGCTTCCTTTTCCGCAGACGGTCAATGCCCAAGATTTAGTATCTAGCGAGGATGTAGCGGGCGGTTCGAGTGTGTTTGTATTCCGCGAATCACGCAAAAAGCCGCAGGCCAGATCGGGCGGTGGTCCCGCAGCAACGGGCGGGCGGGCGAGAGCTTCGCGGACAAACGCGCAGATCGCCGCCGCTGCACAGAAACGCCGCGCTGCCGCAATAGCGGCGCGAAAACGAGCTGCCGTCGCCGCAGCAAACCGCAAGATCGCGATGTCGAACACGCTTACGGCAAAGGCCGAACAGTTTCTCGATAACAATCAGACCGACCTCGCGATCACCAATTACCGCGACGCGCTCGTCCAAAATTCAAAAAATACACGCGCGTCCGAGGGACTAAGCAACGCCCTCACCGCAAAAGGGATCGAGACCAGCGGCGATACAAATAGCGAGGCTGCGGTGCCCTTTTTTACCGAGTCCGTCAAGTTGGACAAGCAAAATGACGTGGCGTTTGCAAAGCTCGGAGCGATCTATGACGCAAAAGGCCAAAAGGACAAGGCGACTGCCAACTACGAAGCCGCTGTTGCAATAAATCCCGAATTTTCAACGCTTTATCCGCCACTTGGACTTTTGTATATCGACAACGGCGAGATCGCAAAGGCTGAGAATTGCCTACAAAAAAGCGACGCGGTAAGCCTTGACAATGTTGAGGTACGCTTTCTTCGCGGTCTCGTGTTTTTCAAACAGAACAAGAACACCGAGGCCCTCGCCGCATTTGACCGCACTCTCGAACTCGATGCTGGCTATGCGTCGGCGCAGTATTATCGCGGACAAACCCTCGACCGGATGAATAAACCGGATCAGGCGATAGCGGCCTATAAAAAAACAATTGAGATCGAACCAACAAATGGACCGGCGGTATTTGATCTCGGCGTCGATTATTACAACGCAGGTGATTACAATAACGCTGTTGGTGCATACCAGGAGGCTATAAAACTCGACAACAACAATTCGCAGGCACACGCCAATCTCGCCAGCACATATCGTCAACTCGAGCGTTTTTCTGACGCCAATGCTGAATACAAGGCCGCATCCACCGGCATAAAAAATGCCGATCTTTACAGCGAATGGGGCTATTGCCTCGGCAAAACCAACGAATGGGACAAATCGACCGCGCGTTTAAAAACCGCCGAGGAAATGAGCCCAAGCCCGATCGATAACTCGAACCTCGGTTGGGCATATTACAACGCCGGCAATTCTGTGACCGCAGCTAAGAATGAGACGGCCGCAAAGGCTGATTACGACCTGGCAAAGACATTTTTGCAGACGGCGGTGCAGCAGGATCCAAAACTTGACGCCGCGTATCTAAATCTAGGTTCGACCCATAATGCTTTGGGCGAATTCCAATTGGCTGTAAATGTCATAAAAATCGCGGTAGGTCTGCATCAAAATTGGGTTATTGCAATTAATCAACTTGGCTTCGGATATCGAGGGCTAAAGGATCTCACAAATGCGATTTCAGCTTTTAATCAGGTGGTAACCCTCGACGGTCGTAATACTTACGGACTTTACAGTCTAGGCGAGGCATATTTTGCAAGCGGGGACAAAAAACAGGCGAAAAAGATAAACGACCGCCTGCGAAAAATCGATCCAGTGTTAGCGACGAGATTGGATAACGTCCTCGCGGGTCGCGTGGTTGACGCCGCCAAGCAAAAAGTCGAGCAAAAAGTGCCGCGAATTCCGCGATTTCCGTTTTAATATTAATAAGTATTTTGTTATTCAAAAGTGCGGTTCGATAGGCCGCACTTTTTTTGTATAATCAAGAGTTTAACGACGCCAAGCTATGCCTCGACGCGACGATATACACAAAATTCTGATCATTGGCTCTGGCCCGATCGTCATCGGCCAGGCCTGCGAATTTGATTATTCGGGTACACAAGCTTGCCGCGCCCTAAAACAAGAGGGCTACGAGGTCGTGCTTGTCAATTCAAACCCGGCGACGATCATGACCGACCCTGAGATCGCCGACCGCACCTACATCGAACCCCTCACGCTCGAAACCGTCACCGCCATCATCGAAAAAGAGCGTCCCGATGCTCTCCTACCGACTGTTGGCGGCCAAACCGGCCTGAATCTGTCGGTAGAGTTGTACGAGAAGGGAATTCTCGATAAATATGGCGTCAAGCTAATCGGAGCCAATATCGACGCGATCAAGGTTGGCGAGGACCGCGAGCTTTTTAAGGCCGCCATGGACGAGATTGGCATTCAAAGCCCGCAAGGCGGATTTGCCCACACGTTGGAAGAAGCGGAAAAGATCATAGAGGACATAGGTTATCCGGCGATCATTAGGCCGTCATTCACATTGGGCGGCACCGGCGGCGGCACGGCCTATCATCCTGATGAATTTGAGGAAATTGCGAAAAATGGCCTCGCAGCCTCGCCAAATTCCCAGATCCTGATCGAGGAATCTATCCTCGGCTGGAAGGAATACGAGCTCGAAGTCATGCGCGATCTTAATGACAACGTGGTTATAATTTGCTCGATAGAGAATTTTGATCCGATGGGCGTGCATACGGGCGATTCGATAACTGTGGCTCCGGCCCAGACGCTCACTGACCGCGAATACCAGAACCTCCGCGATATGTCGAAAGCCTGTATCCGCAAGGTCGGCGTCGAAACCGGGGGTTCTAACATACAATTCGCCGTCAATCCCGCAAACGGGGATGTGCGGATCATCGAGATGAACCCACGCGTTTCGCGCTCTTCAGCCCTGGCCTCCAAAGCCACCGGCTTTCCAATTGCCAAGATCGCTGCCAAGCTCGCAGTCGGCTACACGCTCGACGAGATACCAAACGACATTACAAAAAAGACGCCGGCGTCTTTTGAGCCGACAATAGATTACGTTGTCACAAAGATACCGAAATGGGCGTTTGAAAAGTTTCCGGGGGCCGAAGATGTGCTCGGAACGCAAATGAAATCGGTCGGCGAGGTAATGGCTCTCGGCCGCACTTTTAAGGAATCTCTGTTTAAAGGATTACGTTCACTCGAAGCGGTTAAACCATTACGTTTACATAATGTTCCCGACGCCGAGTTACAGCGAAAATTGGCCCGGCCAAACTCGCAGCGGTTCTCATATATTACATACGCTTTGCAGAATGGATATTCGACCGAAGAGATCCACCGGCTGACAAAGATCGACCCGTGGTTTCTCGATCAACTGGCCCAAGTGATGGAGTTTCAGGCAAGTCTTGATGCTAAACCTCTTTCGGAGTATTCGGCGGACGAGATTCGCACTGCGAAGGAATACGGCCTTTCAGACCGAAGGCTCTTTTATCTTACCGGAACGCCAGAAACAGAAGTTCGCGAATACCGCAAAAAACTCGGGATTTCACCGGTTTACAAACGTGTCGATACTTGCGGAGCCGAATTCGAATCGTTTACGCCCTATCTTTACTCCACATACGAAGAAGAATGTGAGGCCGATCCCACCTCGCGGAGAAAGATTATGATCCTCGGCTCGGGGCCAAACCGTATAGGGCAGGGCATCGAGTTTGATTATTGCTGCTGTCATGCGAGCTTTGCCCTGCGCGATGCTGATTTTGAGACCATCATGGTCAACTGTAACCCGGAAACGGTTTCGACGGATTACGACACGTCAGACAGGCTGTATTTTGAGCCGCTTACTTTTGAGGATGTGATGAACATAATTGACGTGGAGAAACCGGACGGTGTAATAGTGCAATTTGGCGGCCAGACACCTTTGAATTTGGCTGATCGGCTTCATGAGGCGGGCGTTCCGATCATCGGAACGTCTCCCGATTCGATAGACTTGGCGGAGGATCGAAAACGTTTCGGAGCGTTGCTCGAACACCTCAAAATTCCATGTCCTGAGAATTCCAGTGTTACCTCAGCCGACCAAGCCAAAATCGTTGCAAACAAAATAGGTTATCCTGTCATTGTGCGGCCAAGCTTTGTGCTTGGTGGTCGTGCGATGGCGATAGTTTACGACGACCAGACGTTGGACGAATATATGCGCATCGCGACAGATGCGTCGCCTGAAAAGCCGATCCTTATTGACAAATTCCTCGAACGTGCCGCCGAGATTGACGTTGATGCTCTTGCCGATGAAACCGCCGTCGTGATCGCCGGAATTCAGGAGCATATTGAGGAGGCCGGAATCCACTCGGGCGATTCGTCAAGCGTGCTCCCGGCTCAAAAGATCGCTCCCGAGCATCTCGAAACGATCCAGCATTACACGCAGCTTTTGGCAAAAGCTCTCAAGGTCGTAGGCCTGATGAATATTCAGTTCGCGATCCAGGATGATCGCGTTTATGTAATCGAGGTCAATCCGCGTGCATCGCGGACCGTGCCGTTTGTCGCCAAGGCGACCGGCGTCCCAATCGCAAAGATCGCGTCGCTTGTAATGGCCGGGCATAAAACGTTGGCCGATTTCAACTTGCCTGAGGTGCTGCCAGTGCCAAAGATCTTTGTAAAATCGCCCGTGTTCCCGTTCAAAAAATTTGCCGGCGTCGATCCCATCCTCGGCCCCGAAATGCACTCGACCGGCGAGGTCATGGGCGTCGGTGCGACATTTGGCGAGGCTTACGGCAAAGCAATGGAAGGCGCCGGACTGACGCTGCCGCTTAAAGGAAAAGCCTTTATCTCCGTCAACAATACAGACAAAGGCCAGGCTGTTTTGCTTGCCCGGCGACTGAATAAGCTCGGGTTTGATCTCGTCGCAACCTACGGCACGGCAAACCGCCTCCGTGAGGTCGGTCTCGAATGCGAAACGGTCTTTAAGGTCAACGAGGGCCGCCCAAATATCGCCGATCTTATTATGCAGAGCGAGATAGCTCTCATCATCAACACTCCGCTCGGCAAAACGTCATTCTACGACGAACAAGCCATTCGCAAAGCCGCGCTGCAATTTAACACGCCATGCGTGACCACAATCACCGGCGCCGAGGCACTGATCGAGGCTATCGGAGCAAAAATGTCGAATAAACATATAAACGTGCATAGCTTGCAGGAAATACACAGCGGAAAGGACTTGGCAGTGGAGCTCACAGGCTAACGAATCAGGCCGTTTTGACCTCGATGATAGTTTGACTACTCTTATCCTGATTGGCAGTAGAATCTAAAGCTAGTTGATTTTTCAATTTTTTCCAATCTTTTCCTGATCTCGGGTGTTTTCTTGTCTTTCGGGAAAGTTCTGATAAAAAGCCAAAATTCCTTGAGAACGCTTTTTCGGTCGCCGCATGCGCATGTACCCATAGTAAACTCCTCCAAAATTGCGTCTATTTCTTTTTTTACATCGCTAGTATAAGCCTTCGGGTAAGTTTTTCTGAATTGCAAAGCCTGTCTGTAGAGGCTGGTCAACAAACCCTTGCCATAAATTGTGCAGCCCGAATAATCGGTTTGCTGTTCGGTATATGCCGCCCAAACATTGTCGGGTCTGATCTTCTGCATTAAAGTAAAAAAAGCAATGTCGGCTCTCGTTCCGTGTATCCTTGACAAACGGGCGAAAAATTTCGAGTCAGGATTTATAAACACAACTTCTTGGCGATTAACGTCAAATCCCTTCATTTTCTTCACGAGCATTGCGTAATCAGCGTCGTTTAAGGATTCTAATTCGTCCAATTTATCACCGACAGCCTGTCCTTTTCGAAGCAAACCTTCAACCGTTAAACTTCTTCTTTGGGCCTGGAATTTTTTCAAAGCCAATGAGTATTGATCCGCTAAAGCAAGTATCGACGTGTTTTGCGAAAAAAAGACTGTGGATAGATTTACCGCCAAAAATAACGTCAAACTAAACCTTACGAATAGTTTCATATTTGTTTTGCGAGCTGTAAGTTTCATGCAAGGCATTAAACTATAAATACCGCAAAAAACAAAACTCAGGATCGAATTTGTTGCCAAAACACTACCATTTCTTGACGGGCGCCAAACTTTACAATAACTTTAAGTAAAGTTTTGGGAAATTCAGTAGGGACAAATTAATAAATGAGTGAATCGCATGACCGCGAGATTATCGGCGGCCATCTGCTCGTGATCGGCGGGGCAGAGGATAAATATAACGAGCGGCGGATCTTGAAAAAGTTTCTTGAGCTGGCCGGCGGCGACAAGGCCGAGGTGCTGATCGTGCCCGTGGCGTCGGACTTTCCCGAATTTGCGGCGGATGTTTATACGCAGGCATTTCGAAATCTCGGCGTGGCTCATCCGCGTGTTTTGCGGGCGACATCACGGCAGGATGTGGTTCAGGCTGATATCCAAAAATTGCTCGACGGCGTGACAGGCGTATTTTTGACCGGCGGCGACCAGATGCGGCTTGTGTCCCTGCTCGGCGGGACTAAGCTGGCAGAGAAGATACGAAAAATGGTGCGCGAAACAAACGTCGTAATGGCTGGGACAAGCGCCGGGGCAGCGGCGATGAGCACGTCAATGATCGTCCGCGGCGAACCGACCTCGCACCCGCATAAAAATGCTGTCAAGCTGTCGCCCGGGTTAGGATTTTTGAAAAATATCATTATCGATCAGCATTTCAGCGAACGCGGACGCATCAGCCGCCTGATCACGGCCGTTTCGTATAATCCGTATAATCTTGGCATCGGCATCGACGAAAATACTGCGATAATACTCGATGGAAAAGGAATACTTGAAGTATTTGGCGAAGGTTCAGCAACCATTGTAGATGGTTCACAAATCACCTTCAATGAGATAGCCGAAGTTGCTGATAATGAGGCATTTAGTATCTGCGGCGTTCAGTTTCATGTATTGCGTGACAGTCTGGTTTATAACTATCTCGAACGGCATCCGATACAACCGACCAACGAGTTCTTATTGCCCGATCTTGGTTAAAAATGAAACCACAGATGAACAGAGATAAACACCGATAAGCAAAGAATGATCCAAATTCTTATATGAGTTCTTCTGTGTCTATCTGTGGTTAATAATCTTATGGAAATCTTAGAAATACGCACACTTCGCGGGCCGAATTATTGGAGCGGGTATTGGAAAAAGCTCATCATCATGCGCCTCGATATAGGTGATTATGAAAAAAAGCCGACGAATAAAATCAAAGACTTTTACGAACGGATGAATGGGGTGATGCCGACGCTCATGTCGCACGGCTGTAGCTATGGAGAGGAAGGCGGTTTTCTCAAACGCGTTATCGAAGGTACGTGGGCGGGACACGCTATCGAGCATTTTGCGCTGGAATTTCAGACGCTAGCCGGCATGGACACAGGTTACGGGCGGACGCGTGAGACGGGCGAAAAGGGCATTTACAACGTGGTTTACAGCTATCTCGAAGAAGAAGTTGGACGTTTTGCAGGGCGAGCTGCGGTTCGACTTTTTCTTGATCTTGCCGAGGGGAAAACAGTAAAAGAGATCAAAGCCGATCTTGCCGGGGATATCCAGGAAATGCGCGAGATTCGCGAAAATGTGCGGTTTGGCCCGTCAACCGGATCGCTCGTCGAGGAGGCTGATAATCGCGATATTCCATTCATCCGGCTCAACGATCAATCGCTCGTTCAGCTTGGGTATGGCGTCTACCAAAAGCGTATTCAGGCGACGACAACGGTCAATACCAATATGATCTCGGTCGATATCGCGGGTAACAAGCATGCGACTAAGACTTTGCTCGGCGATATGGGCGTCCCGGTGCCAAAAGGCTATAAAATTCGCGACATTGATGATCTTGAAGACACCTTGACGCGCATCGGATTTCCGGTCGTCATCAAGCCGCTCGACGGCAATCATGGCAAAGGCGCGACGGTTGGTATCAATACGCTTGATGATGCGAAAGTGGCTTTTGAGAAAGCAAAAGAATACTCACGCTATATTATTGTCGAAAAACAGCTTATCGGAGCAGATTTTCGTGCGTTGGTGGTAAATAATCGCCTTATAGCTGTTGCCGAACGCGTCCCGGCATGCGTTACAGGTGATAGTAAAAGCACCATTCAAAAGCTGATAGACAAGACCAACTCCGATCCGCGACGCGGCTATGGGCACGAAAATGTCCTGACGCAGATCGACATCGACAATCAGACTATGCGGTGTATTCGCAAAGCCGGATTTGATCTCGACAGCGTTTTGCCAAAAGGCGAGGTTTTGCCACTAAAAACCACGGCGAATATCTCGACCGGTGGCACCGCGATCGACTGCACGGACGAAGTTCATCCGGAAAATGTATTTTTGTTCGAACGGATAGCGCGGATCATCGGCCTCGACGTGGCCGGTGTCGATATCATCGCTCCGAACGTGAGCGAGCCACTTAGTGAGAATGGCGGCGGGATTATCGAGGTCAACGCAGCTCCGGGCTTTCGGATGCACCTCGCGCCAAGCGAAGGCATTGGCCGCAATGTCGCTGAGCACGTAATAGATATGCTCTTTCCGCCGGGCACCCCGGCCCGCATCCCGATATTCGCGATCACCGGCACAAACGGCAAAACGACGACGACGCGGCTAATCGCCCACATCTTAAAAAATGCCGGCCGCACCGTTGGTTTTACCACGACCGACGGCACGTATATTGGCAATCAGCAAATCGTCGCGGGCGACAATACGGGGCCTGTTTCGGCGCAATTGGTGCTAAAAGATCCGACCGTCGATGTTGCCGTGCTTGAGACGGCACGGGGCGGCATTATCCGCTCTGGGTTGGGTTTTGATTACTGTGACATCGGCATCGTGACCAATATTGCGGCCGATCATTTGGGCTTAAAGGACGTAAATACGCTCGAGGATCTCGCACGAGTAAAATCGGTCGTCCCGCGAGCGGTGTCAAAGAAAGGCTATGCCGTGCTCAATGCAGAGGATGAGCTTGTTTACAAGATGAAAGAACTGGTCGATGGCCAGGTCGTGTGTTTTTCGATGGATGAAAATCATCCGAACATCAAACGCCGTGCGAGTCGCGGACGCGTCTCGTGCGTCTACGAGAACGGCTTTATCACGATTCTTAAAGGCAAATGGAAGGTTCGGATCGAAAAAGCGACCAATATCCCTCTGACATACGGCGGGCGGGCCGAATTTATGATCCAGAACGTGCTGGCCGCAACGCTTGCGTGCTTTGTCCACGGCGTCTCGCTCGAAGATCTTCGGACCGGATTGACGACATTTAATGCCGGCACCGCGCAAACGCCGGGACGCTTGAATTTTGTCGAGATCGGCGACGTGACGGTATTGATGGATTACGCCCACAATCCCGCCGGATTACGAGGACTGGCAAACTTTATTTCGAAACTGCCAAATAAATACCGCACCGTTGTCATTAACGGCACAGGCGACCGCCGCGACGATGACATCCGCGAATTTGGCCGCGTGGCGGGCGATACATTTGATCGAATTGTTATTCGGACGGGGAACTACCTTCGCGGACGCGACCCCGAGGAACTTCATAAACTTCTACAGGAGGGAATCGCCCAGAGCAAAAACACTCCGACGGTCCGCGTCATCCCTGACGGACGGGCCGCCATCCACCACGCCATAAAATACGCCCGCAAAGGCGAACTCGTCGTCACCCTCGCCGACCGCGTACCGGATGACATAGCATCCGTGCAGGAATATCGGGATATGGTAAATGAAAAGAAGTCCGACGGTTAGGTATTAGTGGAAAATCGCGATGTGAAACTCGCTGTTCAATGTGACAAGACCCCTATACATCCCCTCGGAATTGAAAGGCAGCGCTATATTTCCGGCTGCATCGACAGCGATCAGGCCGCCTTCGCCGTTGATCGTGGTTAGGTGTTCGATGGTTTCACGAGCGGCATCATCGAGACTTAATCCTTTATATTTCATCCGTGCCACAACGTCATAGGCGGTGACGCCGAGCATAAAAAATTCGCCGTGGCCGGTGCATGAGACGGCGCATGTGTCGTCGGCGTAGGTCCCGGCACCGATGATCGAGGTATCGCCAATGCGGCCAAACTTTTTGTTGGTCATGCCGCCGGTTGATGTCGCGGCGACCAGATCGCCTTTGACATCACAGGCGACTGCTCCGACAGTGCCAAGCGATTTTGGATTTTGGATTTTGGATTTTTGGTGATCAGAAGAAAACCCAGTCGCTATCGCTCCCGGTTCTGACAGATCTCCGCGTCTCGGCGTATCAGCGGTGTGATCCAACTGTATGCGTCCCTCAGCCATAGCTTCCTGAAACTCTAGCCATCGGTGCTCAGTAAAAAAATAATCGTCCGGCTCTGTTTCTATGCCCATTTCACCAGCGAATTGGTTCGCTCCTTCACTTGCGAGCAGGATGTGTTCAGTGCGTTCCATCACGAGACGAGCAAGTTTTACCGGATTCTTGATGTTTTTGACCGACGCGACGGCACCGGCTTTTAATATGCGGCCATCCATGATTGCGGCATCCATTTCCTGCTTGCCTTCGTGTGTAAAGACCGAGCCGCGCCCGGCGTTGAATAGCGGAAAATCCTCAAGCGAGCAAACCGCAGCCTCGACCGCATCGAGCGAAGAGCCGCCTTTTTCGAGGATCGCCCAGCCGGTCTTCAGGGCTTTTTCCAACCCGCCGCGATATTCCGCCTCAAGTGCAGGCGTCATCTGCGATCTAAGAATCGTCCCCGCCCCGCCGTGTATTGCTAATGCTATTTTCTGTTTAGTCATCGATAAGAAATGGAACGCGGATCAGACGGATGAAGCGGATTTCCACGGATCTGATCTTTTTATTTTATCAGCGAAAATCGGTCTGATCCGCTAAATCCGCGTTCAAATTCACTTAAAGTTTCAAATTGCGCAGGCGCAATGCATTCAGGATAACGGACACCGAGCTGAATGTCATCGCGGCGCTGGCGATCATCGGCGAGAGCAAAAGGCCGAAAATTGGAAACAGGACACCGGCGGCAATAGGCACGCCGACGATATTGTAAACAAAGGCGAAAAAGAGATTTTGACGAATGTTTTTCATCGTCGAGAGGCTCAGATTCCGGGCTTTTAGAATGCCGTCGAGATCGGGCCTCAGCAATGTGATGTCGGCGGATTCGATCGCTACATCGGTTCCGCTGGCGAACGCGATGCCCACATCGGCCTGCGCCAACGCCGGAGCGTCATTCACGCCGTCACCTGCCATCGCAACTATCTTACCCTGTGATTGTAGCTCCTTGACCTTTGCGGCTTTATTCTCGGGCATTACCTCGGCGAAAACCTTATCAATGCCGAGTTGATTCGCGACCGTTTCGGCGGTTGTGCGATTGTCGCCCGTCATCATAACGACCTCGATATTTTGGCGGTGAAGCTCGTCGATGACGGCTTTGGCGGATGGTTTTATTGCGTCGGCCACGCTGATTAGGCCTACGTAATCGCGGTCAACAGACATGAACAGCACAGATTGTCCTGCGGCCTGCATAACATCGATCGGATCTTTAAGATTATAGTGAGTGTTTTGCTCAAGTTGGGATATAGCCGACCTTGGCAGGAAATCTAGCTTTCCTAAACGAATTGTCTTTCCGTCTATCATTCCAGAAATTCCTTGTCCGGTCACCGATTCGAAGCGGTCCACTTTCAATATCGAAAGCTCCATTTCCCTAGATTTTTCAAGCACAGCAAGTGCGAGCGCATGCTCGCTGAGGCTTTCCAAACTCGCAGCAAGCTGCACTAAACTAGCCTCGTTTAATGGATGCTCAAAGCCAACGCTTACAACTTTAGGCTTAGCTTCCGTCAGCGTTCCGGTTTTGTCGACGACAATCACATTTACTTTTTCGAGTGTTTCGAGTGCCTCGGCTTTTTTTATGAGGACACCGTTTTTTGCTCCGTGGCCGGTACCGACCATGATTGACATTGGTGTTGCCAGGCCCAAGGCGCATGGGCAGGCGATAATTAGAACCGAAACGGCGGCGACGACCGCATAAGCGAAAGTGCCAAAAGTTATCCAGATGACAAACGCGATAATGGCAATCACTATCACAGCCGGAACGAAATATGCGGAGACGACATCCGCGAGCCGCTGTATTGGCGCGCGGCTGCGTTGAGCCTCGCCGACCATACGGACGATCTGAGCGAGCAGCGTATCACTCCCCACCTTTTCCGCCCGCATCAGGAAAGAGCGGTTGCCGTTGATCGTCCCGCTGATGACCTTGCTTCCGGCTGCTTTTTCGACCGGGAGCGATTCGCCGGTGACCATAGATTCGTCAATCGAAGTTTCGCCTTCGATGATCTCGCCGTCTGTCGGCACTTTTTCATTCGCTTTTACCCGCAGCGTTTGTCCGGCGTGGACGTGGGCTAAATCGATGATCTCGTCCGTGCCGTCGTCTTTGACGACAGTCGCAGTTTCCGGCGAGAGACGCAGAAGTTCTTTTATAGCGGACGATGTTTGCGAGCGTGCCCGCAGTTCGAGAACCTGACCGATCAGAACAAGAGTCGTTATCACAGCCGCCGATTCAAAATAGCCGGGAACGAGGCCGGAGTGCATATCATGCATCGACTCAGGAAAAAGGCCGGGTAAAAATAGCGCCGCCAAACTCAATAAATATGCCGCGCCGGTGCCGATGGAGATAAGCGTGAACATATTCGGGCTGGCGTTTTTGATCGACGCGACCGCACGTTGAAAAAAAGGAAATCCACCCCACAGCACAACAGGAGTGGCGAGAATAAACTGCACCCAAGAGGCAGTAACACGACCGGTAGGGAGTGTGTCAAGGAAATGACTAAATCCGGCGAACATCTCGCCCATTGCCAGCACAAAAACCGGCAGCGTCAAAACGGTGCAAACCGCAAACCGCCGCTTCATATCGAAATATTCGTAATCTGGGGTGTCCTCAAGGCTGATAACTTTCGGTTCGAGCGCCATGCCGCAAATCGGACATGAGCCGGGGCCGATCTGCACAATTTGCGGGTGCATCGGACAGGTGTATTCGATTTCGGATTTCGGATTCTGGATTTTCGATTTATGGTTTTTAACTTCAGAAGCTCCCGCTGACAGATATTTCTCTGGGTCTCCTGCGAACTTATCTTTACAGCCGACCGCACAGAAATAATAATTTATCCCTTTAAATTCATATTTTCCCGCTGCCGTTTCAGCGGTGACAAGCATTTTGCACACCGGGTCGGTGTGAGTTTCCGGAGCAATTTCCCCGGAGCGCTTTCGGCCAATTGAAACAAGCGGTTTTTGCATAAAAATAGTTTATCCCACTTGCCTTTTTTTCGGAATAAACCGTGCTTTGGAAATTTCTATAAATAGGTAAATCTGTCTGGTTTACCACCTTATCCGAAAAGGCAACTGCCCTGCGGGGCAAGCGCAAAGCCGAGAATCTCTGCACAAGAGGAGCGTCCGGCTGCCGAAGTGAGGTCTAAATGAAGAAAAATCTCGTCCTGTTTCTGGGCATGTTTGCCGCTCTGGCATCGTATTCGCCGGCCCAAACAAATAATTTTCAAGATCAGAACTCAGTGGTCGTTGCCGGCAAATCCGAAGATGTTCGCGCGCGTTCCGACGAAAAAACCAGCGGCGTCAAGGCTTCGGTGGTCGGCAATACGGCTGCGGTCGAGCGTGCGGCTTTTGACCTGCTAAATCAAAAACGCCTCGAAAACGGCCTGAAGTCGCTTGTCTGGAGTGACCAGCTTGCTACAATTGCCCGCGTTCATTCGCAAAATATGGCGAATTTGAATTTTTTCAGCCATCGCGGGCGGGATAATAAGATGGTGAGTGATCGTGCTGACGACGTTGGTCTGAGCAAGTGGCGCGCGATCGGCGAAAATATCGCTTTTGAACGCGGCTATCAGGATCCTGTCACTAAGGCAGTCGAACTCTGGCTCGATTCGCCCTCGCATCGGCTCAATCTGCTCGAGAGCACATGGAAAGAATCAGCCGTCGGCGTGGCAGTTGGGCCGGATGGATCGTATTATTTCACGCAAGTATTTCTGCTCCGGAAATGAAGAAATAACGCAGATTATTCGTCAGCTTGATTTCCTACGGGTTAAACGGCGGAGCATCAGGGTTATACGGCTTACTCGGATCAATCCGCTTGCCATCCACAACCCACACTCCGGGACGAACATCGTCAATCAGCTTTAGCTTCCACCCATCGGGCGTGTTCACCCAGGTTTCACGCTGTTGGGCTTCGGTCTCTACCTTACGAAGTTTGCCGGCTTTGACCTGCATTCGCGAAAACCGCTGATGAACAACCGCAACAGCTTCGTCACCGTTGATGGTTAGCGTCTCAATTGTGTTGGATACCTCGATAACCGATTGAATCTGCTGGAAACCGGCTCTTGAATAATTTAACGATTTCTCTAAATCCCACGTTTCGCCGTTGGCGGCTTTTACGGTGAAATCAGCAGTTCGCAACGCACGCATTGCCTCTATATCCTTGTTCTTTTGGGCTTCGGCAACCTTAGTGTATTGAGCTTCCAACGCACGGCGCACAGGCTTCGATTTGTCACGGACGACCATTTTGTCGCCCTTGACTTTCACTTTATACTGTTTATCCTGGGTGACCTGTAGTTGGCTGTCCTGGGCATAGGCTGATGTAAATGTCAGAGCCGCCAGGAAAAATAAAAATAGTGTTTTCATTTTGAATTTACCCTCTAAATTTGAAATCTATTCCTAATTTATAAACACCTCTCAAAGGGGATTTGTGACAACAATTTCAGCATATCCTAAACTAACAACCATAACTTAAGCAATTTCTTCAATTATCATGTTTCAGTTTTCAGTTATTCCGAAGTATTTCTGCTTCCCGTATACGTTCAGTATCTACCCTTTGCGCCAAGTCTACGCATTACTTATTCTTAATTAATGCAGACATCGTCGTTCACGCTTCCGTCATTTGCCAAGATAAATTGGACGCTTCGCATTCTAGGCAAGCGTGATGACGGCTTTCATGAGCTTTTCACGGTTTTTCAGACTGTTTCGCTGCATGACACGATACATTTTGCTGGAGCGGATACGCTTGAACTGACTTGCGACGATCCAAACGTTCCGGCGGATGATCGAAATTTGATAATTAAGGCGGCGAAAGCACTTCAGAAGAGTTTCGGCGCCAAGAATGGCGCTCGTATTCATCTGGAAAAGAGCATTCCTGCACCCGGCGGTCTCGGGGGCGGATCGTCAAATGCGGCTGTGGCGTTAACCGGACTTTGTCGTCTATGGGGCATAACCGAAGAAAGTGAGCCTTTTCAGTTAGATAATATAGCGGACACACTGGGAGCTGACGTGCCATTCTTTCTTTATGGCGGCACCGCTGAAGGCTATAGCAAAGGCGATTCCATTTTTCCGATTGATGACCTTCCGCCATATCAATATATGCTCATTGTCACTCCGGACGTACATGTTTCCACGCGTGAAGCCTTTGCGAACTTGAATGCCCCAAGTTTGACAAATGTTGATATCAAAAGTACTCTAACTGTTTGCACCGCCAACGTAGAGAATCTCTATTCAGGGCGGATGGCATTGACAAACGATTTTGAGGCAAGCGTTTTTTCCGCTTATCCCGAGATCAAGCGAGTTAAAGAGACTCTGCTCGATCTTGGTGCGGTAAATGCCGCGATGAGCGGCAGCGGAGCGAGCGTATTTGCAGTTTTTGACATAGAAGACACACGGCAAGCAGCATTAAAAGCCCTCGATCACGAATCGACCTGGCGAAAGTTTGCCGTAGCAACTATTTCGCGGAGTGAATACCGCGAAGCACTTAAGTGTTAAGGTTGTTTCCGCGTCGTTTCTTTATGCGCATTGGGGCGTAGCCAAGTGGTAAGGCACCGGTCTTTGGATCCGGCATTCGTAGGTTCGAGTCCTTCCGCCCCAGCCAGATAGAAGTGTAAAGCGGACAATCTTGAGCGAAGGTTGTCCGTTTTTTTTGCAAAAGCCCGCAGGAAGTAAGGGCTCGTAGTCCGATAGAAAAGGCCCTTACTTACGTGCGGGGCTACTGACAATATGAGCGTCACTGGAAAAATCAAGGTCTTTTCGGGCAATGCGCATCCGGCGTTGGCCGAGGAGATTTGCGGCTACCTGGATTGCGAGCTAGGAAAGGCCAGCACAGAACGCTTCTCGGACGGGGAGTTTAATTTCCAGATTGGCGAAAATGTTCGGGGGCACGATGTTTTTATCGTCCAGCCGACGTGCCCGCCGACCGACCGGCATCTGATGGAGTTGTTGATAATGATCGACACCTTTGTCCGTGCGTCGGCCGAACGCGTGACCGCCGTCATTCCGTATTTTGGGTATGCCAGGGCGGATAAAAAAGATCGCCCACGTGTGCCGATAACCGCAAAGCTGGTGGCAAACCTGATCACAACGGCGGGTGCCGAACGGGTTTTAACGATCGATCTGCACGCTTCGCAGATACAAGGGTTTTTTGACATTCCGGTTGATCACCTTTACGCGGCGCCGATCGTTGTCGAATATTTTAAGGCAAACCCGATCAAGAATCTGATTGTCGTTGCTCCCGATACGGGCGGAGCCGAGCGTGCCCGGGCTTATGCAAAACGGCTAAATGCCGGCCTTGCGCTGTGCGACAAACGCCGCGAACGGCCGAACGAGGCCGATGTTATGAACATCGTCGGCGATGTCCGTGGCAAAAATTGCCTTATAATTGACGACATGTGCGATACGGGCGGCACGATCTGCAAGGTTGCCGAGGCGCTGCACAAAGCAGGTGCCAACGAAGTAATTGCATGCTTTACGCATGGTGTGCTTTCGGGAAATGCGGTTGAGAATATTACCGGCTCGTATTTGAAAAAAGTGATCGTGACCAACACGATACCGATTCGTGATAACGGTATGCCGCTTGTCGAGGGCGGAAAGATCGAGATTTTGAGCGTCGGCAAATTACTGGCTTCGGCGATCAAATCTATCCACGACGAGACTAGTGTGTCGTCACTGTTTATTTAGTTCCAGGTTCCAGGTTAAAAGTTCCAAGTTAGGAACCCGGACGGCAACTTGGAACTTGGAACTTGCAACTTGCAACATGGAACTGAGGAGTTATGGCAGAAAAAGTAGTTATTAAAGCAGAAAAACGGGACGAGCGCGGCAAAAATGAAATGCGGCGGCTTCGTGCTTCCGGCAAGGTGCCCGTAGTTGTCTATGGCGGAGGCAGCGATAGCCTCGCGGCGGTTGCCGAATTAAAAGATTTAGCGGCGATCCTGCGATCGGATACCGGCGTCAACACGGTATTTTCGCTCGATATCGCGGGCGAGGGCGTAAATGACGTCATTTTTCAAGATCGTCAGATCCATCCGGTCGTTGGCCGACTGATCCATGCCGACCTTCGGCGCTTTGCCAAGGGCGAAAAGATCGAAATGACTGTGCCGATCCATTTGATCGGACAACCGGAGAGTTTGAAGGAAGAGGGAGCCGTTCTTTCGCAAGCTATGCGCGAGATCAAGGTGCTTTGCGAGCCCGCGCTCACGCCGGAATCAATTGATGTCGATATCTCGACGCTCACATCGGAACATGCAATTCACGTGTCCGATCTGCTTGTTGGCGAAGGCATCGAAATACATGACTCGCCTGAAACGGTCGTTGCCTCGATCATTATTGTCAAGGAAGCCGTTCTCGAACCACAAATCGTCGAGGAGGGAGCTGAGCCTGAGGTTGAAGGCGAGGCAACGCCTGAGGCCGAAGAAGGCGGCGGTGAGGAGTAGCGTTTCGCTCTAATGGAAGCGACTTCTGAAAGCAATTGGCTGATCGTCGGGCTCGGCAATCCAGGCCCGGAATATGAGAAAACGCGGCACAATCTGGGCTTTATGCTTGTTGATTTGCTCGCCGGCCAATTGCAGACGCAGATCAAGCGGCTGGAATGCCGGTCGCTGATCGGACGTGCTGAGATTGAAAACAGAACGGTAGAACTGGCCAAGCCGCAGACCTATATGAATCTGAGCGGCGAAGCGGTCAACTGCCTGCTGGCAAAGGATGATAGGTCGGTCGAAAAGCTGATCGTGATTTCGGATGATCTGGCACTGCCATTCGGTTCGTTACGGATTAGACCCAAAGGCACGCACGGCGGGCACAACGGGCTGAGATCGATCATCGATTGTTTGAAAACACAGGAATTTACGCGTCTGCGTATAGGAATTATGCCTGAACACGAGATAGCGAATTCGAAAAATTTCGTTTTGGAGAGTTTCGCACGGCGAGACGCCGAAACGCTTGAAAAGATATTGGAAAATAGCGCCGAAGCCGTGCGGACTATCATAACCGATGGCGTCGATGCGGTTATGGCGAGATTTAATTGAAAGTGAATAGTGAATCGTAAATCGTGAATTGAAAGAATGAATTCAGACCTATTCACGATTCACTATTCACGACGACCGAAGGGAGCATTTATGGCAAACAGAACATACGAGGTTATGTATATCATCGATCCGGACACGACAGCCGATAAGATCGAGAAATTGAACGACGCGGTTGGGAAATTGATCGCCAAAGAGGGCGGCGAGGTCGTGCGAATGGACGACATCGGCATTCGGAACCTGGCCTATCCAATCCAGAAGAAAAACGAGGGGCATTATGTGCTCTTTGAGATAGACGGCTCCGGTCAGGAGATACTCGAACTCGAGCGCCGCATGCGCGTCAACGATATGATAATTCGTTATATGACCGTTCGCGTCGATGAGGACCGTAAAAAGGCCGACAAAATTCGAGCCAAACGCGATGCCCGCGCCGAAAAACGCGCGAAATTCCGCTCGTCAAGTGGACAAACGGAGGCCGCAGCCGACGTATAGTGTCAGAAGCCCGCATGTAAGTAAGGGCTCCACAGGAGAAAATTATGGCAGAAATGGATCTATTAAGTGACAGCAATATCATAGCCAGCGAGGACGTGATCGGTGACCGGCCCCGTCGGCCGTTTCAACGCCGCCGTCCGCGACAGATGGTTCCCGACTATCTGGATTGGAAGGACGTCGATTATTTACGTCAGTTCGTGCCCGAACGGGGCAAGATTATGCCGCGCCGCATTTCCGGCATTTCGGCAAAAGATCAGCGCCGTCTCGCCAAAGCTATCAAGCGGGCGAGAATGATGGCAATGCTGCCATTCGTCGCAGATTAAGAACATGATCTTTGATTTTTGATCTTTGATCTTTGACTGAAATGGTCAGGGTCAAAGATCAAAGATCAAAGATCGAAGATCGAAAATCAGGAGATTTATCATGGCACACACAACTATTCTATTACGCGAAGACATAGACGCCGTCGGTGGACGCGGCGAGATCGTCAAGGTCAGGGCCGGCTTTGCCCGCAACTACCTTTTGCCGCAGGGCTTTGCGACACTCGCTACCAAAGGCAATGTCAAACAAATCGAACAGGAACGCGAGGCTCTACTGAAAAAAGCCGCCGTCGAACGCGCAACCGCCGAGGCCCAGCTTGAGCAGATGACGAGCATCGCTCTTACATTCGAACGTAAATCCGGCGAGCAGGGAACTCTCTTCGGCTCCGTCACGTCGATGGACATCGCCGACGCCATCAAGGCCAAAGGCTATGAGGTTGACCGCCGCAAGATTGTCCTCAAAGAGGCGATCAAAGAAACGGGCGAATACACCGTCAACGTAAAACTCCATCGCGAGGTTACGCTCACCGTTCCCGTCACCGTCACCGCCGAAGGCGGCGAAATGCCAGCCAAACCTGAGCGAAAAGCCAGGAAAGAAGCAAAACCCGAAGTTGAAGAGATCAAAGTGGAGGCTCCAATCCAAGAGGTCGCTGCTGAAGAAGCCGCTCCGGTTTCCGAAGAAACTACTCCTGCGTTCGAAAAAACTGATGCTGAAACAGACGAGCCGGTCGCTGAAGAATCTGCTGCGACCGAAGAAGCAACCGAAGAAAAAGAAGTGGCGGGTTAATTCGTGAGTCTGCGTAGCAGACGACATAACTTTAGCCCCACGTGAACCGTAGCGGAACGTGGGGTTTGGTCGTATTCGCAGCCTGAACGTGTGAAACACGCGACATGTCTTGTCCTTCGCCCTCTCTAAATGCCCGTCTTATTTGCAGTTAAAAGGTTTCCTACATTGCTTTTCGACAACGCTCGGAATACGAATTAAAATACTTCTCACCCGATCCTTTTTCCGGAGCAATTTTACCCAATGGCGAGCGTTTTTCCTGATTCACGACGAGAGCAATACTTAGAAAAGCCGCTTCCCTCAAGCGAGGAGAGCGAGCGCGTTATTTTGGGGGCGATATTGCTTGATAATGCGGTCATTGCACAGGCCGTCGAGCATCTCAAACCCGAAGATTTTTACTCGCCGCTGCATCGCCGTGTTTTTGCCGCGATGATCGCTCTTTTTGAACAATCCAAACAGATCGATCCGATCCTGATCGGCGAGGAACTCAAGAAAGAAGGCTCATTGGAATCGATCGGCGGCACGGCGGTCATTACAAATCTGACCTTTGGCCTGCCGCATTTTTCGAGCGTCGAAGAGTACATCCGCGTCGTTCGCGACAAGGCCGTCATACGAAATTTGATCCGCACCTGCAACGTTATCACCGGCGAGGCTTTGGCCGAGGAAGACGATGCCGAGGTCGTGCTTGATAAGGCCGAACAGGCGATCTTCGCGATCGCAGAGGCACGTACCCGTGAGAGTTTTTCGCGGATCGCACCCGTGGCGGACAGCATTTTGGTCCGTGTCAAGGAGCGGGCCGCGGGCGGGGCTACTGGCATTACGGGGCTTACGACCGGCTTTCGCGAACTTGATGACCTGACATCTGGCCTGCAGCGGACCGATCTCGTCGTCGTAGCGGGACGTCCGTCGATGGGCAAAACGGCGCTTTGCCTGACGCTCGCTCAGAACGCTGCGCTTCACGCCAATGCGGTGGTCGCCGTGTTCTCGCTCGAAATGTCAAAAGAACAACTCGTGACACGTATGTTGAGCAGCGAGGCTCGCATCGACGCGAGCCGCTTTCGCAATGGTCATATTTTCTCCAACGAATGGGAGCGGCTTGCCGGTGCTATCACCACGCTCTCTGAGGCAAAGATATTTATCGACGACACGCCCGCCATTTCGGCTCTTGAGATACGTGCCAAGGCTCGGCGGCTGGCGGCTGAGCAAAAAGCCCTCGATCTGATCGTGGTTGATTATATGCAGTTGATGGGCGGCGGCAGTCGACGGACGGAGAACCGCCAGCAGGAAGTGTCGCAAATATCGCGCGAATTAAAGGGCTTGGCAAAGGAATTAAACGTGCCGGTCGTCGCTCTGTCCCAGCTTTCGCGTGCGCCTGAGGCCCGCAATCCGCCAAGACCGCTGATGAGCGACCTTCGCGAATCGGGCAGTATCGAGCAGGACGCCGATGTCGTGGCGTTTATCTTCCGCGAAGATTATTACAATGAAACCGAGGAAAACAAAGGCCTTGCCGAGTTGATCGTCGCCAAGCAGCGAAACGGACCAACCGGCAAAGTGCGTCTCGCATTTCTCAAGGAATTCACGCGTTTTGAAAACTTTTACGGCGAATAGGCCGTTTATTGCTTATGTCAGAAGATTTACGATACCCCATAGGCGAATTTGATATGAATTTTGCGGTCACGCCGGAATTGCGTCGCGAGCGAGTGGCCGTTATCACAGATCTGCCTGCAAAGATTAAGGCTGCGGTCGCAGGGCTCGACGAATCGCAGCTAGACACACGTTATCGTCCAGACGGCTGGACTGTGCGCCAGACCGTGCATCACGTTGCCGACAGCCATTCGAACTCGCTCACGCGATTTAAGTTGGCGCTCACCGAGGACGAGGTCCCGACGATCAAGCCATACTTTGAGGATCGCTGGGCAGAGCTTGGCGACAGCAAACTACCGATCGACATTTCAATGAAGATGATCGAAGCCATCCATACCCGCTGGGTCGCCTTGCTGAATTCAATGAGGGACGCCGATTTTGAGAGGTCGTTTATTCACCCGGAAACTGGGACGTGGACACTCGACGGTGCTCTGGCACTATATGCGTGGCATTCACGGCATCACACGGCTCATATTACGAGTTTGCGTGAACGCGAAGGATGGTAATCCGTGTCAGTAGCCCGCACGTAAGTAAGGGCTCTCGCTGACCAGTTGAGCCCTTACTTACGTGCGGGCTACTGACACTGCGGGCTACTGACATTTATAGAACATGTCTGATACCATGCAAAACCGTCTGATTTCCCTCGACGTTTTCCGCGGGATGACCATCGCCGGTATGGTGCTGGTCAATAACCCCGGCGGGTCGCCTGTCTATTGGCCGCTCGACCACGCCGAGTGGAACGGCCTGACGCCCACCGATTGGATCTTTCCATTCTTTCTTTTCATCGTCGGTATTTCGATCTCGATCTCGCTTGGTAAATATGCGGGCGGAAACGCGAGTGTGAACGAGCGTGCTTCCAGCAAAAGTATTTACTGGCGGATCGTCAAGCGGGCCGCGTCCATCTATTTGCTCGGGGCGGCGATCTCGATCGTGCCATTTTTTCAATTCCAATCGACCGACGCACCCGATCCGCTCAAAATGCTGATCTGGCTGGCGTTTTCGGCGTCTCTGTTCTTTTTTTTGCTTCGCAAATACTGGCTAGCTCTTGGTTTGCTGATTATGGGGTTGCTTGGCATCGCCGGGATGAATCTGGCGGGCTACAACGTCGTGCGTTACAACTACGAGACGCTCCGTATCTTTGGCGTGTTACAGCGCATCGCGGTCTGTTATCTCGTCGCTTCGCTCATATTTTTGCATACGAACTGGAAGCAGCAGCTTGGGATCGGCATCGCTTTGCTTTTTGTTTATTGGCTGATAATAACGACGATCCCAGTTCCAGGCTGCGAGATCACGTCGGTCAGCGACAAAGCCTGCAATCTCGCCGCCTGGATCGATCGCACGATCCTCGGCGAAAATCACATCTGGCGGTTTGGCAAAGTTTACGACCCCGAGGGCATTTTGTCCACAATTCCCGCGATCGTCACGACCATCTCCGGCGTCCTGACAGGAACGTGGCTCAAGTTCAGCTCCCCTCCTTACGAAGGAGGGGTGGTGGCGGCTTCCGCCGACAGGGTGGTTCTCTCTGACACCGGCGAGAAGAACCCGGTCGCTACCGCTCCCGGTTCTGACACTCGCCTTAACAAGGTTTCCGGCATGTTCTTCTTCGGCGTCGCCCTGCTTGCACTTGGCCTCATCTGGAACAGCTATTTCCCGATGAACAAATCGCTCTGGACAAGCTCCTATGTTCTCGCCACGACCGGCCTCGCCTTGCTCACGCTCGGCTTTTGCTACTGGCTCATCGACATCAAAGACTACAAAAAATGGGCAACGCCGTTCGAGATATTCGGCGTCAATGCCATCGCCCTTTTCGTCTTCACCGGCATCTTCGCGCGGATGATCGCCGCCTACCGCGTCACCGGTGCCGATGGCCAGTTGATCTCCATCGGGCGCTGGGTAATGCTGCATATCTTCCTGCCCATCGCACAACCGATCGACGCCTCGTGGATGTTCGCCGTCAGCTTCATCCTGCTGTGGCTGTTCCTGATGTGGTTACTCTATCAAAAGAAGATTTACATTAAGGTTTAGTCGACAAATTCGGGCGGCGGCGGCGGGTCTGAGGCCATCGATTTCTTCGTTTTAAGTCGCTCTTTAATGGACAGCAAGACGTAAATTGGTACCGAATAAAGTAAGACATTAAAAACATACACGTAGAGGGTTGCCCCAATCCAGGAGGAGAAAAAGGTAGCTCGCAATGACGCTGTGAAGAATATCTGATCAACTATGTAGGGAAGTCGGAACGGGAATTGAGAAAGATAAATTACACGTGGGTTAAAGTCACTTAAGTGAATAGCGACAACACTACCCACAAACAGCAACAGTACAAGTCCAAAACCGATAAGAAGCGAGAGTAAATACCTTTTCATCTAGCGGCTCCTATACGGGCCAAGTTCAGGCAGCGGCTGCGACGACCTTTTCGGCGGCGTCGCTCATATCGCTGGCGGTGAGAATATTGATACCGGAATCTCGGAGGACACGGCGGCCTTCTTCGACGTTTGTGCCTTCGAGCCGGGCGACAATGGGGATCGACATGCCGAGGTTTTTGTATGCAGCGACGACGCCGTTTGCGACCATGTCGCAGCGAACGATGCCGCCGAATATGTTGATCAGTACGGCTTTGACATTTTTATCGGCGAGCAGGATCTTGAACGCCTGTTCGACGCGTTCCTGCGAGGCGCCTCCGCCGACGTCGAGAAAGTTGGCAGGCTCGCCGCCCGCAATCTTGATGATGTCCATCGTCGCCATCGCGAGACCGGCCCCGTTGACCATACAGCCGATGTTGCCATCGAGCTTGATGTAATTGAGGTCATATTTCGACGCCTCGATCTCAAGCGGCTCTTCTTCGGCCAAATCGCGGAGTTCGGCGTAATTTTTGTGTCGAAACATCGCGTTGTCGTCAAACGTGACCTTGGCGTCGAGAGCGATCAGGCGGCTGTCCTTGGTGAGCAGGAATGGGTTTATCTCGACCAGCGAAGCGTCAATCTTTTCGTACGTCTCGTAGAGCGAGAGCATAAATTTCGACGCCTGATTGATGAGGTCGGTCGGAATGCCGAGGCCGAACGCCAGCTTGCGGGCCTGAAAACCCCGCAACCCTACCGAAGGATCGATAGTTTCTTTCAGGATCAGCTCGGGTGTTTCCTCGGCCACCTTTTCGATGTCCATGCCGCCGGCCTGCGACGCCATAAAAACGTTGCGGCCGGTGACGCGGTCGAGCGTGATGCCGAGGTAAAACTCTTTGTCGATCGGCAGGCCTTCCTCGACGAGCAGCGTCTTGACCACACGGCCCTCGGGACCGGTCTGGTGTGTGACCAGCGTCATACCGAGCATCTGTGATGCTATTTCGCGGGCCTCAGTGGGCGATTTGGCAAGCTTGACGCCGCCGCCTTTGCCGCGGCCGCCGGCGTGGATCTGGGCCTTGACGACGACAACGTCGGTGCCGAGTTCCTTTGCAGCCGCCTCAGCCTCATCCGGCGAACGGGCGACAATGCCGCGTGGGACCGGAACACCGTATTCCTTGAGGATGGCTTTGCCTTGATATTCGTGAATTTTCATGGATGTCGTGGGGCAGTCAGGTGATTAACCGAACGAATTTGGAAAATGTGCGGAGGACGATATCCTCCGCACACTTTTTAGGTCATTATGATCCGACCTTGATTACGAGTTTCAACATTTTCCAGCCTCCGCTTCGCCAGACATATTCATTTTCAAATTTTACTGCATTTGGCGTTGACGGGAACTGTCCCGCAACTACCAAAATATTGTTGCCACTTTCCGAGCGAATCGACGGAGCGGGTGAAAAAGTCGGGGTCGTTGAGTTCGCGCTTTTAAAGATCGGCAGGTAGAGATCCTTTTTATCTGTAAATACGCTAAATGCATCCTTTGTCTGAGCGACAGTATAGGTTTTCTGAAAATCAGCCGATGCCTTCGTGTAAAGATTGTTAAAATCCCCGGTGTCGATCGCGCCTGTAAAGTCGTTCATAGTTTCCTTGACCAGAGATTGCAGTTCGCTGTCGGGCGGCACCTTATCGCCACCGGACTCACATGCAAATGCCGCTGTAAAAATGATTCCGGCAATGAGTAATACAGCTATCCAGGCGCTTTTGCCAAAAATCAGGTTCTTCATTAGTTTATTCATGATTATATCTCCATTTTTTTGTTAAAAATTGTCTAAAATCTTATGCCCGGATCAATTGTCGTCATCATCGGGGCTTTCTGTGGGTTTAGGAGTCGCGGTATTGTTCGGCTTTGTGTCCGTTTTGGTATCAGAGCCTCCGGGCTTTTTGAAAAGAACCCCGCTGAGAGTCATCTGATTACCTGACGGCGGCTGGTCGATCTTGTAGGTCGGGCCCAAGGTGGCTAATGTGATCTTAAGTGTCTTGGCATTTTCGTCGATGGTGACGCTGCCGCCACTGACTGACGAACCGCCAGATTTATAGTCGCCCGATCCATCGCCGCGGATGGTAACGAGGGTACCGTCCTCACCCGTCCAGATGCCGACATATTGCGAGGGCGGCGGCGTTTTTGACCCACAGGCGAGGCCGAGAAATATGAGTAAGCCAAATACGGGAAGAAGCGAAGTATGTTTTTTAAATAAAAGCTCATTTATAGACAGTTTCATGATGATTCTCCACAACATTAAAATTTTATTTCCGGCGATCAACGAAAAAAGCCAAAACGATTTATTGCGATCTCTCGATCAATTTGATCAGAGACCGGATAGCAACTCCGGTCGGTCCCTTAGCCTGATGGGGCTGAACTCCATCTGCCCACGCGGTGCCGGCGATGTCGAGATGCGCCCATTTTGCCTTATCGACGAATTCCTGGATAAAAACCGCACCCATGATCGTTCCGGCCTTGCCGCGGGGACCGATATTCTTAATATCGGCGATGTCAGATTTGATCTGTTTGCTGTATTCAGCGCTGACCGGCAACTGCCAAAAGCCCTCGCCCGCTTCTTTGCCGCAATCGATGATCTCGTCCATCAGCTTTTGGTCGTTACCCATTATGCCTGTATTTTGATCGCCGAGAGCGACGATGACGGCTCCCGTAAGCGTAGCCATATCGACGATACGTGTCGCACCCTGTTTTTCGGCATAGGCGACGGCATCGGCGAGAATTAGACGGCCCTCGGCATCGGTGTTCAAAATCTCGATGGACTTGCCGTTCATGGCGTGAACGACATCGCTAGGCCGTGAAGCCTTGCCGTCAGGCATATTCTCGACGGCGGCAATGATGCCCATGACGGGAACTGACGGCTTGAGCAAAGCTATTGACCGCATCGTTCCGATCACCGTCGCTCCGCCCGACATATCGTATTTCATCGCGTCCATATTCTCGCCTGGTTTTAGCGAAATGCCGCCGGTGTCAAACGTAATGCCCTTGCCGACAAGCGCCAGCAACTCGCCTTTTTTGCCTGTATTTTTTGTTGGATTATATCTGAGGACGATCAGCTTGGCAGGTTGTTCAGAGCCGATCGATACGCTCATCAGCGAACCCATGCCTTGTTTGGTCATCCAGGCTTCGTCGTAGATGTCACATTTGAGACCGACCTGTTTGGCCATCGTTTGAGCACGCTTTGCCATTTCGGTCGGCGTAAGGATGTTTGGCGGCTCGTTGGCGAGATCGCGGGTGAAGTTCATCGATTCGCCGATCACCTGGCCGCGTGCGATGCCGTTTTTCAGATCGGCAGGCTTTGCATCCTCGATGCAAACGACCAAACCCGTAACGGCTTTGGTGTTCTTGTCTTTGGTCTTGTACTTATCAAGCTCAAACTGGCTGGTGATAAAGCCCTGAACGACATTTTGAGCGACGTCAACTGCGTTTCCGTCGCTTCGTGCCAATAATGCAAAACTCTTGATATTACGCTTGCGAAGGTAACGTGTTACGGTCCCCGAAACGTTAGTGATCGAGTGGGTTTTGTAGTCACCCTTTGCACCGACGCCGACAAGCAGTAAGCGGCTGGCTTTCACCCCGCCTTTTGCGGTAAAACGCAGAAGGGCGGTCTGGCCCGTCTCGCCTTTAAATTCTTCTGATTTTATGACCTCGGCGACGAGACCGCCGGTCAGTTTGTCCAACCCCGCGAGCACGCCGCTCGAAGCCTTTTCGCCCTTAAAAACTGCGACGGCTAACGCATCGGCATCAGCCACGGCAAAATTACCGGTAATCCCCTGAAATTTCATCAACACCTCAATAAAGTTTTATTATGAATGAAAAAAAACGTTGTAATATCTATAACTTATCTAAGCCGTTCTTTCAACTGGACTTGCGTTTCTTTTTCGATTGCCTTGCGCATTTCAGTCTCGCGCTTGTCGTAGAGTTTCTTGCCCTTGGCGACACCTACCTCAAATTTGATCCGCCCATTCTTCCAATAAATACTGGTTACCACCAGCGTCATGCCCTTTTGCGTAGTCTCTTTTTCGAGCTTTTCGATCTCGCGGCGGTGAAGCAGCAACTTGCGCGGACGCACCGGATCGTGGTTCTGGATATTGCCGTGCGAATAATGCGAAATATGAGCGTTCAACAGCCAGACCTCACCATCTTTGATAGCGACATATGAATCCTTGAGTTGGACACGTCCATCCATAATACTCTTAACTTCGGTTCCGACAAGCGCTGCTCCGGCCTCATATTTATCATTGATGTGATACTCGTGATAGGCCTGTCGGTTATTAAGTATTTCATTGTCGAGCGGCATAAACCTCTATTTTGCTTGAGGACGGGCAGATTCGCAAAGAGAGTTGACATACGCTCACGCGGACACGTAAATTATTAACTACGCTGGGAGATCGTCTAATGGTAGGACTGCAGTCTCTGGATCTGCCTATCGGGGTTCGAATCCCTGTCTCCCAGCCAAATCAGTTACGCAGTTGGCCGTAAGCAGTTGGCAGTGACATTTATGTATAGTCACTGCCAACCGCCAACCGCATACTGCCAACTTCTTATGGATGACTGGCATGAAACCGAGGTTCGCGTTCGCTATGCTGAGACCGATCAGATGGGCATCGTGCATCATGCCAATTATCTGATTTGGTTTGAGGCCGGCCGGAGCGATTTGTGCCGTGCCAGGGGCTTTTCCTACAAAGAAATGGAGGACGAGGCTGACGCTCTAATGGTCGTTGCCGAGACTTACTGTCGTTATAAATCGCCTGCTTTCTATGAGGACGTGCTGACTATCCGCACAAAGGTGGGCGAAATTCGCAGCCGCAGTTTACGGTTTTTTTATGAAGTTTACAGGGCGTCCGACGAGACCCTGCTTGCCGAGGGTGAAACGAATCATCTCGTGACAGACAGAGACAAAAAGGTGCGCATTCTGCCCGACATCTACAAAAATCGCCTGCTCGAAACCGACGAAAATGCTTTTCCCGCTGATCGTGCCCCCGATTAATTTCGAGTTCAAGGTACCACGTTCCAAATTCGTGTGGTCGTTTTACGATTAACGCTTCCTCAACTTTGAACTTTGAACTTTGAACTTTGAACTTTAAACTAGTTGTATGCCCGGAGCCGCACGAGCCGAAGTTTATTTCATCGCCGCGATGATGATTATGATCGTCATTCTTTGCGTTGCGTCGATCTATTTTTTCTTCAAAACGTATAAAAAAGAGATGCATGAAAAGGAAGCGAGAAAGGCGGAAACGCGGGCCGCAGAGAGTGTGCCGATTGATGATGATCCTGAATCTGAAGTCCCGAATTGAACTATGTCGCATCCGAATCTATTAGACAGCAAACAAACGGCTCTCGTAGTCGTCGATATTCAGGAGGCGTTTCGCAATGCCATCCCTGATTTCTCCGTTATCGCTTCGCGAGCGTCGATGGCAGTGCGCGGCTTTCAAATCCTGGGTGTCCCGGTAATCGTGACAGAACAGTATCCGAAAGGTCTCGGCCCAACAGCCGAAGAGATCCATTTCGTTTTGCCTGATGGCTTTGAAGTATTTGAAAAAACAGCGTTTAGCTCGTGCGGTGCGGAGCTTTTCGTCGCAAAGCTCAAAGAATTGGACACCAAACAAGTCGTCCTCTGCGGCCTCGAAACTCACGTATGCGTCAATCAGACGGCCCACGATCTGCTCGATCGTGGCTTTCAGGTTCATCTTTTGACCGATTGTGTTTGTTCGCGATTCGAGCATGACAAACTCGCGGGACTTGCGAAAATGCAGATGAGCGGCGTCATTTCATCCTCAATCGAGATAGCATTTTTTGAGCTGATGCGGGATGCCAAACATGACAAATTTAAGGAAATTCAGGCGCTAATAAAATAAGAATTTAGCCGCAGATAGAAGCAGATAACGCGGATCAGAAATAAGTTATTATCTGCGCAATCTGCGTAAATCTGTAGCAAAAAAGTTTTTAGAATGGATATATTTTCAACACTAAATCCTCAACAGGTCGAGGCCGTCAAAACGACCGAAGGGCCGTTGCTAGTCCTAGCAGGTGCCGGATCGGGTAAAACGCGTGTAATTACGGTGCGGATCGCGTATCTTATTACGGAAAAGGGGGTTGCGCCGCATAATATTCTTGCCGTCACATTTACAAACAAGGCCGCCGGCGAGATGCGTTCCCGTGTCGAAGAGCTTCTAAAAGGGCAAAAATTGCCGTCTGCCCCGCTGCTCTCAACGTTTCACAGCCTGTGCGTTCGCATCCTGCGGCAGGACATCGAAATTCTCGAGGAGGGTTACAAAAAATCGTTCACGATATACGATACTGACGACTCAAACAAGGTCGTAAAGGCGTGTATAAAGGATCTCGGCCTCGACGAAAAGCAGATGGCCCCGCGTAACGTTCGCAACGCGATAAGCTTGGCCAAAAATCGCGGGGAGGACCATGAAATGTATGCCTCGCGTGTCGAATACGGCGATGAGAAAAAGGCCTCGATCGCCAAGGTTTTTAAGATGTATGACGAGCGTTTGAATACCGCAAATGCTCTCGATTTTGACGATTTGCTAATAAAGACCGTTAAATTGCTTCGAAAATCATCGGAAGCCCGCGAGAAATACAACGACCGCTACAAATACATTCTGGTGGACGAATATCAGGATACGAACGCTCTCCAATTCGCGCTTATCAGTTTTTTGACTGAAAAACAGCAGAATATCTGCGTTGTTGGCGACGATGCGCAGAGCATTTACGGCTTTAGGCAGGCCGATATTCGCAATATCCTCGACTTTGAGCAGCATTTTCCAACGGCGAAAGTAATATTACTCGAACAAAATTACCGCTCGACACAGACGATCCTCGACGTCGCCGACGCGATTATTGCAAACAATATCCACCAAAAGAAAAAGAAGCTGTGGACGGCGAATCAGGTTGGCGAGCGGATATCCTATTATCAAGCCTACGATGCTGATGGCGAGGCTCGATTTGTCGCTTCAAAGATCGAAGAGCATCAGCGGCGAAGCCTGAGCGACCGCATCGCCATCCTTTACCGGACAAACGCTCAATCCCGGCTTTTCGAGGAATCGCTAAGACGTTTACGGATCGAATATAACATCGTCGGCGGTTTTTCGTTTTACGAGCGTGCCGAGGTCAAGGACATCATCGCTTATCTAAAACTGGCGATGAATCCATTCGACGACATCGCCTTGCTGCGGGTGATAAATACACCGGCTCGCGGCCTCGGCAAAACGAGTCTCGATGAGTTACAAAGACATGCCAAGGCAAACGGCTCTTCGCTCTGGATGGCGATCGCGTCGATCACCGATCCCGAATTTCCGGCGGTCGCCAGTCTGACGCCAAGGGCAAAAGAGGCGATGCGTGCGTTCCGCAAAACGATAGACAATCTAATCAAAAAGGTCACGGACACATCGGATGGCAAAGCGGTTTCCGAGGTTGTCATAGCGGCTATTGAGGATACAGGTTACGGCAATGCCTTGCGGGTCGAGGCGTCGGATGAATCCGAAGCGCGGCTCGAAAACCTTGAGGAACTGGTAAACGCCGCAGTCGATTACGACCGTCAGGAAGAGAATGGCCTGCGCGATTTTATCGATCACGCTGCTCTTATATCTGATACCGATAAATACGACAACAAGGCAGCAGTCACGTTGATGACCGTCCATATGGCAAAAGGGCTTGAGTTTCCGGTCGTTTTCCTCGTCGGACTTGAAGACGGTATTTTTCCTCATTCGCGTTCGATCAGCGATCCGAAAGAGCTTGAAGAGGAAAGGCGGCTTGCGTACGTGGCGATCACGCGTGCTGAAAAGATCCTATACGTGACACACGCGATGCGGCGCCGCACCTATGGCGAAGAATTTGCGTCCGAGCCATCGCAGTTTCTCAACGAAATGCCGTTGGAATTGATCGACGATCTTTCACAGAGTGCCTCGTGGCTTTCATACGCCCGCAGCTCCACCTCGATGGCCGCCAAGGCAACAGTGAGCGCTCTGCGCGGCGAAACCCCGCCATTAAAGCCGCGAAACGTGTATGCAGGCAAGACCTACAACAGCAGTGAGGCTATCGCGGAGTTTTTTAAGACTAAAAGCGGTAAGCGGCCTGCGATCAGCAGTCAGCAATCGGCGATTAGCGGTCAACAATCAGAAGATGAAACACCGAAAATGTCGGGTTATGAAAAGCTCAAAGCGGCTTCGTCTCGGGGCATGACTCACGACTCACGACTCGCGACTCCCGATTCGTTTGTTCCCGGCTCGTATGTCCGTCACGAAAAATACGGCCGCGGCCTCGTGCTTAGACGCGAGGGATTGGGGGATCACGTAAAATTGACCGTCAGTTTCCCCGGCTTTGGCCAAAAAAAACTGATGGAAAAATACGCAAACCTTCAAAAAGTATAACTACACATTTGGCAATGTTGAAATGGAAATCTAAAATCGGATTTGTATAGTTCAATTTGCTGCTATTTACAAGGGGGATTTTTAAAGTGCAAATTCACAGATTTCGTAAACCTTTCGTTTTTATTCTAACTCTATTAATTTGTTTTATTTCGTTTGGGTGCGGCGCTCAGACGGGTGTAAGTAATGTTAACCTCGCAAATTCCGGCACGAGCAATTCGAATGCGGTTTCAAACACCTCTATAGCCAATTCTGCAAACACTAATACAATTAAGTTGCCGGTAATCGAAGCAAAAGAGCCGGGTGAATATCAGGCAACAGTTACCTTGAAGTTTGAAGCGGTCGGTGACCAGCAAAAAAAGGCATTACCAACACTGATCGCAAAAGTCGCGCGAAGCGGCGCTGGCCGCCGCATGGAATTTACGATGCCAGCCGGCGGGCGAATAATCTTTCTCGACATGGGCGGCATTAACTACCTGATATTGCCGGAGAAAAAGCAATATGCCGAATTGAATCGTGAGTCTCTGGGTTTCGATGTCCGACGAATGTTGATGCCCGAACAAATTGTCGAGCAAGTAAAGAATGTTCAGGGAATGCAGCTTGTCGGCGAAGAAAAATACAATGGCCGAGATGCGACCAGATATAGTTACGGTGCTGGCACGGATACGCAGACGCGTGCCGGACAGGTCAAGACCGAATCATTCATGCTTGTGGATAAAGCCACCGGCCTTCCACTTCACACGGAGATAATCTCCCAGTCTCCGAATGGAGGAAATGTTCAGGGGTACAATGGGCTGCGTGTCATAACCGAGATTGGTGACATTAAAACCGAGGCGGCGCCGGATCTGTTTCCCGAACCTACGGCTTTGGGTTTTACAAAGATCGAGTCTGAACAGATGCGTTCGCAGGTCGATCTGGTCTTCAACTCTATCGCCGCGTTACTTGCCCAAGTGATGAAACAAGGTCAGCCGCCAGCCAGCCCGACGGTCTCGCCAGCAAGGTAAAGTATGAAAAAAATCATTATCGGGATTCTAATAGGCCTGATCGCAGGCGCGGCGGCAACATTTTTTCTATTCGTTGGTGTGCCCCGGGCTGCACAGGCTCCCGGAACTCTTATTCAGGCACCAGACGTGAGCGTGGCTGCCGGCTCGGCATTGATAGTGTTAAGGCAGGAGTTTTTTAATGAAGCCCTGAGCAAGATTTTCAAGGATATGAATCGCCCGTCGTTTCCCGTCACATTGGCCGGGGAAAAAAGCGGCAATTCCGATTTTCAACACGCTGTTTTCCAGGATTCATCCCCGTGCGATGGCAAGATAACTGTTCTTCCCGAAGGGAGTGGTGTACAAACAAGCGTCCGTTTCGAAAACAATCGGATTTCGGTACCTTTGGCATTTTCTGGCAGCTACAATTCCCCGGTCGGCTGCTTTCAATTCACCGGATGGGCGCAGACAAATATGGAATTACGATTCGACAACACCCAGCAGGCTGTTTTCGGACGGATCAACATCGAAACCATCAATCTGGATGGAGTAAACCCTATTTTGAGCGGTTTTGTAACGCCGATTGTACAAACCACGCTTAACAATCGTATTAATCCGATCCAGATCTTGAACGGAAAACAGATTTCAATCAGCTTGCCTATCGCTTCGACGGGAGGAAATCTGAGCGCCCAGGTAAAGGACATCCGTGCAGAGTTTAAGGATAACGCTCTGAATTTGTATGTTATTTACGCGTTTAGTGGAACGCCGGTTCAATACATTCCAGCCATTCATAGCAAATGTCTGAAATCATATATAAGCGCCGTTTATTTTTCGCTCTCGTCGGAGATCAGTTTTGCCGTCCACTCGCTGTCCGGGTAATGTTTTTTGAGATATGCGGCAAATTCATCGTGCAGTTCGGTATTGTTGCCGCAACCATATTTTGTCCAGCCATTTGACTGGATAGCGATGTATAGAGCCTCGGGCACACGCTTATCCGCCGGATAAGCCTTTGACCAAGCCATCACTTTATCCGCAAGAAATTTCGGAGCGTCGCCGATCTCCTTCAGCCTTTTGCGCTCGGCCTGCGCAGTTTGGGTTTGAACGGGCGTGATGAAAGCCGGGCGGGGCGGCAAAGCCATAGGAACCTCTGTGTTCGCATCCTCATCATAAGGAGCGCACCACCAATCGTTCGAGTCAAATTCGCCCTGCGCGTTGTCCGTTTTGCCCATGCCGTCCTCGATATATGGGCTTAAGATGGGGTTTTTCAGCATAAAAAAGAGAACGGCATGATCCAGCGCCGCCTGTGTTTTAGCCGCACCGATCTTTTCCAGTCCTGGTGCGAGATCGGGCCGGTATTTTGCCAATTCGGGCGAGACTTTAAGAAGCGTCGCCATGTCATCGAGCAAAAAGGCGCGCGTCCAGATAGCGATGAGAAACCGCTCACGCAGATAGTCGGGCAAAGCCGGCGATTTTTCGACCTCGAGGAGCATAGTCTGCGGAAAATATAGATTAAAGACCATGATCGTATCCGCATCGAACATCGTCCGCTCCTGCCACTCTTTTTCGACCTTAAACCTATCCTCGACCTCGCGGTTGAACGCCTCCTGACCGTCTTTGTTGTATTCCGGGTTATACTCGGTTTTTTGTTGAGCTATGAATTGCTCGACCGTGCCGCTCTCGCCGTCAAAGTCATAGGCGTAGGCCTGCCGCTGTCCATATTTAAGAAAATCCTCTAGCGTTTCCGCGAGCCTCAGCCGCAGGCTTAGAAACTGATTTTTCGCCGATATGGGCATTGCGTCGCCGGCATTGAGCATGTCATCAATCAGCTTTCTGGCTTCGGCCGTCTTCCCCTGTTCGAGCAATATTCTGGCAGTGTGATACGCGATAGTTTGATACGCGACAGATGTCCGGCTTGCATTATTTGCAGCTTCGAGCAGGCGGGGCAAGCCGGTCGAGCTTTTTTCCGCTTTCGAAAGCGCCGTCATTAGCCACAGCTCCGATCCCGATTCCTTGAATCTCTTTAACGAATAAAGATATGCCTCGGCTCCCTTCATTTGATAGGTAAAAAGCCAATCTGTCAGGTCGTCCTGCCGGAGAAAGTCCGGCACCATGAAGCGTGATAGTTTTTCGTCACCGTAGTAACGGGCTTCGTGATCCGGGGTCCGGTTTTCCTTAAAACGGTTAGCATAGGCCGTCTGACGCATTTCGCTAACTTGCTTTTTCATTTCTTCGGTAAGCGGCTGGCCGACGATCTTTTCGGCTTCATTGATCGTATCAGCATCAGTAGCATCCGCTCTCACGTAAAATGTCCAATATTTCGCAGAATCGGCTGAGTAAAGGTTTATTTCAAGATCGCTTTCATTTTTTCTCGTTCCGATCGAAACATTAGCATTTCCTGCATTTGGCGGGCCTTGGGGTTCATTTGAATTAGCATTCATGTTGATCCCGGTTTTATTTGCCTCGGCATCCTGCTTTCGTTTTTCCTCGGCGGTCAAAACTTCCGACTCAAACTTATCGAGCAGCCAATTGTAATCAATCACGTCCTGACGAAAATTCTCGTTACCACCTTGAAAGGCGAGTGTTTTGGCGAGTTCCGAGACGCGTTCCTTTGGGTGGAGGCGGTATTTGACGAGGCCCATCAGACGCTCGGCCGAGGCTGTGAATTTGCCGTTTTTCGAGACAAATCTTTGCAGATGCGTCTCGGCTTCGCCATAAAACGGAGCGGCTTTTTTCTCGTCCTTAGATAGGCTCGCTTGCCGGATCAGCGTGCGGGCGACGAGGTAATCGGCAGTCTCTGCCCAAGGGCTATCGCTATCTTGGGCGATCTCGGCAAAACGTTTCTTTGCTCCGGCATAATTAAGGGAATAAAACTCGGCCGCCGCTTTTTGATATGCCCGGTCTTTTTGCAGCCAATCGGGAGCCCCCACCGGGACTTCATCCGGTGTTTGTTTGCCGCTGGCGCAATTCTGAAAAACTTGATCCTGGGCCTTGACCCAGTTCACCACGTTCGGGTCGCTCAGCCCGTGATTTGAGGCCCGGTCGGAGAGCGTTTCGATAGCCGTCTCAAAAGCATTTTTTGTGCAGTTTGGGAAAAACTCGTATCCGCCATAGGAGCGTTCGGCGTAAATGTCCGGCGTTTTTTCTTCTTTGCCGACAACGTCTTTACGCTTTTCGACCCAAGCCTTGACGACTTCGTCAATGGTGTCGTCGCGAAAATCTTTTCGGTTAAAATCTGCATTCCAGACCTCAACCATCGCCTTTTGCTCATCGGCGCTCATGCCGCTGCCGGCGATGTATCGATAAGCCGCGAAGAGTACCGGCCGCGTCATTTCGGGCCTGATTATGCCAAGCCGCCCGGCCGCAAAGTTTTCATACGGAACCTCGGGCGTCTTGTCATTCACGAACAAAGGCGAGACGTAACTGGGGCCGCAAGGTAGAGCGCTCGACAGAAAAACGCAAATTAAAAATAGTGTGACGGCGATCTTGGAAATGGCTTTCATATTGATTTCATGCACGGACAAGAATTGCAACAAATATACCCCAAATCAGGAACGATAGAAAGCCTTTTTTATGCAAAAAAACTCCTGACCTATAGCAGGAAAGGAGTTTTTGTGGGTATATTGTCGAGATAGGCAAAAACTACACACTCATGATCTCGGTTTCCTTGTTTTTGCCGAGTTCGTCGATCTTGGCGATGTAGGTGTTGGTCAGTTTTTGAATGTCGTCGAGGCCGCCGCGTTCTTCGTCTTCGGAAATCGTCTTGTCTTTAAAAAGCTTCTTTAACAGGTCATTCGAGTGGTGCCTGACGTTGCGAACCGCGATGCGGTGCTCCTCAGCAATTTCGTGCACTTGTTTTGCAAACTGTTTTCGACGTTCCTCAGTAAGGGCAGGCACGGTTAGACGGATAATCTTGCCGTCGTTTGAGGGGTTTAAGCCGAGATTTGCCGCTAAAATAGCTTTCTCGATCACCGCAAGCTGGGTCGCATCCCACGGTTGGACAGTTATCATCTGAGCCTCAGGAACAGCGACGGAAGCCATCTGGATGAGTGGTGTCGGCGTACCGTAATAATCGACTGAAACTGCGTCCAGCAGCCCGACGGTCGCGCGCCCCGTGCGGACATTCGACAGCTTTCGCTTAAAATCCTCGACGACCAGATCCATCTTTGGCCCGGTTTCTTTTAAAATAGATTCAGCGCTCATATTTTTAAATCAATTGCCACTAGCTTTAGCTAGTGGGAAGTAAGGAAAGATGGTCCTCGACTTTAGCCGAATATCTAGAAAAATGCTGATTTCCCATATTGCTTTAGCTAAAAGCTGAAAAGGAAAAATATTTAATGATTTAGCTAAAGCCCAGAATTTGATTTATCACTTTACCACTAGCTAAAGCTAGTGGCAATTTATAAAACACCAAGTTCAATTTGTAACCAATGTGCCGATCGAGAGATCGCCACACACGGCTTTAATTATATTTTCCGATTTTTGCATGTTAAAGACCATGATCGGCAGGTCGTTGTCCTTGCAAAGCGAGATAGCCGACGAATCCATCACCTTTAACTGCTTTTCGAGAACTTGCTGAAATGTGATCTTATCGAATTTTGTCGCTGACGGATCTTTGACTGGATCGGCGGAATAAATGCCGTCAACCTTTGTTCCTTTCAAGATTACCTCGGCCTCGATCTCAAGTGCACGTAAAGCCGCAGCCGAATCGGTAGTAAAATACGGATTGCCGGTACCCGCGGCAAAGATGACGACACGCTTTTTCTCCAAATGCCTGACGGCACGGCGTCGGATAAACGGCTCGGCCAATTGGGGAATGTCAATCGCCGACATCACCCGGGTGTAAACATCGATCTGCTCCAATGCGTCCTGCAAAACGACAGCGTTCATTACGGTCGCAAGCATTCCGATATAATCCGCAGCCGCGCGATCCATATTTCCCGCCGACTCGGAAACGCCGCGAAAGATATTGCCGCCGCCAATTACGACAGCGATCTCAACGCCGAGATCGTGAACCGTCTTGATTTCTTTTGCAACGGCAACAGCCACCTTGGTGTCAATACCATAAATCTGCGAACCCACGAGGGCCTCGCCAGACAGTTTTAGCAGAATGCGTTTGAATTTTGGCGTAGCCATAGTTTACAGAGTTTGCCGAGTTTGCCGAGTTTACCGAGTTTGAAGTCTAGAGCTTAACTCAGTCAACTCGGCAAACTCAGTCAACTTTTAAGCAATCATCGAGGCGACTTCGGAGGCGAAATCGTCCGCCTTTTTCTCGATGCCCTCGCCCATCTTAAAGCGTGAAAAGCGGCGGATCGAGATGTTTTCCTTGATCGAGCCGATCTTTTCCGCTACAAGCTCGCCGACCGTTTTCGAGGGATCTTTGACGAACGGCTGATCGACCAGTACGTTGTCCTCGTAAAATTTATTCATCCTGCCCTCGATGATCTTATCGAGTATATCTGCCGGCTTGCCGGAATTCTTCGGGTCAGCCATCAGCATCTCGCGGACAATATCACGTTCTTTGTTGAGGTCGGCCTCGGGAACATCCGCACGATTTGTCCAGCGCGGATCGGTTGCCGCGATATGCATCGCAACATCCTTGACGAGCTGTTGAAACTCCTCGCCGCGTGAAACAAAATCGCTCTCGCAATTGATCTCGACGAGCACACCGACCTTACCGCCCATGTGGATATACGAGCCGACCGCACCCTCGGCGGTGACGCGTCCGGCCTTTTTGCCGGCTTGTGCCATGCCTTTTTTGCGTAGGATGTCCATCGCCGTCGCCTCGTCGCCATTAGCCTCGACGAGAGCGTTTTTGCAATCGACCATCCCTGCGCCCGATTTTTCCCGCAATGATTTTACTCCACTTGCTGTAACTTCTGCCATAACTTAACTCCAATATAATATCTGTTTGTAAAAAAGCGTAGCCCGTTGCCGGTTAACGGAAAAGAGCTACGCGGATAATGAATAAAAATGTTGAACTAGCTTGCCTTTGCTTCGCTGCTTTCTTCCGTTGTTTCTGCTGCTGTCTCGGCCGGTCCTTCCGCCGAATCAGGCTCGATCACCTCACCTTCTTCGAGGGCGGTTTCGGCGACTGGCAATTCTGCCGTGTTTTCGGGTTGGGCCGCAGTCTCACCCGGAGTTTCATCGGCTGCAGCAGCTCCTGTTTCCTCAGTTTCTAACTCGAGGACATCTTCAGCGTCTTCTTCGACAATTTCCTCGGGTTCCTCGGCCGCTTCTAATTCGGCGCGTTCATCGTCGCTGAGGTATTCTTTGGGGATCGCGATTCGTGATTCGACGATCGACTCGGCAGAAACATCTTCACCTGTTTCCTCCGCCTCGACATCGGCGGTGCTGCCCTCGGTTCCAACCTGTTTGCCTTCGATAATGGCGTCGGCGATACGCGAGGCAAAAAGCCTGATCGCACGGAGAGCGTCGTCATTGCCCGGAATGACATGATCGATGCCGTCGGGCGAGCAATTTGTATCGACGACGGCGACGATAGGGATATCGAGCCGGTTTGCTTCCTTAATAGCGATGTCCTCTTTGCGCACATCTATAATGAACATCATATCGGGCATTCCGCCCATATTCTTGATACCGGCGAGATTCTTCATCAGGCCTTCGTGCTCGCGGTCAAGTTTGAGACGTTCCTTTTTGGTCAGCATCTCAAAACGGCCGTCCTCACGCATCGTTTCGATGTCCTTGAGCTTTTGGATCGACTTCTGAACCGTCTGATAGTTGGTCAAAAGGCCGCCGAGCCAACGGTTGTTGACATAATACTGTCCGCAGCGTTCCGCCTCTTCCTTGATCGCATCCTGAGCCTGACGCTTGGTGCCGACAAAGAGTACCTTCTGATTCGGACGCTCGGTGAGCGATTCCGTAACGTAATTGAGGGCGTCGCGAAAAAGTTTCTGCGTTTTTTGCAGATCTATAATATAAATGCCGTTGCGCTCCCCAAAGATGTATTCCTTCATCTTGGGGTTCCAACGGCGAACCTGGTGACCAAAATGAACTCCTGCTTCGAGGAGTTCTTTCATCGTAACTGTTGCCAAAACTTTATTCTCCCTGGTTTATATACTCAACAAGGCGGTTATCAACCAAAGTGCCTTGCCAATGGTTTAGTAAATCGTAAATCGTGAATCGTGAATCGTGAGTAGAAAGAACTATTTACGATTCACGATTTACGATCTTATCTCTTCGAGAACTGGAATCTCGCACGGGCACCTTTCTGCCCGTATTTCTTACGCTCTTTCTGACGCGGGTCGCGTGTGACGAGCCCCGCTTTCTTGAGCGCCGGACGCAGGTCCGAGTTAAATTCCATCAACGCCCGCGTGATGCCGTGACGAACCGCACCGGCCTGTCCAGCCATGCCGCCGCCGCCAACGTTGACCAAAATGTCAAATTTCTCGACTGTCTCGGTCAAACGCAGGGGTTGACGAATGATCATCTGCAACGCTTCGTTAGGAAAATAAGCGTTAAATTCACGTTTATTAACCGTGATCGTCCCGCTGCCGGGGCGAAGGTAAACGCGTGCTGTCGAAGTTTTTCTGCGGCCCGTGCCGTAATACTGAATATCTGCCATATATCAAATTTCGAATTTCGAATGATGAATTTCGAATGACCGGATCTGAGGATTCGGTATTCGATATTCAATATTTAGATCTCCCTCGCCTCCGGTTTCTGCGCGATGTGGCGATGTTCCGCGTCGGCGTAAACTTTTAATTTTTTCCCCATTGCCTTGCCGAGCTTTGTTTTCGGCAGCATTCCGCGAACGGCGAGCTCGATGACCTTTTCAGGCTTTTTCTCGAACATCTCTTTGACCGTCGTTTCACGCAAACCACCGGGATATAGCGTGTGGCGGTAATATATCTTCTGATCGTCCTTTGCCCCGGTAAACACCGCGTGACGGGCGTTGATAACAACACAATGGTCGCCCATATCCAAAAACGGCGTCCATGCCGGATTGTTCTTACCCGACAAAATCCGCGCGACCTCAGTCGCCAAACGGCCAACCGTTTTGCCCTTGGCGTCAACGACGAGCCATTTGCGATTATCTGCTAAACCCTTTCCACTGGGAAAATAAGTACTCATATTCACACACACTGATACCAATATCTGCTGGTAAGCGAACTGACAGGATAGCGAAAACAGTGTGTCAGGTCAAGGCGGATGGCACGTTTTAGAGCGAAAAGCCGAATCGCGAACCGGCGAGGGTGAGGCCGATGATGGTTTTGGCGTCCTCGATGGAGCCGGTGGGGATGAGGTCGAGAGCCTGGGGGAATGTGAGGCGTTCGACCTCGATCAATTCGTCGTGTTCCAATTTTTGAGTTGTCTCTGTGATCTCTGTGGCTAAAAAGACATACATTTTCTCGGTCAGAAAGCCGGGCGAGACGTAAAACTCCGATAATAATTCGATCTTCGCCGCCGTTACGCCGATCTCCTCCTCAAGCTCACGAATCGCTGCCTGTTCGAATGTCTCACCCGCTTCGACGCCGCCGGCCGGGATCTCCAGCAAATATTTGCCCGTCGCATGACGGTATTGTCTGACAAGCGCGACCGTTTTGTCGTCAAAAACCGGGACGATGACGGCGCTGCCTTTGTGGACAATGATCTCGCGTGCATATTCGACATCGCCCTCGCGGATCTCGTCGACGCGGACGTCGAATATTCTGCCTTTGTATATGCTTTCGCTTGAAATTGTTTCTGGTTTCATGTTGTGCTGCCTTCTAGATTAGCGAAGTAAAGATAATGATGTAAAATTCATAAAGAATCTCTGCGTATTCCGGGTCCTCTGCGTTTAAAAAAATTTTAACGCAGAGACCGCTGTGAACGCAGAGTATTATTAAGAAATATGAAAACAATCTTTGACACAGAGACACAAGGTGAACTTCTTGAGCGGCTTGATAAATTAAACCCAGATACCGAGCGGCAATGGGGCAAGATGTCGCCGTCACAAATGATGGAGCACTCAGCACGGGCGCTAGAAATGGCGACGGGTCAAAGCCCGATGCAGCAGGCGTTTATAGGTAAAGCGATCGGCTGGATTTTTAAGGGCAGCTTTCTAGGTGAAAAACCTTTCCCACAAAATTCGCCGACCGGGCCGACCCTTATTATCAAGGACGATCCCGATTTTGAGCAGACTAGGACCAGATTGGCGGACCTGATAAATGACTTTCACGGACTGGGTGAACTTGGAACGGACGGCAACATCCACGGCTTTTTTGGCCCGCTGAGTGGCAAACAATGGGGCGAGACCCAGTATAAGCATCTGGACCATCATCTGCGTCAGTTTGGGTTATGATCGGAAGTGTCAGTAGCCCGCACGTAAGTAAGGGCACTATTTGCCACGATGAGCCCTTACTTACGTGCGGGCTACTGACAAAAGGCGGTCTACTAACAATATGGCAAAATACAGGATCGGATTGGGCGTGACGGGGGGATTGCGGCGTATAAGGCGGTCGAGGTTTTGCGCGCTTTGCAAAAGGCGGGCTGCGAGGTCTCGGTGGCGATGACAAAACATGCAACCGAGTTTATTCAGCCGCTGACATTTCGGGCGCTCACGAAAAAGCATGTCATCGTTGACGATTACGATCCCGCGAATCCAGACCCGATTGCTCACATCAATTTTTCCCAAAATATCGATCTGCTCCTGATCGTTCCGGCGACGGCTAATATCATTGCCAAATTTGCAAACGGCATCGCGGACGATTTTCTGTCCTCGACCTATCTTGCATCGACTGCTCCGGTGTTGGTCGCTCCGGCGATGAATACGACTATGTGGGACAGTGCCGCAACCGAGCGGAACGTCGCTCAATTAAAGACCGATGGCGTGCATTTTGTCGAGCCTATCGCGGGTGAATTAGCTTGCAGGACTATGGGGACAGGGAAGCTGGAAGATGTCGAAAATATTGTCGCTCAGGTGTTAGGAATCCTTAACGCAAAGACGCCAAGGAGCAAAGACACAAAGTCAGTACCACCTGCCGTAGCAGGTGGTTTAACCCAGAAAGATCAAGACTTGGCCGATGAGAAAATCCTCATTACGGTAGGTGGAACGAGAGAAGCTATTGATCCCGTAAGATTTATCTCGAACCATTCGTCCGGGAAAATGGGTTTTGCGCTAGCCGAGGCCGCGGCGGCGAGAGGTGCAAAGGTCACCGTCATCGCCGGATCGACGACCGCCGAACAGCCACAAAATGTGAAATTGATCCGCGCCATCTCCGCCGACAAAATGCATTCCGTCGTAATGAGTCAACTGCCCAAAACGACCATATTCATCGGTGCAGCGGCGGTTGCCGATTACGCACCCGCCAACGCAGCCGCCGGCAAGATAAAAAAAGACGGCCGCGATTATATGATATTGGAATTGAAAAAAACACCGGACATTTTAGCTGAGGTTGCAAAAAAACGGACGGAGGGAATGCTGGTCGTCGGCTTTGCGGCTGAGACGAATGACGTAGTCGGCTACGCTCGTTCGAAATTGGAAAAGAAAGGGCTTGATATGGTCGTCGCAAATGACATTACACAGAAAGGTGCCGGATTTGACAGTGATACCAACATCGCGACGATATTGACCCGCAAAGGCGGCGAGATCGACCTACCGCTAATATCAAAACGCGAGATGGCGGATAGGATATTAGACCAAATCTTGTTATTGCGGAAGAATTGAACGCGGATCAAACGGATTAGGCGGATCGGCGTGGATAATTTTGATAATATTTTAATAAGTGCTCAGATGAATCTGATTATTTATTGATTCGTCTTTATCCGCCTAATCCGCTCGATCCGCGTTCAAAAATTACTTATAAATCATCAATGCCGAATTCCGAGTTGAACAATTTGATAGCCAATGTGCGTGAACAAGTGCTGTATTTACAGGAGCTTGGCGTGGATGCTCTCGATGTGAAATTTGTTGAGCGTGGAGAGTTGAGAGTAGAGAGTGGAGAGCTGGCAAGGTCTTCTCAAGAAATTATTTCAAATCTGAGATCAGAAATTTTAAAGCCGGATTCTGAAATTTCAGATCTCAAATCTGAAATTTTTAAGCCTGTTGAACCGCGTCCGGCGGTTTCGCGGCTTGCCGGGTTGCCCTCTCTTTCAAAACGCCCCTCTCTTGCCCCGCCCCGGGGCAGTGGGGCAAATGGGGCAAAGATCCCGGAAAATTTATCCACAGAGCCAATTAGTTCGATAAATGTTCCACCTGTTCCGGGTGTTCCACCGTTCCGGAACGGAACAGACGAGGCGTTTTTTGCGGACATCGCTCTTGCCATGACAGAGCCGGTCGAGACAGTTGAGCAGATCAGAGTCGAGATTGGCCCTGACTGCACGCGTTGTAAATTGAGTACGCTCGGTCGATCGCAGGTCGTCAACAGCACCGGCAATTTTAACGCCGATTTGATGTTTGTCGGCGAGGCTCCGGGGGCGGATGAGGACGAGCAGGGCGAGCCTTTTGTCGGGCGTGCCGGACAACTTTTGACCAAAATAATTGAGAGCATCGGCCTGACCCGCGAGCAGGTTTTTATCGGGAACATTAACCGCTGCCGCCCGCCGGGCAACCGCGCACCTGAATCTGACGAAACCGTTGCCTGCAAGCCTTTTTTGCAGCGCGAGATCGCGGTTGTGCGGCCAAGGGTGATCGTCGTCTTGGGTGCAACCGCGGCGCAAAATCTGCTGGAAACCAAGGTGCCGATTGGCAAACTTCGAGGCCATTTTCACGATTATCTCGGCACAAAAGTTATGCCGACATTTCATCCTGCCTACCTGCTCCGCGATCCGCACAAGAAACGTGAGGTTTGGGAGGATATGAAGATGGTTAGAGATTATCTGAAAGAATTAGGGATAAAGGATGAAGGGTAAAGTTAAGAAGACGCGAAATGTAATCAGAAAACTGACGTGTATGCTGGCGTTGATGGTGATCTTTGCGTACCCGATTTCCTTTAATGCTCAAAAGGGAAGTTTTTCCGAGATCAAGCAGCTTCAGTCGCCGCAAAATCCGAAATTGGGCTTTATCATCCACGGCGGAGCGGGCGTGATAAAACGCGGCTCGCTGACGCCGGAAAAAGAGAAAGAATATCGGACGAAACTTGAGGAAGTGGTCCTCGCCGGTTACATCGCTCTCAAGGCCGGTAAATCGAGCGTCGATGCTGTCGAGATCGCCATTCGCATGATGGAGGATTCGCCGCTTTTTAACGCGGGGAAGGGAGCGGTTTTTAACGCCGATGGCAAAAATGAGCTTGACGCGTCGATCATGGACGGCAAAACGCTTGCCGCCGGTGGTGTCGCCGGTCTGCATCACGTCAAAAATCCGATCACGCTGGCCCGGGCAGTGATGGAAAGATCCCCGCATGTTTTGATGTTTGGCGATGGTGCCGAAAAATTTGCAAAGGAGCAGAAGATTGAGTTGGTTGACGAAAAGTATTTCTTTACGCAAGAGCGTTGGGATGAACTGCAAAAGATATTGAAAGAAGAGAAGAAAAAAAGTGAAAAGGATAAAGTAAAAAGTCAAAACACAACTCCTACGGCCGAGCTTCCATACAACAAATTTGGCACGGTTGGTGCCGTCGCCCTCGACAAAGATGGAAATCTTGCGGCCGGAACGTCGACCGGTGGTATGACCAACAAAAAATACGGGCGTGTCGGCGATTCACCGATCATCGGGGCCGGGACGTATGCAAACAACGCGACTTGCGGCGTCTCGGGCACGGGCTGGGGCGAATATTTTATCCGTCTCGGCGTCGCCCGCGATATTTCCGCGTTAATGGAATATCAGGCAATGACCGTTCAGGGCGCTGCCGATCGGGTCATTCAACAAAAACTGCAAAAAGCCGGCGGTGACGGCGGCGTGATCGTAATGGACAAATTCGGCAATATGGCGATCTCGTTTAATTCCGAGGGCATGTATCGAGCCTACATCAACGGCGACGGCAAGCCAGTCGTGGAAATTTACAAGCAATAGTCAGAACCACCTGCGGTAGCGGGTGGGTTGAATGCAATAACTCGAGGTTAGGCTGAGATGAAAAGGGGTTCACATAAACCACCCGCTACCGCAGGTGGTTCTGACTTATGCTTTCTGCGGAAATTATCGCCATCGGCTCTGAGCTTCTTACGCCGGAAAAGACAGATACAAACAGTCTCTGGCTGACCGGCAAGCTAAACGACATCGGCATAGAAGTCAAGTTAAAAACCATCGTCGGCGACGACGGGGAACGCCTAGCGGAAGCCATCCGCGATGCCCTGCGGCGCTCCGACATTGTTATCACAACGGGTGGTTTGGGGCCGACCGAGGACGACATTACGCGGCAGTGGACGGCGAATGCACTTGGGCGGGAATTGGTCTATCACGACCAGATCGAGCAGCATTTGCGCGAGCGTTTTCGAGCATGGGGACGGGAAATGCCGGAGATCAACAAACGCCAGGCATATATCATCGACGGCTCCGAAATACTGGCAAATCCGCATGGATCAGCGGTGGGAATGTTAGCCGAAATAGATGAAAAAATGCTCGCCATTCTGCCCGGGCCGCCGCGTGAAAATCAGCCGATGTTCACCGAACACGTGCTTCCTCGTCTAAAAGGAATTGCCGGCGAGGTCCATGTGCGGCGGCGTATTTTGCGAGTTTCCGGCATGAGCGAATCTGCGGTTGACGAGATCGCCGCTCCTATCTATACAAAATATGCTGACGTCCAGACCTCTATACTCTTTAACCGCAGCGAGGTCGAGATTCATATCGCAGTACGATCCGACACGCCGGAAATAGCAGAATCAACAGCTGAAAAACTTGCAAATGAGCTTGCCAAGGCGCTCGGAAAAGCTGTGTTTTCGACAAACGGCGAAACTATGGAGGAGATCGTCGGCCTGCGTCTGAAAGAGCGGGGCGAGACGTTGTCCGTAGCCGAAAGCTGCACCGGCGGGCTGATCGGCCAGCGTATTACGGATGTCGCGGGTTCGTCCGCCTACTTTATTGAAGGGGCGATCACATACTCCAACGAGGCTAAGATAAGGACGCTAAATGTTTCGCCTGACATTATCGAAAATCACGGAGCGGTCAGCGCCGAGTGCGCAGAGGCGATGGCAGCCGGAATGCTGGAATATGCAGGGACCGATCACGCGATCTCAGTTACCGGAATCGCCGGGCCCGACGGCGGCAGCGACGAAAAACCTGTAGGCACCGTGTTTATCGGATATGCCGGGCAATCTGGTGTTAAGTCTGTGAAGATCGTGCTTCCAGGCGACCGTTACCTGATTCGCTGGCGAGCGAGCCAGGCCGCGCTAGATTATCTGCGTCGGCAGTTGGCAAAGATTTAATGAGAATGAAACTGTTTGGAAAAGCGGTTTATCGCAGGGTCTGACCTAGGCGGCGGCTTCTACTGCTTTAGGAGCAAGCTCCGGGGCACCTTCGGCGTAAACGCTGATGAATTTGCCTCGGCGGCCCTTATCTTCGAATTTAATAAAGCCTTCGATTAGCGAGAAGAGCGTATCGTCCTTGCCGCGGCCGACATTATTGCCCGGCTTCCACTTGGTGCCGCGCTGACGCGCGAGGATGTTGCCGCCGAGGACGTGCTCGCCGCCGAATTTCTTTAGACCGAGCCGCTGTGCATTTGAGTCGCGGCCGTTTCTGGATGAACCTACACCTTTTTTATGTGCCATATTATTAGTTAATCGTGAATCGTGAATCGTGAATAGTAGTTCTTTCTATTTACGACTAACGATTTACTATTTACGGGCTGTGCCTAAATCTTTTCTATCTTAATTTCCGTAAATCCTTGACGGTGGCCTTGTTTTCGTTTGTACTGCTTGCGGCGTTTCTTTTTGAAAACGATGATCTTGTCCGCTTTGCCGTGGGCGACAATTGTTGCACCGACAGTTGCACCGCCGCCTATCTTGGCGTCTTTGCCTTCGCCGACCAGAAGCGCGTCGATCTTGATCTTGCCGCCCTCTTTCTCGTCGATCTTTGGCACGCGAAGCGTCTCGCCGCCCTCGACGGCAAACTGCTTACCACCCGTCTTTATAATTGCGTAACTCATCTGTCATCTCCTGTTCTCTATGGGGAAGTTTCTCCGCCAGTAGAAAAACTCAAATTATACGGAAATCTAAGGGACAGGTCAATCATAGAATAAGATTTTGCCCGCGAATTACACGAATAAACGCGAATTTATTATCTTTTATTCGCGTTTATTCGCGGGCAAATATTCTTATGCCGTGGATGGGTCTTTTACGATCGCAATAAACGGGAGATTGCGGTAGCGGCCGGCGGCGTCGAGGCCGTAGCCGACGACGAATTTGTTTGGCACAACGAAGCCCGTGTAGTCGATCTTTAGTTCGGTTTTGATACGCGGTTCGGGTTTATCGAGAAAACTTGAGAGCTTTATCGACCTCGCTCCTCGAGAGCCGAGGATGTCCAAAAGCCGCGAAAGCGTCAGCCCCGTATCGATAATATCTTCCACGACGAGCACGTCCTTGCCGCGGATCGAGTTGCTCAGATCTTTCAAAATTTCGACGTCGCCGGTCGATTGCGTGCCGTCCTTGTAACTCGAAACCGACATAAAATCAATCGTCAATTTGAGGTCGATGGCCCGCATCAGATCGGCGAGAAATACGCAAGAACCCTTTAGAACACTGACCAAAACGAGATCGCGGCCTGCGTAATCGCGCGTGATCTGCTCGCCCAGTTCGCTGATGCGATCCTTTATTTGCTGGTCGGTATACAGGACTTCGAGATTCGAGTTGGTAAATTCTGTAGTTGTCATTTGCGCTGGTTCGGCGGCCATATTTTCCTCGCGGTTTGAAAGAAACGGTATTTAGAAATACTATTCAACTACAGGTTAACTTTCAAGTTGGCTGATCTGTTCGTTCAATTTATGTCCGACGAAAATAAAGAAACACGCGATCGCGTCCGCGCCTTGGTCAAGCAAGTGCTGGCAACCGTGCCGACCGAAGGGGAGCAAGCACAGCCGCCGTCCGCCGTAGGTACTCCGGCCGTCGTAGGTGCGGTTAAACATGTGATAGTAAACTCGCTCCAGGACAGGATGGGTAGGGAATTTGACCGTGATGAATCGGCTAAATCTCTTATCACCGAGGACGACCTGCGTGGGCTTGAGCCGGGATCACGGCTGCGAGTCGCGCAAAATGTTAAATTCACATCGCTTGCTCAGGACATTGTAAATGAGCGCAGCATAGAGCTGATCCGCAAGCAGTCACGGCAAAACACGACCAAGGTCCGCTCAGTTGCGGTCGGTTCGGATCACGGGGGTTTTAAGATGAAGGAGCAATTGAAAGGATTTTTGACCGATCTCGGCTTGAATGTGCGTGATTTTGGCACTGACAGTGAAGACGCCGTGGATTATCCCGACTTTGCCCACGCCGTCGCCAAATCTGTCAGCGGCCGACAGGTTGACGTGGGCATAATCATCGACGGAGCCGGTATCGGCAGCGCAATGACCGCCAACAAGGTACCTAACGTCCGTGCCGCAGCATGCTATTCGGTGACCCTTGCAAAAAACTCGCGCGAACATAACGGAGCGAACGTGCTGACTCTCGGAGCCGGACAAAATAGATTTGACGAGATCAAGCAAATCGTCGAAATGTTTATCTCGACTGATATTTCTGAGGAACGGCACAAGAAACGCGTCCTAAAAATAGACAATATCGAGAAACATTACCGAAAGTGATAAAATAGGCTTTCCATGCAGCAGAACGGTAATTACGAACAACTGATCGACCAGATCACCGATATGGTGCTCGCCAAACGTGGCGGCGACGAGTATTGCCCCACGTTTTGCCACGCCGACGTTCAGCGCATTGTCGATGCGGGAGCCGAGCGGATCGGAATCGTGCTTGGCGAGACGGCGACGGCTCACGACTGGGCAAGCCTTATCGACCACACGCTGTTAAAGCCCGAGGCATCGGAATCTGACATTAAAAAACTTTGCGAGGAAGCGGCGCAGTTTGGCTTTGCGTCGGTTTGTGTCAATCCCGGTTGGGTCAAGAAAGCGGCTGAGTTTTTGAAAGGTACGGGTATCCCGGTCTGTACAGTGATAGGCTTTCCGCTTGGTGCCACGCTGCCGGATGTAAAGGCCTACGAAGCCCGCCGGTCGATCTTTAATGGCGCCCGCGAAGTCGATATGGTCATCAATATCGGCGCTCTGAAATCGGGAGATGATTGCCTAGTCGAAGACGATATTCGCGCGGTCGTCGAGGCGGCTCACGAGAATCATATCCTCTGCAAAGTCATCATCGAGACCGCTCTACTAACCGACGAAGAAAAGGTCCGGGCATGTCTCGCCGCTAAAAATGCCGGGGCGGATTTTGTAAAGACCTCGACTGGTTTTGCCAAGGGCGGCGCGACAGCGAACGATGTCGCTCTGATGCGGCATACGGTCGGCAGTGCGCTGGGCGTAAAAGCGTCGGGTGGTGTAAAAGGGATTGAGGACGCGCGCGCGATGTTTGAGGCCGGAGCGACGCGCATTGGCGCATCTGTTGGCGTCAAAATAGCTCAAGAGGCGAGCGGGATCAAATCCACAATTGTCGCGGGCAATTACTAATAGTGACGATTATCGCATCGTCACAAAATTATAAACTATAATGCCTTTTGCTTTTACCGCCTGATTCCCAATCTTGGCGGGGTTGAATTTACATTTTCTGGCTGCCTCTTCGCTGTTTTGTTTAAGCATGGAATGTCCACTGACAGCCTTTGCCGATGTTACATTACCTTCAATATCAAGTTCCACCTCGACCTCGACTTTGCCGCCAATGTTTGATTTGAGAGCCAATTGCGAATAGATGGGCTTGACCATTCTAATCGCGCCGGCTTCAGACAATTGTCCCAAATTGACAAATTCCGGGATTACCGGAGCGGGCGGCGGCGTCTTGACGGGCTCGGGTTTTTTCTCAGTCTTGGCCTGCGACGCTTCGATGCGGGTTACACCTGCTTTCACTGATTCGTTTGCGCCATCCAACTCCAACGCTTTTTTATAGTCTGCCAATGCGAAGTCAAGCTTTTCCAATTTCTCCGAGGCTTCGCCCCGGCGGGCATATGCGATCGGACTCTTGGGGCTTAATTCAACAGCCCTCGTGTAATCGTCAATTGCAAGCTTGTACGATCCCTTATCGTAATAAAGAGCGCCGCGGCCGAGCAACGCAGAGACTGCAGAGCCGTTCATTTGGATCGCTTTGCTGTAATCGGCCAATGCGGCATCGAGATCCCCTTTTGAAACATTGTCGTCCGCCCGTTTTACATAAAATGAGAAATCCGGCGGAGGCGGCGCGGCAACAGGCACAACCTTGGGCTTAACTTCTGTTGGCGGAGCAACCACGGCAGCGATCTTGATAAATTCGCTCTTTTGCCGGATCGAATCGATCAGGATCTTTTCCGCGCCTGTCGAGGATAATTCTTTTTCGATTTCGGGAGTCAGCGAAAATGTCGTGCCTCTCGTAATTACTGCGTCCGTCAGAATCTTGTTACGCTCGGGAAGGGTTACTTTTTTTGACCGAAGGGCAATCAGAATATCGGCGAGACTTAGTTTGTTTCCCTGGGCATGCACCGCTAGCGTCAAAACCGCAAGCAGAAACGTAAAAGCAAGAGAAAAGAGCATCCCCGTGACAAAAATGCCCGGATGCGCTTTCAAATATGGCTGTAAAAAAATGCGTTTCATAATTTTCCCTCAAATTCCGCGCCTCACGCGTAGCAAATACGCATAGAGCGGATTTACTTCAAATATCGATCAATTAAGAAGATCCTCAACCGTCAACTTTTTCTTTGGCGGCGGAGTTTTTGCCGGCAATTGTGCCGACTTTTTGACCCTTTCCTGAGCAACAGGCATTTGGCTCTGTCTGGCTCCGCCATTGGCGCGAACCGGTTCTCCTGCAGCCGGCACCCGGTCAGAGGTTGGATCGGACGGCGCCGACTCAATCTGAACGGCTTCGGATTGGCCATTTGAGACTGTCGTTTGTATAGGCTGTTCGGGTTGAGTAGTGATCTTTTCCAACGTGACCGACGGTTTGGCCGTTTTGGAATCGGTGGATGTAAAATACCATGCTCCTGCCAATACGACTGACAATAAAACTACCGCCACGGCTATAGCCGGAATTCGCCAATTAAAAGTTGAGGGTTCCCGATAATCTTCGTTCTCCAAATTGGCATTCTGTCCATATTCACCCACTGAGATTGACTCGCCGCCCGCAATTGCGTAATAGCCGACAGGGTCGGCAGCTATAGCCTCCGATTCAGCTTCTTCGAAAGGCTCGGTTTCGAGCGGCTCAAATGTGCCGATGGATTGTACGGTATCGGATTGGTCGGGTTCGAGTTCAAGTACGAGCTGATCGTCGTCATTCGGTTCGCTCACATTTTGGACGGTGGCTGGTTGACTTGCTTTTTCAGCTTCGATCTTAATTTCGACCTGAACAGGAATAGAAGACGGTCTGACAGCGGCTGGTTGTTCGGCCTTGCGCTCCTCGACCCGCACAACAGCCGTTTTTAGTACCTGCTGCATTATCAATGCCGAATCGAATCTGTTTTCGCGCCTGATCGACATTGCCTTTATAAATACATCGGAAATTTCGGCGGGAATGCCATCGTTTATGTCTGAGGGTCGCTGAAGCGGGTCCGGCTTGCCATCCAGTATCGCAATGGAACGCTCAAGAGCGTCACACGGCGAAACTCCTGTAAAAACATGATAGAGGCTCGCGGCTAATGAATAGAGGTCGCTGCGGGCATCGAGAGCCTGCATTAACAACCCGGCAGATTTTTCGTCGTAATCGTGAAGAATCACTCTTTGCGAGGTATTATCCAACCCGTCCCAAAGTTGTTCGAGCGGGCGGTATTGAAAAGATTTGTTCCCATTCAAAAGGTCGGAAACGCGAATGTTTCCGCCAGGTGTGATATCCGCTGCAATTGCTGCCGTTAAAAGCTTTACCTTGTGCCCAGTGGTGAGTTTAATATTTTCGGGCGTAATATCCCTATGAATTACCGGCGCTGGTAAATTGTGCAGGCAATTAAGAGCGTTTAACAATTGATTCGCCCATGTGACTACATTCGTCAAATCTGGCCTGTTCTCTCCCGAGTGCAAAAACTTTGTCAAATCCGAACCGGTCACGGCTTCGAGCACTAAATATTGGCGGTCTATCTCAGAAAAATAATCCTGAACGCTGACGAGCGATTCGTGGCTTATCTCGGCGAGAACCCTGGCACCGCCGGCAAATGCCGCATTTATTGCTTCGATTTGATTGGAAGTAGCGACTTTGCCCAGTCTGCCGATGCTTTCTCGCAATACTACCTTCGTGCTGCTTACCGTATCGTAGGCTTCATACATTCCGCCTGTTTCGTCCTGGCTGAATGAATTGATGATGCGATAACGCCCTTTATTAAGAACCTGGTTAGTTGAGAGCATATAATTTTGTTTATCAGAAGCCAGAAGAAACTTCCGATCAATTACATTATAACCATCTAAGACAAAAAATGGAATAAAATAATTAAAAGAAATTAAACATTTTTTACTATCTGATTTATTGAGAGTTTTAGGCGTTTAAGGGGTTGAATGATGGATATTCGGGCAGTAAATCGATGACAGCCAGCAGAAAATTATTAAGAAGATTTCTTTACGACCAGCGATCGGTCAAAAGTTTTCCGATAGTCTTTGCCGTTCATTGAAATGGTTCTGCACATTTCGTAAAGCCGTGAGCGGATGCGTACCCCTATCCTATCTTCCAGGGTTTCTTCTCTGGCATCGGGCCGATTATCAAGATAGTTGGTAGTAAAGACGGTGAATTTCTTCTCGTTATATCGAGTGTTGATAACGTGAGCCATCGTGTCACGGACCCAGTCGGTAGGTTTTGAAGCTCCGAGCTCATCTAAAACAAGAACATCGGCACTAAGAACGGGGGCTAAAACCGCGAGTTCCGACGAGTGTGTATTTACGTTATAAGAATCCTGGATTTCCTTGAGCAGCGAGCCAAATTCATAGAATAAACATGAAAATCCGCGTTCGGTCAGCCCTTTTAATATCGAAACCGCCAAATGAGTCTTACCGACACCGACGCTGCCCATCAACAAAAGGCCACGGTCAACAGCTGGATATTCCATTGCAAAATTCATCGCGCTTTTGAGCGCAATCGTTTGGGATTCGTTTTGCGGTTTATAGTTGCCAAAATGAAATCCATCATATCTTTTTGGCAGCCTGACGCTCTCAAATTGTCCGTGTTGGGAGCGCCGCTTACGGCACGAGCAAAAACGGGCGCCTTTGCCCTCGACGACCTCCATCCCTGTGCCCTGGCATATCCGACAAACGTCGGGTGAGCCTTCAAATTCAGAGGTGTGACGCGACGAGCCGGGCTTTGGCACTGCGGTCAGATTGTGTGTTTTAGCTTTTTCCTGTGGCATTTCGGTCGTTTTGCAGGGTCGGTCATTTGGATTATATCACTAGCCCGGCTTAACACAAGTCGCGCTTCAGACGGTCATTTTGGCGTTATGATATATTAAATTGAGTGAAAATTTATGAGTATTTTCCGAAGTTTATTGATCAAGATGGGTTTGGCCGATCTAAGCGCGGATCGTGCTGCGATCAGCGTTTTTCTGCTGGATGACGACGACCGGCGGCATCGTTGGTTTATTAAGCGGTTCAAAGGCGACGATCTCGATATCGCCGAAACTGTCGAGGAAGCCAAGAAACTATTGGCCGAATGCACCTATGATGCGATATTTCTCGACCACGATCTGCTGCCCCATCATTACGAATCGAACGATCACGATGATACTGAAAACACTGGCTATGCAATCGCCGAATGGCTAAACGAGCGTGCCGATCTACAGAAAGCGGCGACAATCATAGTCCATACCCGGAACGCTGACGCCGCGATCCCAATGGTGCAAAAACTGCGTGAATCAGGCCGCAGCGTCGAGTACTGCGCTTTTCCGATGCTCGATCTAAAGATCAAGAATTATTGGAAACGGTAGTGTCAGTAGCCCGCACTTAAGTAAGGGCTCGATTAAAACGACTCAGTTACAGCCCAGCCAAATTCCACTTGCCCACGATTTCGTTGATCAGATTTGCGACCTTGTCGGTGACCTTTTTGTAATATAGATCGGCCTTTGCCTGATCAAAGATCGGGTAGCCCTGATTCTTCTGATACAGCTCTATCGATGAAGGGAACGGAACAGCCGCCCATGAACCCGCCGGCGACGGAAGTGCAGTCGTCATTTCGGGCCCCTTGTATCGCTCTGGATGGACGAGCGTCGGATCGATCGCTTGTATGAACGCCGTCTCGTTATTACCGGCATGTCCGCCGTCCTCGCCAAACACCTCTTTTGTCTCGTCCGAGGCAAACGACCACCAGTTGATGACGAGCGTTCGGACGTGTTTTTCGATCGCGACCTCGGAAGCGACCGATTGCAGTACCGCCGTTTGCCCGCCGCCGTGGCCGTTGAGGATGATGATGTTTTTGAAGCCGGTTTTAACCAAACCTTCGAGGATCTGTTTGACAAACGGCCGGTAAGCAGCTTCAGTGATCTGAAACGCTCCGGGATACCCCTCAAGCGACCCGGTGATGCCGTAGGGCAGGGTTGGTGCGATCATCGCATTTGTCCGTCGGGCAATGGTTTTTGCCATTGCAAAAGGAGCGGTGTTGTCGGCTCCGTTGTTTATCACGCCGTGCGGCTCCATCGTGCCGGTCGGGAGCAGCACGGTGTTTGTTTTTGACGGAATGACATCTCTGAACTCCATCCAGTTGATTCTTTCCATCTCGCGTGTTGAGACAAAATCTTTTTCAGTTTGTGCAGGCATGGCAACATGATAGACAAGAATTAGTAAAAGTAAAACAAGCGCTTTATTCATTTTTAATCTCCTTCTCAGCGATCCCAGCGGTCTCCGCGTTAAAACCATTTCTTATCGCAGAGCCCGTAAAGCACGCTGAGGACATAAATTCGATTTCTATTTAAGATATTTCTTTCCTCTTAACTTCTCCGGCAGCAAATCGCCGTCGGGATCGTTCCCCTCGTCTTTTCCGTAACCAAAATCCTTCATCAGCTTAGTTGGCGCATTTCTAATTTTCATCGGGACAGGTAGATTGCCGAATTTTTTAGCGTCGTCCATCGCGGCACCGATGGCGCTTGTCGCCGAGCGGTCTTTGGCGGCTTTGGCGAGATATGCAACACCATGGGCTAGATTTAGAGTGCATTCGGGATAACCGATGGTTTCGACCGCTCGAAAAACGGCATTCGCAACAACCAATGCCGTCGGCTGGGCGAGGCCGATGTCTTCGGATGCAAAAATGACCATCCGGCGGGCGATAAATTTCGGATCCTCGCCGGATTCGATCATGCGAGCGAGATAATACATCGCGGCATCGGGCCGGCTCGCTCGCATTGATTTGATAAATGCAGAAATGACATTATAATGCTCCTCGCCTTTCTTGTCGTAACGAAGGAATTTTGATTGCAGCGTTTCGGTGAACGTCTCGATCGTGATCTTCTCATAGAGACGCGAAGTGTTTTCGATCATTGTGATCGCCTGACGGCCGTCGCCGTTTGCCATTTCGATCAGCCATTCTTTTGCCGTTGGGTCAAGATCAAATCCGGTGCGGTCGATGATCGCGGCCATGTCTTCGTTTGAAAGCTCCTCTAGCACAAAGACGCGCATCCGCGACAGCAACGCCGGGATGACTTCAAAGCTCGGATTCTCAGTTGTTGCTCCGATCAGCACAAGCTCGCCATTCTCGACATATGGAAGCAAAAAATCCTGCTGGGCCTTGTTAAATCGATGTATCTCGTCAAGAAACAGCACCCGCGGACGGCCGTCAATCGACGGAGTTTTTAGTATCTTGCGGATGTCTTCTTTACCCGCCGAAACAGCCGAAAGCTCGTAAAATTCCGCATTGATAGCGGTTGCGTAAATGCGGGCGAGCGTCGTCTTGCCGGTGCCGGGCGTTCCCCAGAGGATGAATGAAAAAATATGACCCTGTTCAATCGCCAGCCGCAAAGGCTTGCCAGCCCCGACGAGATGCGTCTGTCCGACAAATTCGTCAAGGCTTTGCGGCCTGATCTGATTGGCAAGCGGTTCCATAGTAAATTTCTCGACACTTACAAATCCCCCTACATATTACCTACGCAGTCGCCTCCGCCGGTTGGTTTCCTTGCCCCCGCCGAAGTAGGCCAGGATCATTACGATCATATGGGCAACAAACCAGAAATTGTTATAACCCATATTTTGATATATGTAGATCAGAATCAGGACTCGCGGGATGAATATGCCGAGCGCGATGTCGGCCCATTGCGGGATGGAGTTTGCGGGAACATGGTGGGGGAAATAATTAGGGTACAGGAATAGGTAAGCCAACAGCACAATCCGCGGAAAAAAAAGCGAAAAGATCAGAAAATATTCATCCATACCGGCCCCCTCTTCTTATAGTGTATATTACTCCCGGCAAAAAAATTTAGCCACAGAGAGCACAGAGAGCACAGAAATTTTACGCAAGATCCGGAGTATTCTCTCGGTGATCTCTGTTAGCTCCGTGGCGAATTGGGAAAAATGTAGTTAAATAGTGAGGATGAAAGCTGAAGAAAAACGCCTTGCGGAATCGGCCGCGAGGACAAAACACTGGAAACGCTGGGGGCCTTACCTGAGCGAGCGAGCGTGGGGGACTGTCCGCGAGGATTACTCGGCGGACGGCTCGGCATGGGACTATTTTCCGCACGACCACGCGCGTTCACGGGCATACCGCTGGAACGAGGACGGCATTGCGGGAATTTGCGACCGGCACCAGAACATCTGCTTTTCGGTGGCGTTGTGGAACGGGCAGGATCCGATCCTTAAGGAGCGGTTTTTCGGGCTGACGGGCCCCGAGGGCAACCACGGCGAGGATGTCAAAGAGATCTACTATTATCTCGATTCGACCCCGACGCACTCCTACATGAAATACCTGTATAAATACCCGCAGGCCGCGTATCCATATGAGCAGTTGATCGTCGAGAACCGGAACCGGAGCAAGCTTGTGGGCGAATTTGAGCTGATGGATACGGGGATTTTTGACGAAGACAAGTATTTTGATGTTTTTGTCGAATACGCAAAAGCCGATTTTGAGGACATCCTGATCAAGATCACGGTCGCAAACCGTGGGCCTGAGGACGCGTCGATCCATGTGCTGCCGACGGTCTGGTTTCGCAATCAGTGGACGTGGACGGGCGTCCCGGCGGATTGTTCAATGCATGGGGCAAAAGACGATTTGATCGGCATCGAATGCAAAGATCTGGGGAAACGCTGGCTCTATTGCGAAAAATCCAACGAGCTGCTGTTTACGGAAAACGAGACGAACAACGAGCGGCTGTTTGGCGGCGAAAACCGGACGCCGTATGTAAAAGACGGCATAAATAATTATGTCGTCAACGGCAGATCGGACGCCATAAACCCGGCGCAAGTCGGGACCAAGGCGGCGGCGCACTACAACCTGGACGTTCCGGCGGGTGGCAGCGTAATGATCCGGCTGCGGTTCACGGATCAGGAGATTGGCAAGTTGTCGGATGCGTTCAAGGGCTTTGACAAGATCTTTGCCGATCGCATTTCGGAGGCAGACACGTTCTATGATGCATTTGCCCCGGCCGATCTGTCGGATGATGCAAAACGAGTTCAGCGGCAGGCGTTTGCGGGAATGTTATGGTCAAAGCAGTTTTATCATTATGTCGTTCGCGACTGGCTCGAAGGTGACCCGGCGTTTACAAAGCCGCCGGCGTCGCGGCTGACCGGCCGCAACAGCGACTGGACCCACCTTTATAACGCGGACATCATCTCGATGCCGGATCCTTGGGAGTATCCGTGGTATGCCGCATGGGATCTGGCGTTTCACTGCATACCGCTGGCCCTCGTCGATTCGGAATTTGCCAAGGAGCAGCTTATCTTGATGCTACGCGAATGGTATACGCATCCGAATGGCCAGATACCGGCATACGAATGGGCGTTTGGCGATGTAAATCCACCGGTTCATGCGTGGGCGGCGATGCGCGTTTACCAGATTGAGAAGAAACGCTGCGGGACCGGGGATAGAAAATTTCTCGCACGGATATTTCAAAAGCTGCTTATTAATTTTACTTGGTGGGTCAATCGCAAGGATGCCGAGGGCAAAAATGTTTTTGAAGGCGGATTCCTTGGCCTCGACAACATCGGCGTATTTGACCGCTCACAGCCTTTGCCCACCGGAGGCCTGCTGGTGCAGTCCGACGGGACTAGCTGGATGGCGATGTATTGCCTGAATATGCTCGCCATCGCCCTCGAGTTATCAATCGAGGATGATGCCTACGAGGATCTGGCTAGCAAATTCTGGGAACATTTTGTCTTTATTTCGGATGCGATGAATAAGCTCGGCAAAGATGCGATATCGCTGTGGGACGAGGATGACGGGTTTTATTATGACGTTCTGCATCTGGCTGACAAGGGCTACAGCATGCCGATAAAAGTGCGTTCGATGGTCGGTCTGATACCGCTGTTTGCGGTCGCGACCATAGATACGGATCTGCTCAATGAGCTGCCGGATTTTAAGAGGCGGATGCAGTGGTTTATCGACAACCGTCCCGACCTGACCGACGCAATCAATTGCGCGAGAAAGCCCGGAGTGGGAGAGCGGCGTCTGCTCGCGATCGCATATCGCGACCGGCTGGAACGTGTGCTGAAAATAATGCTTGATGAAGATGAATTTCTGTCGCCATACGGGATTCGTGCCCTGTCCCGGTATCACAAGGATGCGCCCTACATTTTACATGTTGACGGCCTGGATCACCGGGTCGATTACGAGCCGGCGGAATCGACAAGCGGTCTTTTTGGCGGCAACTCGAACTGGCGCGGGCCGGTCTGGTTTCCGGTCAACTATCTGCTGATCGAATCGCTGCAAAAATTTCATCACTATTATGGCGACGATCTCAAGGTGGAATGTCCCACTGGCTCTGGAAATATGATGAACCTGTGGGAGGTGTCACAGGAACTGTCGAGGCGTTTGTCGCATATTTTTCTTAAGGACGACGACGGAAAGCGGGCAGTTTTTGGGGATTCGCAAAAATTCCAGACGGATGCTAATTTTAAGGATCACATCTTGTTTTACGAGTATTTTCACGGCGACAACGGCCGGGGTGTCGGGGCTAATCACCAGACGGGCTGGACTGGGTTGGTTGCAAAGCTGTTGCAGCAAAGCGGGGAATAAACTACGGGCAGAAACGCGAGTGTAAACGAGCGTGCACACTGCGTACCGGCACGCTCGTTTACACTCGCGTTTCTGCCCGAGAGGAGATCTTATGATAAAACTCGCACAGGATATTTGCAGCCAATTTGAAACCTCGTCCAAGCGTGAGTGGCTTGAGACGAATGGGATCGGCGGCTATGCATCGTCGAGCGTTTCGGGTGCAAATACGCGTCGGTATCACGGCCTGTTAATCGCCGCGACGAGGCCGCCGCTTGGGCGGATGGTCTTGCTTTCGAAATTTGAAGAGACGTTGATAATCGACGGTGAGCGTTACGACATCTCTTGCAATCAATACTCCGGCGTTGTAAATCCGGAGGGCTATAAATACCTAACAGGGTTTCGTCTCGATCCATTTCCCGTGTGGACATTTGATGTCGGCGGCGTTGGGATTGAAAGATCGATCTTTATGATACACGGCGAAAATTCGACTGTTTGCCATTGGAAGCTAACCGACAAATCTGAAATTTCAAATTTGAAATCTGAGATCGAATTACGCCCGCTGCTCGCATTTCGCGATTACCATCATTTACAGCACGAGAACCATGATTTCGAAGGCAGTTATGATTCGACGGAAAATCTGATTTCGATCACGCCATACCCGGAGATGCCGACCCTGTATCTGGCTCACAATGCATTCGCCGTCGAGTCGCGGGGCTATTGGTATCGTGATTTTGAATACGCGATCGAGCAGGAACGAGGTTTTGACTACCGCGAAGACCTCTTTCAGCCTTTTAGCATGCGGTTTAATCTTTCTGACGATGCCGTCGTGATCGCATCGACCGAGCGTAAGACCGGTGCTGCTGCGAGCCTCAAAAAAACTGAGATGAAACGCCGGACCGCGTTGATGGCAAAGTCAGGAGGAGAAGACAAATTTTCCCGTCAGCTTGTTCTCGCGGCCGACCAATTCATAGTTTCACGCGGCACGGGCAAAACCGTAATCGCCGGTTACCACTGGTTTTCGGACTGGGGCCGCGACACGATGATCGCCCTGCCGGGGCTGACGCTCGCGACAAATCGGCCGGAGATCGCCAAGCGCATCCTGACGGAATTCTCGCTTTACATCTCACAGGGGATGCTGCCAAACCGGTTTCCCGACGAGGGCGAAACACCTGAGTACAACACAGTTGATGCGACACTCTGGTTTTTTGAGGCGATCCGCTCCTACGCTGAAAAGACCGGCGACTATGGCTTTGTCCGCAATGAGCTTTATGACCATCTCATCAGCATTATAGATTGGCACGTTCGCGGCACACGATATAACATTCACGTCGATACCGACGGTCTGCTGTATGCGGGCGAGCCGGGTGAACAGTTGACATGGATGGATGCCAAGATCGGTGATTGGGTCGTCACGCCGCGAACCGGCAAGGCGGTCGAGATACAGGCTTTATGGTATAACGCGCTTTGCGTAATGAATGATCTCGCTATACGTTTTGGCGACACGGGTAATCAGCCGAAATATTTTGAGATGGCGGGGATCGCCAAAGAGAGTTTTAACGGCCAATTTTGGAATGAGATGGATCAATGCCTTTTTGATGTTGTAAATGACGATGAAAAGGATGCGTCCGTCCGTCCAAATCAGATATTTGCGGTCAGCCTCCCGCACTCGATGCTCGATCAGGCAACGATGCGCAAAATCGTTAATAAGGTCGAGGCAGAGCTTCTCACGCCCGCCGGGCTTCGCTCGCTGTCGCCAAACGATTCGAGCTATGTCCCGATCTACATTGGCTCGCCGTTGGCCCGCGACGCTGCTTATCACCAGGGCACGGTTTGGGGATGGTTGATCGGACCGTTTGTCGATGCTTACCGCAAAGTTCACTCAAAAGACGCCAGATCGCGAAAAAGAGTTGACGCTTTTCTCGCGGATTTCAAAGTCCATCTGAGCGAAGCAATGGTTGGCCAGATCTCGGAGATATTCGATGGCGAAGCTCCTCACTCACCGCGCGGAGCAGCTGCGCAAGCGTGGAGCGTCGCCGAGCTTTTGCGTGTCATCGCATCTTCGTAACGGCAATATGCCCGCGCCTGCTTTTAATGTCCTGTTCATCTTTATTGCAGTATGATGTCTTAAGATGCGTATTCTCCTTGTCGAAGATGATCGGCGGATCGCGAATTTTGTGGCCAGAGGCCTCCGCGAAAACGCCTATGCGGTCGATGTCGCGTCGGATGGGGCGGCCGCTCTCTATCAGTGCGCGATCAACACCTATGACGCGATCATTCTCGACGTGATGCTTCCGGTCAAGGACGGATTTGAAGTGTGTCGCGAGCTTCGTGCCGAAAATATCGCAACACCGGTGCTGATGCTCACGGCGAGGGACGCGGTCGAGGATCGTGTCGCCGGGCTCGATTGCGGGGCGGACGATTATCTGACCAAACCTTTCGCGTTTGACGAACTGCTTGCACGCCTGCGTGCTCTTCTGCGTCGTGGCGGCGATGTTCGCCCCTTGAAAATTAGCGTGGCCGATCTTGAGATCGACACTACAGCCCGGCGAGTATGGAGAGAGAACAGGGAAATCTCGCTCACCACCAAGGAATATGCATTGCTGGAGTATCTCGCCCGCGAACGCGGCAAGGTTGTCGGTCGTGCAGCCATCGCCGAGCATGTCTGGGACGAAAGTTTCGACGTGTTTTCAAATCTGATCGACGTTTATATACGCAGGCTGCGGTCAAAGATGGATGAAGGTTTCCGCGTTCGGTTGATACACACCCGCCGCGGGCAGGGCTACGTTTTGGACGATGTTTAACTCGATTCGCACAAAATTGACGTTCTGGTATGTCGGCGTGCTCGCGGCGGTCGTCATAGCTTTTTCGGCAAGCGCATATCTCATTCTGGTTAATGCTCTTGATCGTGACCTCGACAACGGGCTGATGGAAATGGCGCGAAATTTCGACGCTGCTCTCACCGCCGAGCTTGAGGACGAGAAAATTGCCTCGGCAAATGAACGGGCATTTTCCGAAACTGTCAATGAGATGCATTTCCGCGATTATCAGTTTGTCATCGTCGGGGCAGAAGGCCGCGTGGTCGCATCAAACGCAAACAATAACATAGATACTCTTCATTTGCAGGGAAACTCTCAGTTTAGCGATGTCGTGATCGACAGCCAGCCATTCCGTCTCTATCGCTCGACGTTTGGCAGCGTCAGAGATCGAAATCAAATCGTCCTCGTCGTGCTGCACCCGCTTGACCGTCAAAACGCCCTCAAACGCCGCATGGCCGCGATCTTTCTGATCGGCGTGCCTTTAACCCTCATTCTTGCTGGTTTCGGGGGTTGGTTTCTCGCTCGCAAGAGCCTCGCGCCGATGGTCGCGATGGGCCTTCAGGCCGAACAGATCGGCGCACAGAATCTGAGTGAGCGCCTTATTGTGAAAAACGAACGCGACGAACTCGGTGATCTTGCTCGGGTTTTCAACGATCTCCTTGCCCGTCTCGACGCGTCATTTGAGCAGCAGCGGCGTTTTATGGCCGACGCCTCGCACGAGCTCCGCACGCCGCTCGCCATCCTAAGGGGCGAATCCGAGGTAGCTCTCTCGCAGGAACGCTCGCAGGCCGATTACCGCGAATCGCTCGCCATCGTCCACGATGAGAGCAAGCGTCTGACTCGCATCGTCGAAGACCTCTTTACCCTCGCCCGTGCCGACGCGGGGCAGTTTATTGCTTACCGTACACCCGTCTATTTCGACGAGATCGCTGCCGAAGCGGTTCGTTCAATGCACATCATTGCCGATAAGAAGGGGATCGAACTGGCATTTGCAGCCGACGCCGGGATGCCGGATTGGGGCGACGAATCGCTCCTCCGCCGCCTGTTTCTAAACATGCTGGATAATGCGATCAAGTTTACCCAAAACGGCGGCCGTGTCTCGGTCGTCTGTTCGACAAGCGATGACGCATATCACATCACCGTCACCGACACAGGCATCGGCATACCGCCAGATGAACAGCCAAACATCTTTGACCGTTTTTACCGCGTTGACAAAGCCCGCAGCCGTTCCGGTGACAACGAAACGAGCGGTGCCGGCCTCGGCCTCTCCATCGCCCAATGGATCGCCGACCTGCACAATGGCAGCATCCAGCTCACCTCATCCGGTGACACCGGCAGCACATTCTTGATCGAATTCCCGCGACTCAAAAACTGAACTTCAATTCAAATCTAAGACGCCGGTTTCCGCCGCTTTGACGCCCGCCGCCAAAACCAAAACCGCTGGCTAAAGACACCGGCTGCCCGAACGACGGAGAACTCAGATTTCCAACGGGCGTGCCGCCGTTTGTATGATTAAACATATTACGAATTTGAACGGACAATTCTAGTTTATAGCGGCCTTCGTCATCGCCGCCGCCGCTCTGCTGACCTTGCGATGAACCTGCGCTGAAAGGACTATTCGTTCCGGTTCGATTACGATCATCGCCACCGCTCTGTGCTCCCTTAGGCGATTTCTTTTTGCTGTCTCCGCCAAAAACAAATTCCTTCGCGATCCGCAGATTCGTTACAAAAAATGATGGGCCGCGGCCATCGTTTCGCGGGATTATAGTTTGGCCGGGAATCGGCTGAAGATCAAAATTGCCGTATTGAGTTTGGACGACACAATTTCGAACGATTAGGACCGCTGCAGTTCCAAAATTACATTGTCTGTTGAGATCCGATGCAAACGATGGACGATCCGTGAATAACGTGTCGCCATTATTATCCGTTCCCGTCGTAATATTAAACGGAATGCCGGAGCGAAATGTAATAAACGGACTAAGCGACAGGCCCAACGGCGCCTTAATGTTGCCGCCGAGTACAAACCGGTGTCGAATATCTACGAGTGCTCTGCCATATTCACCGCTCACATCATATTGATTCGCCGGAAAGGTTCCCGCGCCGTCAGTGTCGCTCTTGGCGCCCCCGAAAGCATAATTGCCAAAGAGCGAAACTCGCTTGCTAAAATTTGACTTGAAATTTAAGAGTAGCTGATTTTGATTAAAGCGTCCGGTCGATTCGTATTCAAAGATATTTCCGGACGAAAGGATCGGGCGAACGCCAATAACCGGAGCATTAATATTACGCGACCGCAGAAGCCCACGCGTTTGCGAATAAACATAGGTCGCGCTCAACGTTGTGTTAAGGGGAAGTTGCCGCTCTATGCTCATCGCTATCTGCTCCGTTCGCGGAGCGTGTAAGCTTGGTGAAACGACGCGCGTCGTCTGTTGCTGCGCGAAAGTGGTTAATGTTTGAAGTGTCGGCACATTTGAAACGTGGCCGTCGGGCGTAAAAACAGCTTGGTTTAGGATGGCAGGATCCGTTACGACAAATTGCTGCTGATTTATACCATTAAACCGGAGCGTTTGTAATGTAAGCCCCTCGCTGAATCGATCGTAGAAAATACCAAAGCCGCCCCGAAAGACGGTCTTTGGTTTATTTTTCCCATCGCCTTTCGGCGAGAATGCAAAACTAAATCTAGGGGCCAGATCGGCATGATCGGAGATATTCGTTTGCGTCTCGTATCGTAAGCCGAATGAAACGGTCAAATTTGGACGAATGCGCCAGTCATCTTGTGCAAACAAACCCAGATCGGTTCTCCTGACTTCTGCGTTCGGGCTGCCTCCGGCGATGGAAAACTGCGTCGGCCCGGCACCGGACATGCGCAATATAGCATTTCGATACTGATCCAGCGTGGTGAAGGTAAATGTTCCTGCAAAGTTGCTGGGCGAAGCATCGAGAATATGAACGCGGCGGACTCGGCCGCCAAATTTAACCACATGATTACCCCGAACCACCGTTGTAAAGTTTTGAAATTCCATCCGATCTTCGTGGTTAAAGGCCTGACCGACATTCGCACCGCCGGAGGTAAAAGCGTCCAGCACGCGAATTGTAGGCGAATTATCCGTGCTCGATTGCGAAGTCCGACGGCGAATGTATTGAAAACTCGCTTCGTCGATCACCGTCGCTGAGATCACTGCCGTATCAGTAAAGCGCAGAGTGCTGTCGCTATCTTGTGAGTTGTAGGCACGAGACGGCAAGTCAAATCCCGTCAGCCCTGCATTCATCGTTTTTGCTCCAGAGCCTAAAAACCGAACGATGAAGGTATTGTTTTTGCTTATCTGGTGATCGACGCGGGCGTTGAACTCGTATGTTTTTAACGGAGAAACGACGCTTTGCTGAAATGCCTGTCTAATCAAACCGGGACCGAGGGTCTGGGCATTGATCAGGGCGTTGTTATCGATGTCTTCTTTTTCGCCGTCGAAGAAAAAAGAGGTTCGTTTTTTTATCAGCGGGCCGCCAACATTACCGTTAATATTGCGAAGTTGAAATGGAGGCCGATTTGTAGCAAACGGATTCCGCGAATTGACCGATTCGTCTTCGAATTCGCTGCCTATCTCGGCTCGCCATTTGTCCGTTCCCGGTTTGGTCAATATCTCAATTCGCCCGAATCCCGGCCGGTCAAATTCCGATGAATACGGATTCTGGTTTATCCGTACCTCGCGTATCGAATCGCGGGGTGGCAGTCGTCCGCCGGAAAAACCGTCAATGAATATCTCGCCGCCGTTCGGACCGGCCGATGGCCCGGCAAGTGCCTGTAGCGCGGCTTCCAGTTCCGTCGGATCATCGGGCAACGCCTTGAGATCGTCGCCTTTTAAGACTACGGCGCTCGCGTTTGCATCCGGGCTGGTGTTTATTGGGGTCTCACCTGCAACTGTGACGTTCTCGGAAACTGTAATCGAAAGCGTAATATCAAGCGCTAAAGTTTTTCCGGCAACAACGTTGGCTTCTGCGTTTTCATATGGTGCGAAGCCCTGGCCCGACACCACTAAGTTATATTTACCTGGTGCGAGATTGGGAACCGAGAATTCGCCGTCCTGATTCGTTTGAGCCGTTCGTTCGGTAGCGGTTATGCTGGTTACTCTTACGCTCGCTCCTCGGATTAGCGCCCCTTGAACATCCACAACCTTCCCGCGAATAGTTCCATTAGCACCCTGCTGAGAGTATATGGCGAAAAATAATAATATCGTCGTGAACAATAAACTTATACCTTGCCGCATTACCTTATTAAACTGAATAAACTGTAAATACATAATATAGAGAACTTTATTTTAGCTCGTGTCCTGTTTGTTCGTAACTTAAGCAAAGGGAGAAACAGGGTCAAACCCGCAAAAAAGGAGACAATATAAAATCATCTCCTTATTCCCGAAAGGCCTATTTATTCACCCTGGGCTTATTCCGGTTTAGCCAGCTTTTTACCGTCAGGTCCGACCTGAACCTCGCTCTTTTTTTTTCCATTTGAGACGTGGGCCTCGTAAGCGACCACCGTTCCTTTTTTGGTAAGTGATTCGATTTTGCCGATCGTCCCGGTTCCGGCCCCTGCTTTTAAGCCCGCCTTAACCTCGTCAGAAAGCGAATCCATCGTTACTTCCTGCTCGACCTCCAAAATGTTGCCTTTTGCATCCATTGAGATGTCTTTCGTCAAGCCATCAACAACGAGCTCGACCTCGTAAGTTTGTATGCCATCTTCTTTTTCGGTCGCGAATCCCTTGATCGTCGCACCTTTGCTCTCCTTTGCGACTGTCTTTTCCACCGCTTTCGGCAGGTCTTTGCGTTGCAGTTTTTTCTCTTGTGCCTGTATGGTTGACAGCACAGCACATCCGATAATGATAAATAACACCCCGATCAGTCTATTCATAAGTTGACTCCTTTTAATTGTTTAGTACGTTTGCTTCAAATTGCAAATATATCATCAGAAAGATGAACATACGATTAACAGGCGAAAATCGGGAGTGCCTAACCAATCAATGCGTTTCCTCCGCCGGTTTCGGCGGAAAAATCAGCAGACACGCAATAATGAGTATCAAAAGAATCAGCGAAGCCGTATAGCGGCTAAGTTCCAGACCGCCGTTTTGAACAGGTTTATCCAGGAAATCGCCGACTACTGCGCCTAGCGGTCGCGTCAAAATAAACGCTATCCAAAACAGCAAGGTGCGCGACAGGCTTGTAAAAAAATAAAGCCCTACAACAAAAACAAGCATCCCACCAAAAATAGCCGCACCGCCAAGATATCCCAGCCCGGCGCTATCGGCGACCCAATCTCCGAGAGCCGTTCCGAGTGTTTGCGAAAACATTATGGTAACCCAATAAAATACTTCTGCTTTCGGCGTTCGTATGCTTTCGACAGACACAGTGCCCAAAGTCCAGCGCCAAATCAATAGTGACAATATCAGCAGCGCCAACAGGGTCGAGGCTCCGCCAGCATATCCGATCCCCAGGCTTCGGTCTGCAAAATCGGCAAGAGTAGTCCCGACTGTAGTCGTCGCAATAATAGTCAGCCAATAAATAAATGGATGAAAGCTAGTTGCTCGGATCTGTATAACTACGGCGAACACAAAAATCGCCGCAAATATGACGGTGCCGACCAGATAACCGAGATTCATCGACATCGATACGGAGTCGCCACCGGTTTCGCCAAGCGTTGTCGCGAATATCTTAATAATCCAAAATGTTAGTGTAACGGCTGGTACTTTGCTATAACTATCATCTATTGTTAGATCATTGGGATTTCTGCTTTTGTTCAATACCCATCTTTGCATGTCTTGTTGATTTAATTGTTTCAATGTCCTATTTCGTACTATCGAGGGAGTCAATCACAGCGATTAACGCCTCAAGTGAGGCACCACACTCTGCATTATTTGGTGGTATTGTCCGGGTTTTCTTCAGAACATCATCAACGGCATTATCCATCAACGTCCACTTTTCGGCACTCATTGGCTTAAGACGTGTCTGGGCGTTGTCCCAGGCGGTTTCGAGGTCACCTGCCCGCGTCTTGACGCCGGCCATATCACCGGAACGTACCCGGCCAAGCATGTCGTCTGCAATCTTTTTGAATCCGGACAAGTCTCCCAGCGGCTTGGTTGCCGAACCTGAGACCGGTGTCTGAGTTTTAGGCTGCGGCGTCAGATTGCCGAGGGTGTTCATAACGGTGATAAATGATTCTAAGGCAGCACCGGTCTCTGCATTGTTTGGTTGCGCGGAGCGAGCTTTTTTCAGAACATCATCAATGGCGCCATCCATCAACGTCCACTTTTCCTCATTCATTGGGCGCATAACTGCCTGCCCTTTATCCCATGCGGTTTCCAGATCGTCAGCCCGTGTCTTGGCGCCAGTCATATCCCCGGCACTCACCATGCCCAGCATATCTTCGGCGATTTTCTTGAAGGCGGTCAGGTCGCCCAGCGGCTTAGTAGGCGAAACGGTGGCCGCCGCCTGATTTCGTAGCTGCGATCTACGCAAGTAGTAGCCTGTTCCGCCTACGATCAGCAACAGGGCTACAACCACGACAACCTGCCAGACAACGGCAGATCCTTTCTTTTCGATGTCACTCTCCCTTGTCGCTTTCGCAATGAAATCCCTTTTAGTGAATGCCAGATATATTACGACGGCAAGGATCGCTATGAGGAATCCGGCACTTGTAATTGTCGCACCGAGTCCGAGTCCACCATTGGTTTGTGGTTGTGAGAGGTAGTCCCCGAGCGAGGCTCCAAGAGGACGCGTCATGATATATGCGATCCAAAACGCTAACACCACGTTCAATCCGAAACGCCATGCGATACCCGCGACGGCAATGACACCTACTACAATGAGCCCGGTTAGAAGATAGCCAAGGCCTAGCTTCTCGGCCATCAGGTCACCCGTCGCAGTGCCAAGGGCGAAAGTGAATAATATGGCCAACCAATAGAAAACCTCCCTTCTCGAGGTGAAAATAGAATGAATTGAAAGCGTGCCCTCTTTGGCGTACCACAGGGCAAAAGTGAGCGCTAAAGCAACACTAAATATGATAGTGCTTGCTTCAAGAGGAAAGCCGAGACTATCGGTCAGAATGTCTGTGATTAGCGTACCAAATACACTGATGAGCACTACCGCGAGCCAATAAATAGCTGGTATATACTTCTTTGCCCTAAACTGAAAGAAGAGCACGACAGCAAGGCTGATTCCTGCTGCGATAGAAGTACCCCGTAAACCAAGACCCAGATTGACGTTCAGGAAATCCGAGGCAGTTTCACCGACTGTAGTACATAAGACCTTTATGATCCAGAAAAAGACTGTTACCTGAGGAACTTTGCTATACAGATCGCTCGTAATATGCTCGTTGGAATTCGTGTTTATATTCATTATACGCACCCTTCTCTTGCTGAGTGTCTATTTTTTAGGATATACACTCTGTGCCTTAGCTTCTGTTCGCTAGCGAACAATCGCAAAATTATTATTTCTCCATACCTATATTTGTTAATCGTGTGTTCATCTGCCAAATGCAATTATCAGGTCTAGGGAGTAATTACATTCCCATATACGGAAGCGAATTTGGCTTCTCATTAATACAGTTAGCAAGGAGTTATATGATTTATTTAAAACGGTTTGGATTATTGCTGGCGATGGCTGGCATTTTTATGAGCTTCTCGATTGGCAGCGTATTTGCGCAAGAGCAGGAGGACCGGGGAACTGACCAAAAAATGGAAAGGGGCCAGCGGGGTCGTGATAAAGAAGAATCCCGGACAATTCGATCACGGTCGAACCGACGTTCAACCCGGAGCCAAAAAAGTTATACCGCACGGAATTCGAACCGGTACAACCGGAAGCATAAAACTGTCCGTCACGAAAACGAAAGTAACCATGATAAGAACTAATAGCATTTGATCCGATGATTGGATTAGTCTTTATCCATTGAAGGGGCAATACAGATTGCTCCTTTTTTTTTCTTTGAATCATCAAATCATGGATTGTTTGGCAATAGCCATGATGCTAGTTTTCTGCCCTATTTTCCGATAGGGACTTGTATAACGCAGCGTGGCTTTTTTACATCCGCAAGTTGTTAATCTTCTATTCATATTAAATGTCGTATTCTTGACTGGAATTTCAAATTCAAGGAGATATATGAAAAAAATTACAGCAGTTATATTATTCGCGTTATTTGGCCTCGGAGCTTCGGCGGCTGACGCCCAGACAAAAAAGATCGGAATGAAGCGAGCCACTGAGATCGCGCAGGCCCGTGTTCATGGCACGATCAAAAGCAAGGAGCTCGAACACGAGAAAGGAAAATGGATATACTCATTCGATATTAGCACCGAAAAAGGTAAAATTACCGAGGTGAATGTCGATGCTTATACCGGCAAAGTGATCGGAATCCAGCACGAGAACGCCGCGAGCGAGGCTAAGGAAGCACAGGACGAAAAGAAAGGGAAGCATTGACACCAGGCGGTGTGAAAACAAGTAAAAGGCGAATCATTTTTCTGGGGATCACGCTGCTCTTTTCGGGCACGGCGATCTCACAGACGCTTCTATCGCGAACGGACCCGACACCAGCGGGTCTGTATTCGCGCACATCGGCAACGGCGGATAACGCGCGTGTCTTGACGCTGGGCGAGGCCATCGATCTGGCGCTGAAACAGGCGTCGGCCTTTCGCGGGGCACAGATTGGCGAGCGGATCGCCGCTGAGGACGTCCGGCAATCGCAGGCTGCTTTTCTGCCCCGCGTCGATGCCAAACCCAATTACATCTATACATCGCCATCGTTCGGCTCCGCCCGCCCACGTCCACCTTCGTTCCTCGGTGCTAACGCCATCAACGAAATACAGGGCCTGGTCGTCGCATCCGGCGAGATTGACACTTCGGGCAGGCTGAATGCGACATTGCGGCGAAATCGGGCGCTGCTCGAATCTGCCCATGCCGGTACCCTCGTCGCTCGTCGCGATTTGATCCAAGGCGTGACAGAAGCCTATTACGGCCTCGCTCTGGCAAGCGCAAAGCGCCGAAACGCCGAAAATAATCTCACCGCAGCCGGCGAATTCGAAAACAACATTAAACTACAGCTCGACGCCGGCGAGGTCGCCCCGGTTGACCTCGTCCGGGCCCGTCTGCAAACGGCCGCTCGCCGTGACGAGCTCGAACAGGCGCGTGCGGATGAGGCGGTCAACTCGGACGGCTTGCGTCTGCTCGTCGGGTACGCTTTCACCGACGCTATCGCCGCCGAAGACCTTTTGACCGGGACGCCCGCCGATAACGAGATCGAGCGTTTTGTCGAGACCGCTATAGCAACGCGGCCCGAATTTGCCGCGTTCGACGCCGACAAAAAGGCCGCCGACGCAGACATCCGCATCGCCCAATCGGGACGCCGGCCTCAGATCACATATGCGGCAGGAAGCGGCTTTATCACCGATTCGCTCGCTCCGACGCATATTCGCGACGGCGCCGGTTTTCAGTTGAACGTCGGCGTTACGATCCCGATATTCGACCGGGGAGAGGCCAGATCAAAAGAAACGCAGGCGAAACTGCGACTTCAGCAGACCGAAAACACCCGGGCTATCGCGCAGCGCCAGTTCGCACGCGACTTTTTCACTGCGCGGACACAGGCAATTTCGTCGCGGACACGGATCAGACAGATCGCCGCCGCGATTACCGACGCCGAGGCAAATGTGACCGCTTCGACAGCCCGATACCGGGCAGGCGAGGCGACGATCACCGAGGTCGTTGACGCCCAAAATACGCTTATCACGCAAAAAGCGGCGCTGTATCAGGCGATCTTCGACTATCAAACGGCCAGGTCGCGCGTCATGCGCTCCGTCGGACAATAGGCAATCATGGAAGAAGAAACGGAAGAACAATTTGACCAAGTCGAGGACGAAGTAAAACCGGTAAACACGCGGAAATTTGTGATTGCCGGGGTCGTCGCGGCCGCGATCATCCTGGTGGGCGTCTTTTTCTACCTGCGTCACTTTGAGGCGAATGATACCGACGACGAGAAAGAAAAGAAAGTTGACGCGGTCGTCAGCGTCAAGGTCGCAAAAGCCGAAACCGGGCCGATCGGTCGCGAATATACCGCCGTCGGAACCGTCGCCCCGTCGGGTCAATCGACCGTGAGCGCGAGCATCTCGGCACAGATCCGGCAAATGCGGCTGCTAAAAAACGAGCCGGTTCAAAAAGGAGAGATACTCGCCGTCCTCGCCTCGCAGGACATCGCCGCCCAGCGTTCCGAGGCTCAGGCCGCCGTCCAGGAAGCTCGTCTAAATCTGCAAACGCTGCAAAGCGTCACGATTCCGCAGACCTCGGCTCAGGCTGAAAAAGATCTGAGCGACGCCAGAGCTGCCACCGATAACGCCCGCGCAACATACGAACGCCGCAAGGACCTTTTTGCAAAGGGCGGCATCTCGCAAAAGGAGCTTGAGGCATCCCAGTTGGCACTGACCAACGCGGAAAATACGCTTCGTCTCGTCCAGCGAAACGGGCGCCTGACAACCACTGCCGCAAATCCGAACGCCCGGGCAATCGCCGACAACAAGATCAAACAAGCCGAAAGCCGGCTAAAAGTGATCCAGACACAGGCCGGATACGCCGAGATTCGCGCACCCATTTCGGGCGTTGTGACCGATCAGTTTCAATTTGAGGGCGAATTTGCGTCCGCCGGAACCAAGCTCTTTACCATCGCCGACATCGGCTCGGTCATCGTCAAAGCCAGCTTTGCCGATACGGTCGTCGCGTCGCTTAAAAGCGGCGACATGGTCACGCTCACGACCGCCGCCGCGCCGGACGAGAAAATGACAGGCCAGGTAACCCTTATCAGCCGCTCGGCGGATACGCAGAGCCGCAGCGTCGAGGTTTGGGCAAACTTTGCAAACGGCCGGGGACAGCTCAGGGCCGGCGATTCGACGCAGTTTACCGTTTCCTCAAAACCGGAGTTGGATGCTGTTACCGTCCCCGCCGCAGCCGTCCAACTGGACGCAGTGAATGGCGACGAAGGCACGGTTTTCATCATCGACACCTTGTCGATAGCCCACGAAATAAAGGTCAAGGTCGGCATCCGATCCGGCGATAAGTATCAGATCACAGACGGACTCAGGGGCGGCGAGACGGTCGTCATTGAGGGCAATTACGGTCTGCCCGACGGTACGCATGTCGAAATTGCGCAACCCGACGAAAAGGACAAAGACAAGTGAATTTTGCCGGGACAGTATCGAGCCACTCGCGGGCCGTCGTGGTGACGGTGATTCTCGTGTGCATCGCCGGACTTTATGCTGGGGTGCAACTGCCAACCGCGATTTTTCCGAATACTGATTTTCCCCGCATAATAATCACCGTCGAGAATGGCGAAACGCCGCCCGACCAGATGCTCGCGACCGTAACGCAGCCTATCGAAGAAAAAATGAGCGGGTTGCCCGGCATCCGGCGGGTTCAATCAACGACGTCGCGCGGCTCGGCGGGGATCAGCCTTTTCTTTGACTGGAAAACTGATCCCAAGGAGGCTCTAGCTTTGGTTCAGGCTCGTTTGCCTGAGATCGCTCTGCCACCGACGGCCGTTATTTCACATGTCGAGCGGTTGACTTTCGCCATCTTTCCGATCATTGGTTACAGCGTCACGTCCGACAAGCGTGACCCCTCGAAACTACGAAATATTGCTCAATTTACGGTCCGGCCACAATTTGCGCGGTTGCCCGGCGTATCCGAGGTGCGCGTCCAGGGCGGCGATGTTCGTGAATTTCACATTGAGGTCGATCCTGCCAAACTCGCTGCCCGCAACGTGACAATCCAACAGGTAACCGAGGCCGTAAAAAACTCCAACATTATCGAGTCGCCCGGCCTGATCGAGGAAAATCATCATCTCGAACTCGCTCTGGTCAGTGGTCAGGTATCCTCGCCGGACGAGCTCAGATCGATCGTCGTTGCAAATATAAATGGCGCGAGTGTGCTCGTGGCCGACATCGCGTCGGTGCATGAAGGCAGTGAGCCGAACTACACGATTGTCACAGCGGACGGAAAAAAAGCGGTTTTGATCAACATTCTGAGGCAGGCCGATGCAAATACCGTCACCGTCACCGACGAGATAAAAACGGAGCTTGACACACTCAAAAAGACGCTGCCGGTCGACGTAATCGTAAAGCCGTTTTACGATCAATCGATCCTGGTCCGTGATTCTATCGCCTCGGTTCGCGATTCAATCATATTCGGTTTGATCCTTTCGATCGTTATCCTTTACGGTTTCCTGCGTAATATCGGCACGACATTTGTCGCGATTCTCGTCATTCCGGTTACGATCCTTTTCACGTTTTTGGCGATCTATCTGGTCGGGTTGTCTTTTGATCTGATGACGCTTGGCGGCATCGCGGCAGCGATAGGGCTTGTGATAGACGATGCGATCGTGGTCGTCGAAAATATCTACACCCATCTGCTGCACGGCGAATCGCGGGGCGAGGCCGTCCAGCGGGCCGTTTCAGAGATCACCGTGCCGATCATTGGTTCGACGATTACGCCGGTCGTCGTCTTTTTGCCATTGACGCTGCTGACGGGCGTGACGGGCGTATTCTTTCGTTCGCTTGCCTTGACGATGGCCGTCGCCCTTATTACGTCGCTGGTTCTGTCCCTGACATTTACACCCGTTTTGGCGGAGCGGTTTGTAAAGATCGCGAAAAAGAAAAAACCCGATGACGAGGAAATCGGCCGTGTACTGAATTTGTTCCTACGCCCGTATGAATGGCTTCTAAAACGTGCGCTGCATAACCGCGGCGTCGTGCTCGCCATTTGCGGCCTCGTCATGTTTGGGGCGTATATCATTTACACCCAGCTTGGCTCGGAATTTTTGCCGGCGTTTGACGAGGGAGCTTTTATCCTCGATTACGTTGCTCCGCCGGGCAGCTCACTCGCCGAAACCAACCGCATCCTCGATCGTGTCGAGGAAATTCTAAAAGACACCCCCGAAGTTGAGAGTTTTTCGCGGCGAACCGGCCTGCAACTCGGGCTGACCGGCGTGACAGAGCCGAATACCGGCGATTTTGCCGTCAAAATGAAATCCAAACGCAGCCGCTCGACGGCAAAAGTAATGGACGGCGTCCGCGAAGAGATCGAATCGACTGAGCCGGCGCTCCAGACCGAGTTTATCGGCATTTTGTCCGATATGATCGGCGATCTCGCCAGCGCGCCGCAGCCTATCGAGATCAAACTTTTTAGCGACGACAAAAAGGCTCTTCAGGCAAAGGCCATTGAGGTCGAGGAATCGATCAAAAAGATCAGCGGCGTCGTGGACACTCTCAGCGGCGTTGTTGTCAGCGGTCCGGCGGTGACATTCAAAGTCGATCCGATGCTCGCGGCAAAATTTGGCGTCAACGCGTCGGAGATTGCGACGGCGGTAGAGGCGGCGATGAACGGCACCAAGGTTTCAAATATCCTCGAACGCGGTCGTCAGGTCGCCGTCCGGGTCGTATTTCCGCCCGACGCACGCTCGTCGCTCGACACGCTTCGCGGTTTGCAAATGCGTTCGGCCAGCGGTCAGCAATTTCGGCTGGATCAGGTCGCCAGGGTCGAATACAACGAGGGCCAAACCGAGATGAACCGCGACGGCCTGAGACAAACGGTCGCCGTGACCGCGCGTATTACGGGCAGCGATCTGGGCGGCACTATTTCAAAGATCAAGTCCGAGCTTAATAAATCGGTTAAGTTTCCGGCCGGCATGACGGTCGAATACGGCGGTCTCTATGCCGAGCAGCAATCATCGTTTCGCGAGCTCGCCGTGTCGCTCACGCTGGCTGTCGTACTTGTTTTTCTTGTTCTTTTGATCGAGTTTCGCTCATTTGCGCATCCGGTCGCAATCGTCACCGGCTCGGTGCTCGCTCTGAGCGGAGCATTAGCCGCGCTGCTCGTCACGCGAACGACTCTGAACGTTGTCAGCCTGATGGGTATGATAATGGTGGTCGGGATCGTCGCAAAAAACGGCATTTTAATGCTTGATGCGGTTGGTGAAAACCTGAAAAAGACCGGTGATCTGACCTCGGCACTGATGCTCTCCGGTCACCGCCGTTTTCGACCCGTATTGATGACTTCTTTGGCAACGATCCTCGGAATGCTGCCGCTCGCTCTCGCTCTGGGCTCCGGCTCAGAGCTTCTCCAGCCCCTCGCCATCGCCGTCATCGGCGGTCTGTTATTTGCCCTCGTGTTGTCGCTCATCGTGACGCCAACCGTTTATGCGATCCTGCTCGATCAGTCTTTGAGAAGTTCGGCGACGTTGAATGAAAGGTAATAATGCCCACCGGGCGCGTCCAATCGCGGCGGCCGCGCCTTGTATCTAAAATCGCGGTTGGATAAGATAGTAGTTTGGCGCTAAATTTAATAAATCAGTATTTAAAACAATGAGTACAGGAACAGAATCAACCGCAGCAGCAGCAGGACTTCGCGGAGTCGTGGCCGCACAAAGCTCGATCGGCGACGTCAACGGCGAAGAAGGCAAATTAATTTACCAGGGCTATGACATTCACGATCTTGCCGAGCATTCGACCTTTGAAGAGGTCATCTATCTGCTCTGGCACGGTCGTTTGCCGAGCGCCGCCGAATTGGCCGGCCTCAACGCCGAGATACGTGCAAATTACGAAGCTCCGGCCGAGGTTATCGCTCTGATAAAGCAATTCCCTAAGGACGCCGACCCGATGGACGTACTTCGCACTGCCGTTTCGTCGCTCGATTTCTTTGATAAAGACGGCCACGGCACCGACCGCGAAAATGCGGTAAAAGCGGCGGTGAAATTGACCGCCCAGATCGGCACGATATCGGCCGCATGGGATCGCATACGCAACGGCAAAGAGCCGGTCGCGCCGGACAATTCGCTTAATATCGCCGAGAATTTCCTTTATATGCTTCGCGGAACAAGGGCTGACGCTGACGAATCCCATATGTTTGACGTGTGCCTGATCCTGCACGCCGATCACGAGCTCAACGCCTCGACCTTTACGACCCGCGTCGTCGCCGGAACGCTTGCGGATATGTATGGCTGCGTGACCGCCGGCATCGCAGCACTCGCCGGCCCGCTGCATGGCGGCGCCAACACGGCCGTGATGAAAACGCTCATCGAGATCGGCGATCTCGACAAAGTTGACGCCTGGCTCGATAAGGCACTCGAAGAAAAACGCAAGATCATGGGCATCGGCCACGCCGTTTACAAAACCGAGGATCCGCGTGCGACCTGGCTGCGAAAATACTCGCGCCATATGGCCGAAAAAACAGGCGTTTCAAAATGGTTCGCTATGTCGCAGCGGATCGAACAGTTGATGCATGAAAAGAAAGCGATGTTTCCAAACGTAGATTTTTACTCAGCCTCAACCTATTATATGATGGGCATCCCGCTCGACCTTTTCACGCCGATCTTTGCCGTCAGCCGCATCTCAGGCTGGACCGGCCACATCCTCGAACAATACGGCAATAACAAACTCATCCGCCCGCGTGCCGAATATATCGGTCCCCGCGATCTGACATACACCCCGATCGGCGAGCGATAGAGCAAATTCTTAGCCGACAAACCGCCGCGTCAGGCATAATGGGTTGCAAAACCCCCGCCGTCGCGGCATTTTTTATTGACACGCGGCTGAAAAACCATTAACATCCCAAGCATAAATAAAGTTGACCCGGGACGACTCGTTCCCGCAAATCGTCTATCGGGCCAAAGCGCACCCGAAAGAGCCGATGGTGATCAATCTTAATCTATCGGTGAAATGAACAATGAATTCGCTCAAATCGAAAAAGTTTTTTCTGTTATGCGTTTTGATTACGGCCTTTGCGGCTGCGAGCGCGGGACAGCAAACAAGCGAGCCGTCGCGTGAGCCGATTCTGCGTATCGAGACGGGGATGCACACCGCTCCTATCAGCCGAATTGGCGTAGACGCAGCGAACCGCTTTCTGGTGACCGCATCGGTTGACAAGACATTGCGAATCTGGGAACTCCCGTCTGGACGACTGCTACTCACTATTCGCGTGCCCATCGGTGGAGATGATGAAGGCAAACTGCTTGCCGTTGCCATGTCGCCCGACGGCAACACGATTGCCGCCGGAGGGCAGACAGGATACGAGTGGGATAAGGCAACAGCTATCTACCTTTTTGATCGCGAGAGCGGGCGGCTCATCCGGCGACTTGGTGGATTCCTAGGGCAAGTCGAACGTCTCGTTTACACACCGGACGGACGATATCTGGCGGCTACCCTCGGCGGTAAGAACGGCGTCCGAGTCTTTTCCACTGCGACTTATGCGTTGGCAGGTGAGGACAAAGATTATGGTGACGGGAGTTATGGCGCGGATTTCGACTCCATTGGTAAATTGGTGACGACGTCATTAGATGGCTTCACCCGTCTCTATACAATTGGCGTTACTGGCTCTTTGCGGCGGATTGCCAAACGGAGTGTGGTGGGAGGCCGACAACCTTTTGAAGTCAGATTTTCGCCCGACGGTTCACGCATCGTTGTGGGGTTCTATGACTCTACTAACTTGGCGGTGCTGCAAGCGCATGATCTTGCATCGCTCTACGCACCTGACACTCTAGGTGTTCGTGATTTGAGCGGCGTCGCGTGGTCATCGGACGGCAACACACTATACGCAGGGGTAGTACTTCCCGATGCCGGTGGCACAATGTACATTCGCAAATGGGCTGACGGTGGGCGCAGCGGTTACCACGACATCGCTGGAGTGGCAGCGAACCTCATCACCCACATTCTCCCATTGCGCGATAACGGCATTGTCTATTGCACTGGCGATCCTGCCTTCGGCGTAATTGATGCGAGCGGAAATCGGCAGATTTTCACCACTTCGGCGATTGCCGATTACAGAAACAACCGGCAAGGCTTTCTCCTCTCGCCGGACGGTATGGGTGTTGGTTTCGCTTATCAATTTCGCGGACTATCGCCCGCCCGTTTCTCGCTCGCCGATCGCAAACTCGATACCGTTCCTGACGGCAATGTGAAATGGCGTCCGCCAGAGACTGAAGACAGCAACCTGAACGTCACCGATTGGAAAGAGACCTACGCGCCTAAGCTCAACGGCACACCTCTCAAGCTTCAACAGCGTGAGAGTTCCCGCAGCCTCGCCCTTGCTCCTGACAGAAGCTCTTTTCTGCTCGGCACGGATTTCTCTCTCCGACTCTTCGACCGCAGGGGGGCTGAACGGTGGAGGGTCGCACCACCCGGCGTGGCGTGGGCAGTTAATATCTCGGCGGACGGACGGCTCGCCGTCGCCGCTTATGCTGACGGAACAATCCGCTGGTATCGTATCGCAGACGGCAAAGAGATCCTAGCATTCTTTCCACACACCGACCGTAGGCGTTGGGTTATCTGGACGCCATCGGGCTACTACGACGCTTCGCCGGGCGCGGAAGAACTTATAGGATGGCACGTCAACAATGGTAAAGATTCGGCAGCGGATTTCTTTCCTGTTGGTCAGTTCAGAAACACTTACTACCGGCCAGATATCATCTCGAAGATATTACAGACTGGTGATGAAGCCGAAGCTCTCAGGCTGGCAAACGAAGAGCGTGGGCGTAAGGCACAATCCTCGACGGTCGCGCAGATGCTTCCGCCCGTTGTTGAGATCGCTTCACCGGCTGACAACTCCGAAGTCTCATCATCCGAAGTCACAATTCGCTATTCGCTCCGCACGCCATCAGGCGAGCCGGTGACCAGTGTCAAGGTACTGGTTGACGGCAGGCCGGTGGCTGGGAACCGGCAACTTACTCAAGAAGGCCCATCGTCGGGAGCGCGGGAATTAAAAGTACCTCTGCCTCAAAAAGACAGTGAAGTCTCAATAATCGCCGAAAACCGTTTCGCTGCCAGCGTACCATCGACGATTCGCCTGCGGTGGCGTGGCTCGGCTCCGGCAACGGATGCATTCGTCATTAAGCCAAAACTCTATGTTCTGGCGATCGGCGTCAGCCTGTATCAGAACCCAAAGTATTCGCTCGGGTTTGCAGCCAAGGATGCTAACGATTTTGCTGCCGCAGCCATGTCTCAAAAGGGTCTGCTTTATCGCGATGTTGTCGCCAAGGTACTCACCAACGAACAGGCAAGCAAAGATAATGTGCTTGACGGACTGGATTGGATACGCAAAGAGACGACCAGTAAGGACGTGGCGATGGTCTTTTTTGCGGGCCACGGTCTCAATGATCAAAACGGCGTCTATTATTTTCTGCCCTACAACACCGATCTGGAAAAACTTCTTCGCACGGGCGTTCCCTATACCGACATCAAGAACACGGTTCAATCCCTCGCCGGCAAAACGCTCTTGTTTATCGATACATGCCACTCAGGTAATGTCCTTGGCGGAAGACGCGGTCTCGCGGATGACCTGAACGGAATTATCAACGAACTCTCAAGTGCCGAAAATGGAGCAGTCGTATTTGCTGCTTCGACTGGCAATCAATCTTCGTTAGAAGACGCTAAATGGAACAACGGCGCATTTACCAAAGCTCTGGTCGAAGGCTTCATGGGCAAAGCTGACTACGCAGGCAAAGGGAAAATAACAATAAATATGCTCGACTTATACCTCTCCGAGCGAGTAAAGGAACTAACCGGCGGAAAACAGACGCCTACCACCGCCAAGCCAAACACGATCCAGGATTTTCCGATAGCCGTAATGAAATAGTCTCCGAACCTGCGGTAGCGGTGGGTTTAACGCGGTCATTCGACACGTCGGCTACGCGAATATTCATCTTAAACCGCCCACTACCGTAGGCGGTTCTGGCAAAACCAAAGGCCACGAATAATAAATCGTGGGAGGCCGGAACCCGGTCGATACCTCTCCCGTTTTTAGACGACGAGCCGCGTCGCGGGATACCAGATCAATTTATGGTTTCGGTGATCTCTTCGGCGGGGAGCAGGGCGTCGATGTTGTCGGTGTCGGTGACGATCAGCGGGCATTCGTCGAGGACGACGGTGTTCGCGATTGTCTGGATCCAGTAGGTGCCGGCGTTTGGGAAAACGACATTGACAAAAAAACTGACATTATCGGTAAAGCCGCCCTCGGCCAGCTCGATGTTTGTCGGTTGCGAAGTGACGATTGTGTTGGATTTATCGGGCGATAGGATGCGGATCTCGGTCTCGTGACTGCCTTGGCCGCGCCAGTGGTTGATGACGGCAAATTTTATCAGTGATACGGGCAGTTTCTCGACCATGATGTTCTGAAAAATGCCCATCAGCGAGATCTTGTTGCCCATCTCGATGCGCACGTCGTCGCACAGGAGCGTATACATTAATCTGAGGGTTGGGGTGTTCATGAATTAGTTCAAAGTTCAAAGTTCAGGGTTCAGGGTTCAAAGTTCAGGGCGATATGAATTTGCTGCCGCGCAAATCACTTCCGCGCAAATAGCGCATAAATCCGCCTATGCGTCGGCCCGTTTCTGATAAGCAATCATAAGCAGTTTGAAATTGAACCGGTGAAACGTATTCCTGATCTAACGCAACGTACAGATGAGATCGCGATTCGGCGCAGGACGCTTTTGCGATACCGAGAAAGTTTATGAACTCCTTGTTCCCTTCACGTTCAAAACCTTCTGCAATGTTTCCCATGATCGAAACGGACGATCTGCGAATCTGATCTTTCAATGAGAAATCCCGAAAAAATTCACCTGTCGAACTTAGCTTATAGATTTGTTTCGTTGCTTCACGGGCTAATTTCCAAGCTTCTATATCCTCAAATCGTTGAATCCTCGCCATCCAAAGATCCTCCTTTCAACAACTCCGAATCCTAAATCATGAATCCTAAACCCTAAACTCTAAACCCGGAACTAATTTTACATCGCGCCGTGTTTCTTGAACCAGACTCTGAGTTTTGCCCACGCATCCTCGGCGGCCTGTTTGTTATATTGCTCACGATAATCCGCAAGAAAACCGTGATCCGCGTTTGGATAAATTACGATCTCGGAGTGCGATTTGCCTTTATTTAATTCTTCCTGCATTCGATGATCGCCATCGACCGTAATCCCTTTATCGAGCCCGCCGTAAAAACCGATGACGGGCACGGTCAGATCCTTGGCAAAATCGACCGGATTGCCGGGCTGGAGCGGAGTGGGTGTTTGCGGCGGCATCAGGCGGCCATACCATGCGGCTCCGGCCTTTATTTTGGGGTTACGCCGGGCATATAGCCAGACGACTCGACCGCCCCAGCAAAAGCCGGTGATCGAGACCTTCTTGGGTTTGCCGCTGTTTTTTGCCGTCCACGCTACGGTCGAATCGAGATCGGTCATCACCTGCGCGTCCGGCACTTTCGATACGATCTTGATAATATCCCTTATCTCCTTAAGCTGCGAGACGTCGCCCTGCCGGGCATAAAGCGAAGGTGCGACAGCCAAATATCCCAGCTTGGCAAAGCGTCGGCAAATGTCCTGTATCCATTCGTGAACGCCAAAGATCTCGTGAACGACAAGCACGACCGGAAACGTCTTGCCCTTATGATCCGGCATCGCACGATACGCCGGGATCTCGCCGTCGGCGACGGGTATCTTGACCTCGCCGGCAATCAATCCCTTGTCATCGGTGTGGATGACGGTCTGGGCCGCTATTGGACTAACCGCCGCCGCAAATGTGCCTGCCGCCAGGATCGACGTGACTAGAAACTCGCGCCGGTTAAACTCCGGCGCGTCAGGAAAATTGTTAGTTATATCCAAGCGCATAATCATAATATTGTCCCCTTAAAAAAGTAACCTTTTCGTATGATTCTCACTTTTCGTTCTGTCCAGGTCAAGAGTATAATTCAGGAAAAGCGTCAAAAGCGTGAGACCCAAGTGTTATGCTCATGTTCGTCCTCATCGGTGTTTTGTTTGTGCTTATCGGCATTGCCGGTCTGCAATTTACATATCTATTCTATTTTGACAGGATCGACCGCGAACGAAAAAAGTACATTCACGACCTCGAGAACCGATCGCGCATTCTTGCCGAACGTCTCGAAACAGCAGAACGCCGCGCCGAGGAGCAGGATAAGATGCTCTCCGATGCCGGGATAAACGGCGAGGTCTGGGCCGATGTGATCGAGGACCGCTAAACGTCCAATACTACGATCGTTGCTCCCCAACTGCCGGAAAATTCCGGCGCATTCTTGAATGATTTAACAAAATCTGTCTCGGACAAAACTTTCCGTACGATCTCACGCTGGACGCCGACGCCTTTACCGTGAATGATCCTGACAATCGAAAAGCCTTTCTTGTGGGCCTCGGTGAGATACGCCTCGACGACCGCGCGGATGTCGCGCGGTAGAAAAGAATGGAGGTCAATGACGTCAGTGATTTCGATCTCGACAGTTTCGGGGAATGGATTGAGAGAATCGGACATAGCGGCTATTTTTTAATTTTGGTCTCGTACTGAGCAAAATCTTCGGGCGGTGTCACTTTAATGCGGTTCTTATCCTTAAAAACCACAAACCGCTTTTCGTCTATCTGTCCCGAAGGGCTGCGCAATTTCACCGTGAAAGTCTTATTGTCCCCTTTGCCCTCGACCTGTAATGGCAGTTTTCCCCAAACCTCTGCGTTTGCCGTGCTTTTCCATGCGGTGTAATAGTTTTGGTCGTATTTATCAAATGCAAGAATGAGAATACCGTCAAAATCAGGCTCAACGCCATCAATCGGTTTAGAGTAATTGTTGCGCGACAGCACGACCCAGCTTCCGGGAGCGAGCGATTTGTCGCCCGAGCCGACCTTGTTGGCCGAATCGGCATCGAGCCGCTGCCAGGTCACAAACTTGCGGTTGTTTTGCTGAAAAAAGGATATGTCGCTCGGAACCTTTAGCTCTACTTGCCGGCCAAAGAGCCAGCCGGCCGGAGCGGGCGATACGGATGGATCAAGCCGAACCTCGTACCAAATGTCATATTTGTCCTCTATCTTGTCGGGCTCGTCTGGGTCCTTTGAATCCTCAATGTCCTGGTTTTTTGCTCCCTTGGTCTGTTTTTGCTGGTTATTCGCAGCATCGTCAACGTTGGGGGCCTCGACCTTCGGCACAAATTTCCATGCCATTATCTCGAATGCAGAGCCGTTGGCGAGCTTAAAAAGTACGTTTTCTGGGTTCATGTCCGGCGCGGCACGCAGGTTTGACGCCGAGCGTATCACCCCGGCGGCTTGGGGCGGCTGATTTTGAAAATCCGCAGCGAGCTTCAGCGATTTTGCGAGCGTCGCGCTGGTGATGATATTTTGGGCTTCGATCCAGCCCTCGGTGGCTGCCTCATCATGTGCCCGAACGCGAAACCAGATGAGACCCTTAACGTCTGGTGATTCAACCTGATCGATCACATCGAGCTTGTCGCCGCGCTTCACTTCGAGCAGATCGGCGGCTACGACGGCAAACGAAGTGCGGATTTGCGCTGTTTTGGCAATGACCGTCGCCGTATCGCCAGAACCCAAAATCCCGGCGTTTAACCAGCCGCAGCCGATCTCGGCAAGCCCCGCAAATATCAATCCGATAAGTAAAAAAGAGCGTGTTTTCATCTATTAATTTCCCGATTTCTTTCGCCAGTTATTATAACCTAACTTGTCCAATAAATCCTTTTGACTGCCATTAGGTTTTGACGCTACTTTGAGTTTTGTTGTTTGATCTGAGCTAACCGTCTCTAACCCGGCTGATTTCAACAGGGTGTTCCAATCGACGGCCTCCGTTCCGGTGATATTACGCTCAACTATGGTTGTAAGTTCGCTGTGAGATCGCAACAGCCCCAGCACCACATTATTTCCATCCTGTGCCGGATTTGGCGGACGATGGCTTTGATATAACTCACGCAGCAAATCAGTAATTGATCGCTTACCTTTCGATTTTTCAAGCAAAGCAAGGTCGCAGAGAAATGCAACGAGCATCCCGCGCGCGTAAACTTGGGTATTTGATCCGTTCCAGCGGTTTTTTGAGGCGTCGATGAGTGAGAGTTTTTGACTCAGCATCCTGTCGATGTCATAGGCACGCGACAATGTATCGAGCATATCGTCAAAGCTGATGCGGTTTACCGCAACACCGATCTTGAGCGATTGATACAAGACAAACCCCTCATAAAACCAGTCGTAATTGCCTGTCAAATTAACGCCATTCGGTATCCACAGATGAAATATCTCATGCCGCAACTGCTCGTGCAGCCGCTGAAGTGACTGTGTCTTGAAAGGCATATCCGACGAGATGATGGTGATATTATTTCCACGCGTGTCTGCCTCCCAGTTGCCGACCGAAACGGGATTGGGAAACCTGCGAATACCAATCATGAATTCGTTCGACGGACTTGAGCCAAAGATCTGCTCGTATTCATTAAAGACTGATGCCGCCATTGCAGTCGCTTCGTCGTCGGTGAAGAGCCATTCGCCAGAGATATTTAACTTGTTGTGAGATCTGTCTGCCTGCAAATCTTTTTCACGCCGGTCGGAGCCAACGTAGAAAACCGCCTTTTCGATATTTGCGACATTAAACATCTTCGTCGCGGTTTTACGTTCTGTTGTCGTTACCATCCAACCGGCAGGTAATTCAAATGTAACCATTGCCGACCTCTTTCCTCCACTGGTTTGCGGCAAGAGGTCATCAAGCATCACGATCCCACCGTCATTGGTAAGCCATGAAAGGTGCGCGGCCGCAGAGAAATGTTCGAGCGGAGTTAGATCGATCTGATACCACCATGATATGAAATCACCTTTTGCCAAAAACTCTCCTTCGATCAATCGCTGGACATTGACTGGCTTGCCGTCACGATCAGCTAACCGAACATCAGAGACTCTTTTTCCGATCCCACCTGTGTCGGCGTAATTGAGCAGAAATGAAAGATTCCGTCCCGCCGGGTCATTGACATATCGTCCCTCAACTCGAGCCACAGACGGTGAATTTGCATCGATAGCTATTTTTGCCTCGATATCCTGCCCCTTCGAATTGTTAAATAATTGTAAAATCAGAACACTCGTGGCGAAAACTATCAAAAATGATCGAAAAGTTTTTGACATTGGGCTAAGAACGGGAATAGAATAATTTTTTTGCACTTTTGGCGTATTGAGGCTCGCATTCAGGATAAAAGATTTTATGAGTCTTATCAAAATCATAATTTACGCTCTCGTTTTCGTCTTGAGCATTTTGTATCTTGGCCGGTTCTTTTTTTAAGCCGATGCTTGAGCACGGAGCTTGTCTGGCTGTTTTATTTGCAGAACGCGACTCGTTGCCTGAATATATTTGAATGGGTTTATGGAAAAGAAGCGGTCATTTTGGCCGCTTTTTTGTTTTGCGGGCGGAAACGCGAGTGTTAACGAGCGTGCATCTCCGCCGTGGGCACGCTCCTTTACAGTCGCGTTTCTGCCCGCCTGAATTTTATGACCGAATTGAGAAAGATAAGGCGGGCATTAATCAGCGTTTCGGACAAGACGGGCTTGGCCGAATTCGCGCCCGTTTTGGCGGGTTTTGGCGTTGAGATCATCTCGACCGGCGGCACGGCAAAGACTCTGCGCGATAATGGCCTGACTGTAATGGACGTTTTCGACGTTACCGGCTTTCCAGAAATGATGGATGGCCGGGTTAAGACACTTCACCCAAAGATACACGGTGCATTTCTGGCTCTAACAGATAACGACGAGCATCTTGCGTCGATGCACGAGCATGGCATCGAGCCGATCGATCTGGTCGTTGTAAATCTCTATCCATTTGAAGCGACGATCGTAAAGGACGGCGTCAGTCTCGACGAAGCTGTCGAGAATATCGACATTGGTGGCCCCGCAATGATACGCTCGGCGGCAAAAAATTGGCGCGATGTTGCGGTAGTGACTGATGTTGAACAATATTCGGACATCATCGCCGAATTGAATAATAATGACGGTTCGCTTTCACTCGAAACCCGACAGCGTCTTGCCACGTTGGCATTTACACGAACAGCCGGGTATGATTTTGCGATTTCTTCCTATCTTTCAAAACACCTGAACGAAGAAGATCGCCAGGCCATAAATCCACTCAATGTCTTTGGAGATTTGACCCTTTGCGAGTTTGCGATAAAGATTGACGAACTATCTGTCGCAAAGCAGGATGAGTTACCGCGTGGTATCGACCTTATTCTCGAAATATCCCGGGACCTCCGCTACGGCGAAAATCCTCACCAAAAAGCATCTCTCTACAATTCTGGCGAATCAGGTGGTATCGCGAACGCCGAACAGCTTCACGGCAAAGAAATGTCGTTTAACAACTTTGTCGATGCCGAGGCCGCATGGAATCTGGTGCAGGACTTTGACGAACTCACGGTTGCTATAATCAAACACACAAACCCATCGGGCGTCGGAAATGGAGCGTCGAACGAAGAAGCCTATCGCCGCGCTCTCGCGACCGATCCGGTCTCGGCATTTGGCGGGATCGTGGCGTTTAATCGCAAAGTTGATGTGGATGTAGCGAGTTCCGTTATTGAAGTGTTTTCCGAGGTCATCGTCGCGCCCGACTATGACAAGGCGGCTATTCAGGTATTGAAGGCAAAGAAAAATCTCCGCGTACTTAAGGTTTCGGCCAAAACAGAGGGCGGAAACGCGAGTGTGAACGAGCGTGCATCGTCCTCCCCACTCCTTAATAGTCGCGTTTCTGCCCGTAGCGGCAACCTCGAATACAAACAGATATCCGGTGGCTTTCTCGTGCAGGACCGCGACGTTCATAAGCTCTCGTCCGGAGATCTAAAGCTTGTTACGACCCGCAAACCGTCTGACGCAGAGATCAGTGCGATGCTTCTCGCCTGGACGGTCTGCAAGCACGTCAAATCGAACGCGATTGTATTCGCCAATGAAAATCAGACGCTCGGCGTCGGCGCCGGTCAGATGAACCGCGTCGATTCCGTCCGTATTGCGGCGATGCGTGCCGAGCGATTTGATCTGCCGCTGAAAGGCTCGGTATTGGCATCAGACGCCTTTTTTCCATTTCGCGATAACGTCGATGAAGCCGCGAAATTTGGCGTGTCGGCGATCATCCAGCCGGGCGGGTCGATCAAGGACGACGAATCCATCGCCGCCGCCAACGAACATGGCATCGCGATGGCATTCACAGACATACGGCATTTTAAACATTAAAATGCAGATTATCGCTTGACAACATCTGGTAGCAGTGTTAAAACTATACCCAATTAGGACGACTAGAGGAACGCTCGGGAATTATATACTTCGCAAACCCATTGTGATACTATCCCCTGTGTGACAGGCTGAAAGAATTTTGAAAGACGCTACTTTTTCGGAGCGTCTTTTTTCTTTGCCTTTTTCACTTCCGGTTTAGGTTTCACTTTTAACAGATCACTAAGAGCCTCATCAAAATCCAACGGGATTCGGAGAGGTTCTTTAGGTTCTCTTTTCTGTTTTGCGTTCATTGTTGTTGTAATCGTTGGAAACTTGTCTTTTTCCACAACCACTCTCTAGTTTCGCTTAATCTCTCAGATGCAACTTTAACTGCATCATTTGCATGTGCGATTCGCATTACACTTGAAACTTTCAAACGAAACCATTTGTATTTGTTCACTATGATGAACATTTATCTCAAACATCTTCTGGGGGTTCTGACTCGTTTATGAGTCAAGCAAAGTTG
>JBBRQM010000001.1:0-146548 GCA_038226395.1 Pyrinomonadales bacterium | reverse complement strand
TAATCGTAAGTGAAAAATATGCCCTTACTTCGTGCGGGCTTCTGCATTTTGTGGAACCAGACGCCAATTACGCGTGTCTTGTGTTATCACAAGGACAACTTGGAGCGGCGAAAGGCGGAAAGTGAGGCGGCGGGGCCTTTTCTATCAAGGGATAGAAAAGCGCTCTTTTGCGATAAATTTTCTCTCACGTTTGCATTCGATTCTCTTATGGGTCATAATAGGTAATTAGTAGTTTCAAGCTTTAAATCAAGGGTCATAATTTGAGTTAGTTGTCGACAGAAGTTCTCGGATTTCCAGGAATTGATCGTCTGTTCGATGTTTTTTATTAGAAGGTGAATTCGTCACGCTGCTTCAAATTCCCTTCCCTTACAGAAAAAAATAATTGGAGAAATTGTAATTGATGAATTTTAAAAAGATCGTTTGTCTTATCTCGTGCGTCGTGTTTGCGGCCGTTTGTTTTACTGGTTTAGTATCAGCGCAGCAGCGTGAAAGAGTGATTAAACAAACATCCAGCAAGCCGGTCAATCAACCCCAGCCCGAGAAAAAAGTAACGACAACAACGTCCTCCCAGCCTGTACTGACCAATAAAATTGTCGTCGTTACAAGCGATGCAACTTCCGCTCCACTTGTCAAAAAGACTGTCGCGTCGAGTGCGGTCAATGCACCCAGCGGTTTGGCTGCCGGAAAGACGGCATACGGCATGTCAGCGAGCGTTCGATTGGATCAGGCGATCAAATCGCGTTATGGCATCCGTTATAAATATGGCACGACTGGCCCAAATACCTACGACTGCTCAGGCTTTGTCTGGAGCGCGTTTCAGGAAGCCGGCATCCCTTTTACCCGTGGCAGCGTGAGGACGCTGTGGGCGCAGTCAGAGCCGGTTTACGGCGATGACCGTTTCAAATTTGGCACGCTTATATTCCTAAACGGACTCGGCCACATGGGAATTGTCGCCGATGAGAATGGCTTTTATCACGCTTCGTCAAGCAAAGGCATTATGTATTCGCCTTTCAAGGGGTACTGGGCAAATCGGATCGTCGGCTTTAGGAGAATAAAGCCCGAAACCGCACCCGTCAAAAAATAGCTCACTGCAAACAAAAAAGATCAGCCCGGCTTTATTAACAAGAGCCGGGCTTTATTTTTTTCCTGAGTATCAATTAGCCGATAAAACCCGGTTTCGTGGGGTGATCCTTGCATTCATAGATGACCGCGATCTTGTCGATGGCGACATACGCAACCTTGTCTTCCTCGTCACGGAGATAGAGCACGCCGGTCTTGACGTCGATCACGTCGCCGCGAAATGTTGCGTTTGTCCCGCACGTAATATCGACCTTTTTGCCCATTAATTGCTTTAATAATTCTTCCATAATATCTCCGTCAGACTTTACGAGAAATCCACTCCATCTGTGCCTCTCTTCCAGCCTGCACCCACCTGCTAGTCTCGCGACTGGTTGGTAAAGCTCCGTTTGAAGCCGTCTTCTGCTTTTTCAAATAAGCGAGTGCCGCTGCGATTACCGCCATATCGCGGATCTCAACAGATTCATTAGGAACCCGGTCGCTATCGCTCCCGGTTCTGACAAGATCGCGACGCTCAAAGAAGCGTGAAATAAATCCTGTGTCGAGCTTTCCGTCGATAAACTCCTGATCCTCCATAATCTCGCGAAAGAAGGGCAGCGTCGTCTTGATACCGCCGACCTCGTATTCGGCAAGCGCGCGCCGCATCCTGTCGATCGCCTCGGCACGGTCTTTGCCAAAAACCGCGAATTTCGAGATCATCGGATCGTAATAGATCGTGACTTCGCCGCCCTCATACACACCGCCGTCGTCGCGAACGCCGGGCCCATGCGGCAGACGCAGACGCGTAATTTTGCCGGGTGAAGGGAGAAAATCGTTGTCAGGGTCCTCGGCATAAACGCGGCATTCGATGGCATGACCTTTTAAAACAATATCTTCCTGCGTAAATGATAGCTTTTCGCCCCATGCGACGCAGATCTGTTCGCGGACAAGGTCAATGCCGGTCACAAGTTCTGTCACCGGATGCTCGACCTGCAGCCGCGTGTTCATTTCTAGAAAATAAAACGAGCGGTCGAGATCAGAGACGAGAAATTCGACCGTTCCGGCACCGACATATCCGACGGCCTTCGCCACTTTTACCGCGCAGGCTCCCATCTCAGCCCGCAGTTTGGCCGAATTTATCGGCGAAGGTGCTTCCTCGATCACTTTTTGATGACGACGTTGGATCGAACATTCTCGTTCGCCAAGATGGACGTGACTGCCGTGTTTGTCCGAGAAAACCTGTATCTCGATATGCCGCGGCGCGACTATAGCTTTTTCAACATATACCGCATCGTCGCCAAAACTCGTGAGGGCTTCGGACTGTGCAGCCTCAAGCGCCGACCTTAGCTCTTTCTCCTCCGTCACCAGCCGCATCCCCTTGCCGCCGCCGCCAGCTGAGGCTTTGAGCATTACCGGGTAGCCAAATTCGTCGGCAGTCTCCTTTGCTTCTTCATACGATCTGAGCGGTTCGGTCGTCCCAGGCACAACCGGAACTCCGGCCTTGATCGCGATCCTTCGTGCCGACATCTTGCCGCCCATGCCCTCAATCACCTCGGGTGGCGGGCCGATGAATGTGATTCCCGACTTTGTTACCTGCCTGACAAAATCCGCGTTCTCAGACAAAAATCCATACCCCGGATGGATCGCCTCAGCACCGGCTTTTTTAGCAGCTTCGATGATTTTTTCTCCACGCAGATAGCTCTCATTCGACGGAGCGGGGCCTATATTATAAGCCTCATCCGCCATCCGCACATGAAGAGCGTCTTTGTCCACATCGGAATACACCGCGACCGTTGCGATCCGCATCTCTCGGCATGCGCGAATGACACGACAAGCAATCTCTCCCCGATTTGCGACTAGAATCTTCTTAAACATATATTCTTCGAGCAATTAGCAGTCGGCTATCAGTGGTCCGACCGATGGCTCCTGACTGCTGACTGCCGATAGCTAATTGCTGATAGCTACTCGACAATCGAATTCCCCTGATTTCGCGGATCGTAACGAACGCCGACCTTTGCACCGGGAGCATATTTGACCGGCTCGCTTTGCTGCTCGTCGGTTAAAATATCCGATGATTCAAAATCGACGCCATTTAGCGTATAGAGATAAAAAACGATCTCTTCGCCGGAGCCATCGATCTGGCTGTCGAGGATCACGCCGTCGGTTATCCGGCCCTGGGCAAGCAGGAAACGGCGGCGGCCATTTGGATCTACAGCCTTTCGTCTTAAAATTTTATCGATAATACCCATTATTTATCAATCTCATCTACCTCGGGCCGTCGCAACTCCTTTCGGATGTATAAAATACGCTGGAGCATTGTCCAAAACGACCCGATCGCCAGCACCCACAAAACCTGCGGCATCCGGTTGAATAAAATAAACGACGAATTCATATTCCAGGTCGAAAGAGCACCGATGATTAGCAAAACTATCCGTTCCGGTCGCTGCAAAAACCCTATATTTGCCTTAACTCCAAGCCCCTCGGATCTGGCAGTCGCGTAGCTGACCATTACGGACATTATCATGCCAAAACCGGCAAGAAATACGTTCAGCAGCGAGTGTTGCGGAAGGTTGCGGCCATAAAACATCATGATGCCGAGAAATACCACCATGTCAGAGAGCCGGTCGAGCGACGAGTCGAGAAAGCTGCCGTATTTGGTGACATTACCAGTCAAACGAGCAACATTCCCATCGAGCATGTCGAATAGATTAGCTACGATCAGGATGATGCCCGCCCAGAAAAACTCGCCAAAACCAAACAGAAAGGCACAGCCGACATTGAGAATGACGCCGGTCGCCGTCAGGATATTTGGCGCAATGCCGACAGACGCCAAGCCACGCACCATCGAATTGATGATCCGCATTGCTCCGCGTCCGATGCTTGCTCCTAACATCTGTCTGTGGTCAGTGGTTAGTGGTCAGTCGTCAGTAAAACTCAAAATTCCAGCTACTGACTACTGACTACTAATCTTGGTCGTGTATCGTCTTCAACCGTGTGATCTCAAAATTTCGCCATCCAGACGGCGTTTTTACCTTTATTTCGTTGCCCTCTTCCTTTCCCAACAAGGCCTGGCCGATTGGCGATACGGTCGAGATCAAGCCATTGTCGGGATCGCTTTCCTCGGAGGTAACGAGGCGATATGTTACCTTTTCTTCCTTTTCGAGATCATAGAGAACGACCTCAGAGCCGTATGCGGCGCTGTCGGTTGGCAGTTTTGTCAGATCTATCGATTCGACCTCAATCAATCGATGCTGTAGCATACTGATACGTGCCTGAACCATCGATTGGCGCTCTTTGGCCGCCTTATATTCCGCATTTTCTTTCAGATCACCGAACTCACGGGCGTGCTGAATATGCTTTGGCAACTCAAAATGCAGCTCATGTTCGAGATCGGTAAGTTCCTTTTTTAGTTTTGCCTTTACAGCTTCCATAATTCATGTTGGCAGTGAGCAGATTTAACTCTGCTTACCGCTTACTCCTTACCGCTTCCCGTGGGGCGGCAAAAGAAATGCCTATGTCGCGAGCCGTGCGAACCAATTGTCCGTCAATGGGAACCTTCTTGATATTAGCGCATGCCTCGGAAAGCGGGACTGTGACGATTGTCCCCGCTTGTAAGGCGACCATCTTCCCTTTCTCGCCGCTTGCCAGAAAACGCACCGCACAGGCTCCAAAATTTGTGCCTAACATTCGATCAAATGCGTTTGGGCTGCCGCCGCGCTGCAAGTGTCCGAGCACAACGCAGCGCGATTCCTTGCCGGTCATCTCCTCGACGCAGCGACGGATGTAATCGCCCATTCCGCCTAGCCTCAATTCCTCGGAATCCTGATAAATCTCTCTCTTGCCCAACTCGGTCGCACCCTCGGCGACGACGATATTTGTAAACCGAGAGCCACTCGCCTCGCGAGCCCGGACCTTTTGGACAATTGAGTCAAACGAAAATGGTATCTCCGGGATCAAAATGATGTCCGCGCTTCCGGCAAGACCAGCGTGAAGAGCGATCCAACCCGTATTGCGGCCCATGACCTCGAGAATCATTACCCGGTCATGCGATGCGGCGGTCGTGTGCAGCCGGTCGAGAGCCTCGGTTGCGATGTCGATCGCGGTCATAAAACCAAAGGTCAGCTCGGTCGCAGCCAGATCGTTATCAATCGTTTTGGGAACGCCGATCACCGGAAATCCGCGTTTATGAAACTCCTCGGCAATGGCGAGCGTCCCTTCGCCGCCGACCGCGACAAGTGCCTCGATCCCCAAAATATCGAGGTTTGCAAGCGCCTCCGCGATTGGCAGATCGGTGAAACACGGCTTTCCGTTCACCATCTTTACAAAGCTGCCGCGATTTCTCGTACCCAAAATCGTCCCGCCGCGCGGCAAAATGCCGCTGACGCTTTTGGTTGTCAATTTTACCGTGTGGGTCTCGCCGAGAATACCCTCAAAGCTGTCCTCTATCCCGAGGCAGCTCATCCCAAATTCGCCGACCGCCGTTCTGACAATTGCCCTTATTGCTGCATTTAACCCCGGTGCATCACCGCCGCCCGTCAGAATACCGATCTGCTTATACATAGGAAAAATGAGTACCAGGAGCAAATTGTATTTTACTCCACGCACTCACAAATGCGAAAGCCTGCATCCTCAGAGTAAGTGACGTCAAGGTTTCCCGGCCTGCACCGCATTGATATATCCCGACACGCAAAATAGGTTTTCGGCAAACTGGTAGGTCAGATTGCCTGACTCCGTGTAGTTTCCCAACGCATCGGCGTTTGCATTTAGTATGTCGAGGCGCAGCCCGGTGGCGGCTTCGCGATCCTCGACCGGCAGGCTTTGGTCGAAAGAGAGCCGGGATAATTCGAGCAGCGTCCAGGGGAACCAGAGGAACGTTGAACCCTCGGCCATGAATTCGCTGCCGGCAAATCGAACGTCGGCATCGGGAATATGGCTGTTGTCTTTATCGATCGATCGCGAGGCGAGCTGCTTGTTGTTGATAAAATCCTTACGGGCGATCCTGTACGTGGGATCGTTCCTGACATATGCAAATTCGGCAATATCTTCCTCTTGCGAGATCACAAACAGCGTCTGAGCTGTGAGTCCCTCAAATAGATCCTTTTGGCCGCTGCGGTTCGGGTTTTGCACCCATCCTTGTCCCCCTTTGTATGTTTGCAAGAGCCAATTTGTACCGTTGCGAATAGCCTCGTCATACTGGGAACCTACACGGGGGCCAATGAGCGGCGATTTCTTGGCATCGATCATGACCCACAACGCCATGATGGTTGAATATGTGCGCGTAAAATCGGGTCCCGCGTCCCTGATCGGCCGCCAGCCGCCTGATGCGTCCTGTCGCCGCTTTACCTCATCGAGATCGCGGACGATGCGTTTGACGATCTCTGGGCGCTCGGAGTCGTTCCAGACCGCAGTTTTCGATTCGAGCGATTTGATATATCCAAGCGCGACCCAACTTTCTATCTCGGTAACGGTGTAGGGATTGGTATTGTCGTAGTAGTTCCAACCTTCGGCCGGATTCACGCGCCGGACCTTTTCAATATAATCAAAAGCGTTTTTGATCTTTGGAACATAGCTGTCCACATTTTTTTGCGTAGAAAAAATAACGGCCAAACCCTGGGCAGTGGCCCAGCCCTGTGCGGTCGCGTCGGCCGCGCTTGGCGAGGCCTTAAATCCGCCATTCGGCGCCTGTGCCGCAAAAAGCGAGTCAACCCATGAATCTGTTTTTTTCTGTAGCTGAGCGGTAAACTCGCTCTCGGGACGTGTCAACTTCGATGGAGAAGGCGGAGCACGTCTAAGCAGCAAAAATCCTCCAACGACGATAATAACCACCACGGCTGCGATCCCGATCGCCGGCGCTACCATATTTCGTTTCTTGCTCAGCCTGATCTTTTCCGGCAAGTCGGAATTGCCGACATCCCCCGTGTAAAGATTGAACATGTGCATTCGGACGCCATGTTTTACCTCAACCTCTTTTAGATCATGAAGAAACGGCTGCCAAGTGCTGTATTGTGCCAAATCCTCAGCCACCCGCCGCGATACCAGAATGTGACCGGCGTCACCGCTGTCCATCACACGCTGTGCCATGTTAATGCCCGCACCGGCGACGTTTACGCTGTCGTTGACATCGACGATCTTGTCAACCGGTCCGCTGTGGATGCCCATCCGCAATTTGATCTCAGGATTACCTTTGAGCGCCCGGCTTATCTCCATGGCGCACTGGACAGGAGCCATCGGATCGTTGAAAAAGACGAGCGCGATGCCGTCGCCGGTTGCAATACTTATCAGTTTGTCTTGGGATCGGGCGCGCGAAACTTCCGCCGTTCCGCGAACGATCTCCTGAAGCACACGCAGGGCTTTGGCCTGTTCGTCGGTTGGCAGCCTGGAGTAGCCGACAATATCCGTGAAAAGCACATGAGCCAACTGCATTGTCGTCTCTTCTTGCTCTGTATCTTTATTCATTGGAGCTTAATCTCCAAGAATCTTGTATGCCGCCTGCATACAACAGTGGTGCCTGATTGTTGCCCAAACGCATTATATTTTCAGAAAGTATTCGACCGTTTCCATTGGCTGCACTACCGCACCTATGGATGATTTTGCGCGAATGTGGCGACGAGACTGCCGGCCTGCGGGATGGTATCAATCGCCTTCAAAATCTGGGGGTCCGATTCCAAAAGCACCTGTACACCTGCCTCATTCGAGTAATTTGCGGTCGCCAATTCTTCGCGGAGCCTCATTTTTGCGTAATCGCTCTGGCCAGCAATGTTTTCGGCCGTCAACCCAAGTTCTTTGTCCGCCGCCGCAAACGTGCGAAACACCTCTAATAATCTGTCATTGATATTGAAATCGCTAGGCTGAACCAGGGTCTTGAAATTCTGCTTATCGACCCTGAAATTATCCAGCCCAGTGATCTTGCCGGCGACAAGCTGACGCACAAAAAAGAACGCCGCCTCGTTAATGCGTCCGCGAACCGGATTTGCTGAGGGCACTGGGATAACCACGTCCGGCTCGATCCCGCGTCCGCCAAACAGAACGCGGCCATTTGGCATAGTCACCGGGCTGCCAGCCGGTTTTGGCTTGACGTCGAGACCGGCATTGTCCGGCTGATCATCGCCGTGAGTGTAATAATCGTAAATCGAGCCATTGGAATAATCGCGCTGCAGCGAACGGCCAAACGGGGTGTAATATCTGGCCGTCGTGAGCGTAATGCCGGTGCCGTATGGCAATCGAAATATACGCTGGACCAGCCCCTTGCCAAAACTGTCGTTACCCACGATCAGACCACGTGCATAATCCTGAATAGCCCCGGCAACGATCTCGGACGCCGACGCCGACCCGCCGTTGATCATCACGACAAGCGGCAAATTATCAGTCGTACCACTGCCGGCCGCAGGCAGATCGCGGGCTTGGCCGGATCTGGGTGATTTGACCGAAACGACCGTTTTGCCCGCCGGGACAAATTTACTGACGACCTGGATCGCCTCCTCGAGGATGCCGCCAGGATTGCCCCGCAGATCGAGGATCATGCTTTTCATCCCCTGTTTTTTAAGGTCGGCGATTGCTGTGCTAAGCTCGTCAGAAGTTGTCTGCTGAAATCCGCCCGACAGCCCCACATAACCTACTCCGTTCGGCAGCATAAAATAATTGCGTATCGACGGCAGAGGGACGCCACCGCGCACAATGTCGAAATCAAGCGGTGCGCTCGCGCCGGCTCGATCTATCCGGATCTTGACGGTTGTTCCGCGCTCACCGCGAACGTTTTTTGACACCTCGCCGCTCGACCAGTCTTTTGCTTCCTTGCCATCCACCAGCACGAATTTATCGCCGTATCGCAAGCCCGCTTTTTCCGCAGGCGTATTTGGTACGACCGATTGGACGTAAACGCCGTTGCGATGCTGCAGGATCGAGACGCCGATGCCATAAAACTGCGATGACTGCTCCTCGTCGAGCTTGCGAAGCTCGTCGCTCGAAAAAAACGACGAGTGCGGGTCGAGCGTCCAGAGCATCGCCTGCATCGAACTGTCAGTAATTTTTTCGTGATTGACGTTGCCGCCGTAATTGGCGTCGATCACGACGAGAGCCTCGTTATAATCGGCCTTAACTCGCTCCGGCGTAATTCCGGCCTCGGCCGATGTGCGGGCAGGTAATCGGCCAAAAATGCCGCCGAGAATCGCCCCGGAAACAATCAAAATAATTGCGATCAGCGGAAAACGCTTGTTCATTCAAAAAACTCCTAAACTATTGAGATTGTATCATAACTCCGATGCTCCGGATGCCGCGCAACGTTTGTCGAAACTTAATTTACTTTTCGCCTTTAACCGCTTAAACTTACCTTTTTGCCTAAATGAAAGCAGATCTATCCATTGTTGTTCCGGCGTTCGATGAGCAGGAGCGCCTCGGCAGCTCGGTCGTCCGCATTCTCGAATATATCGAGTGCGAAGCGATAAATGCGGAACTGATAGTCGTCGACGACGGCTCGTCCGACAAAACCGCCGACGTTGCACGCGAAACGGCAGCAAAATTTCCGCAGATCCGAACAAAAGTGATCCGATACGACGAGAATCGCGGCAAAGGATTCGCCGTGAAAACCGGCCTTTTGGCCTCATCGGCAGACATTGCTCTCTTTTCAGACGCCGATCTTTCTACGCCGATCACGGAGTTGGCAAAGCTTGTTGATCCGATCCGGGAGCGGGAATTTGACATAACATTCGGCTCGCGGGCGATCAACCGCAGCCTGATCGGGACGCACCAGCCGTGGCGTCGGGAGCAGGGCGGCAAAGTGATGAATCTTGTGATAAAAACGATGTCAGGCCTTAAATTTTACGACACACAATGTGGATTTAAGGCCTTCAACATGCTCAAATTCCGTCCGCTGCTCGATGTTGTGACCATCGACCGGTTTGGCTTTGACGTAGAATTCTTATTCGTAGCCAAATACCACGGCCTGCGTCTCGACGAGATCCCCGTCTGTTGGAACGATGTCGCCGGGTCAAAGGTCAGCGTCGTCCGCGACACGCGTAGAATGTTCAGCGAGTTAGCCCAGATCCGCCGAAACGCTCGTAGCGGGGCATACGATAAAACTTAAACAGGATGAACAGGATAAACAGGATTTGATCGCTCTTAATTTGCTTTTTTTCATCCTGCATATCCTGTTTATCCTGTTAGAATTAACTTTATGGCTGCAAAGTTAAACGTAAACATCGACCACGTCGCCACGATCCGCGAGGCGCGCAAAACGATCGAGCCGAGCATTGTCACGGCGGCCGTTATATGCGAACAGGCCGGGGCGGATGGGATCACCGTTCACCTTCGCGGGGACCGGCGACATATACAGGATCGCGATATAGAGTTGCTTCGCGAAGTCGTCACGACCTATCTCAACGTAGAAATGGCCGCGACCGAAGAAATGATCGGCATCGCCCTACGAACAAAGCCTGATGCCGTTTCGCTTGTGCCGGAAAGCGCGAGCGAGATCACGACCGAGGGCGGGCTTGACGTTGTAGGCAATTTTGAAAACATTAAGAATGCCGTTGAGACATTAAAACAGGCCGGGATATTCGTCAGCACTTTCATTGACCCTGATTTGGAACAGATCGAGGCAGCAAAAGGTGTCGGAGCCGAACAGGTTGAGCTTTGCACCGCCGAATATGCCGAGATGACCCTAAATTCCCGCGCGGCCCACGGCGAAGGAAAGCAAAAAGCCGCCGCCGAAGTATCGCGTATACGCGACGCCGCCGTCCACGCCAAATCCCTCGGCCTCATCGTCGCCGCCGGCCACGGCCTGACCTGTCGTAACGTCGCCGCCCTCGCCTCGATCACTGAGATAACCGAATTCAACATCGGCCACAACATCATTTCGCGGGCTGTGTTTGTCGGTTTGAATCAAGCCGTTCGTGAAATGCTCGCCGCCATCGGCAGCTAAACCAACGCCGCCGCCCGACAGACCTCCGATTGTAAAAAGGGAATTGCTAAGTTTTTGGAGAAGTAGGTTGAAGCCGGAGTTCGTTCTTATTCGTCGCAGAGCGACGTTTGATTTTAGCCGTGGTGTTTTAACCCACGGTGAACGTACACGAAATTGATTTCTTGCCGCGTCAGCGGCAATTGAACCGTGGCGGGTTTTCAGTCGTCGCTACGCGACGAGAGGAATTGTACATCGTTTCCGTGGGTTGAAACCCACGGCTAAATTCACGTTGCCGCTATGCGGCCAAAATCAACCAACGCCACCGCCCGCATGACCGGCGATTGTAAAAAGGGAATTGCTAGGTTTCTAGAGAAGTAAAGCTGGATTTATAGCCCAATTACACGATTCCAATCCGAAATATACATATATAATCGCTGAAATTCACTAGGCAAGAGCATTCGGTTATGGGCAATGAAATTTCTCGATTTTTCAAGTTCGTCCATTCTTTGTTTGAGCCAGTGCTGTGTGGGAACAATATCTTTAAAGAAATCCCATTTCGCGATAATAATATCGGCGAGTTGTCCGAAGTCGACAAATCCCAACAAGTCAGATTTTTCTCCTTCAAGCCAAGAGTCCTTCAATGCAGTAGCACGACGGGATTCCGCATGCGTTTTGATTTTCGGTGGCAAATGGTCTATCCAGTCTACTCCCTCATTTTCTACGAGTACGTCCCTAATAAACTCGCGAATCTCATTTTCGAAGCAATAAAGAACCGCAAAGAGTCGAGCCATCTCTAAAGCTTGATTTCTTCGAGTTATCCCAAAAGGAGCTAAGGCTTCCTTGAGCAAACTTTCTTCTGCCTCCGTAGAATCCGCTCCGATCCGAATACCGGCCTTACGAAATCGTTCGGCCTCGGATTCAAGCATTAATCCGCGGAAAAGAAAGTCTCTCATGTCCTTGTTACTGATCAAGCAAATGCTCCCTTAACGATTTGAAGATCGCATTGTAAACCTCTACATCTTTTGTTGGAGGAAGGTGAATTTCAATGTTATATCTAAACCCTAAAGTATTCGATAGAGGAATGCCATTAGCGTTTGTAATTGGATCTGGCTTTGTTTCCGATACATGTGGCTCCGGAACGGTCTTAACGGGTTCAGTTCTTAGTGCAGCAGAATCGGAAATATCAGCAAGTTCAAGTAAGGACAGAACTGTTTTGGCCATAAGCCCAGCCGTATTACCACTTGCATTGTGGAAGCTTTTAAATTTTCCTTCTATTGCGACACGATCTTCCTTGGTCGGTCTAGCCTTTATCAAAAAAATATCGCCGTAAGCGGTCTTTAAAGCGCGACCTAACACCTTTTTTGATCTGGAGTGATCACGATAGTCATTGTACATCTGAGTTGGCTTTCCATCCTCCGTTAGGAACCCTAAAGCTTTTAGCAATGGAATGAATGCTCTGTCCATTGACGCGGTAAAGCCCCAATCTTTAAGTAGTTGTTGAGTGACCCGCTCCGGAGCCTGACCATCTCGAATCTTTTCAAATAACGCGGGTAGCTTTCCATGTGGTTGAACCCAAGCATTGGTAAGTGACATGTTTTAGTTTCTCCTTCTTCACACGTAATTGTCGCTCTACGGCGTTGGTGGTTTTGGCTTTACTTTTGGAGCCGCTTCGACGTGGGCGGCGGATTGCCACGCGGCTATGGCGCCGGGGTTGTTGGTGCAGAAGTTTGGGACCATGTGGGTGATGGTGGATTTTAGGGCGATCATGGTGGCAATTTTGTCGTTCATTGGAAGAAACCTCCTAAATTCGTTTATTACCTTCTAATTGCTTGTGGTAAAAAGATAATACGCCTGTTTTTGTCGTTGTCAAGCGGTAAGCGGTGAGCGTTGAGCAGTAGGCGGTGAGGGATGAATGGAAGTGGCGACGAAGTGTCTTGAATTAGCTACGGAGCGTTTAGATGTTGCTACGGAGCGTTCGGAAGTGCCGACGAACTCGCCGTCAGTTAACGCAGATGATTCTTACAGTGCCTCGTTATTTTGATTCAGGCAGAAACTTCGGTTGACAAATACGGGTTACTAACAACGCCGGGTCTTTTCTAATTCCAACACGTCGTTGATGTCTTTTGGCCGTCCGCTGGCCTGTTTGTTAGCAAGCAGGTCTTCTAATCCAATAACCCTCACCTTACATTCGTCAATATTCGTTTCTATCCGCCGTCGGTAGCAATCATCAAATTGCACACCGTCAATATATGTAATGATCTCGAGCTTGAAAGGGGCGATGCCCATTCGAACGATGCTTTTTTCTTCTGTAAACAGCGAAGCGGATAACTCTTCGGAATCAAAGCCAAATTCGCGTAAAACGAGGACAATTCTTTCCGCGTTTTCCATGGTGTTGGAGATCCAGAAATCGATATCGCCGGTCGGTCGTGGATACCCATGATACCCAACCGCGTAACCGCCGACCAAGAGATATTCAGCCTTGTTATCCTCTAACAATCTCAAAAACTCTTTGAAGTCTTGGGGTAGCCGGATCGGTGTATCCATAAGCGCTCTGTCGCATTAATTCGAGGGCGAGAAGACGCTCGTCAGTTGAAGCGCGCCTCCAATGTTCGCGGTCAGCTTCGTCCGCTTCCTCAAAACTTGAGAAGACTTGAAATGCGGTCTTGTCGATCTTTACGTTGCGAATATCCACAACCCAATTATAACATTTTTAGGCGTTTGGTTGTGGCGAAAACGGCTAATTCAAAACGGCTTTCAACGCCTGCCCAGTATAGGATTTTTTAACCCGCGCGACCTCTTCGGGTGTGCCGACAGCAACAACTTTTCCGCCGCCGGAGCCACCTTCGGGGCCTAGGTCAATTATGTAATCAGCGGATTTGATAACGTCGAGGTTGTGCTCGATGACGATGACGGTGTTGCCGGTATCGACGAGACGCTGGAGGACTTCGAGCAGTTTGTGGACATCGGCGAAGTGGAGGCCCGTCGTCGGTTCGTCGAGGATGTAGATGGTTTTGCCGGTGGCACGCTTGCTCAGCTCTTTGGCGAGCTTGATGCGTTGAGCCTCGCCGCCGGAGAGCGTGGTGGAGGACTGGCCGATCTTGATGTAGCCGAGGCCGACATCGAGCAGAGTTTCGAGCTTTTGCCGGATCGCCGGGATGTTTTCGAGCAACGGCAGGGCGTCCTCGATGGTCGTGTCGAGCAGATCGGCGATCGAGAGACCTTTGAACCGGACGGCGAGCGTTTCGCGGTTGTAGCGGTGGCCGCGACAAACGTCGCAGGTGACGTAAACGTCGGGCAGGAAATTCATCTCGATCCGCTTGAGGCCGCCGCCTTCGCACGCCTCGCAGCGGCCGCCTTTGACGTTAAATGAGAAACGTCCGGCCTTGTAGCCGCGTGTACGCGATTCCGGTAGCATCGCATAAAGTTCGCGCAGGGGCGTGAATAATCCGGTAAAAGTCGCTGGATTCGAGCGCGGCGTTCTACCGATGGGTTTCTGGTCGATCTCAATGATCTTGTCCACCAGGTCGAGGCCCTCTATCGAATCGTGTTCAAGTGGCGTCACGGCTGATTTGTAAACGTGTTTGTATAAAGCCGGATAGAGGATCTCTTCGACCAGCGTCGATTTGCCGCTGCCGGAAACGCCGGTCACCACCGTCAGCAGGCCGAGCGGAAATTGGGCGTCGATATTTTTGAGATTGTAGCCTCGGGCTCCGTTGACCTTGATGCGGTTGCCATTCGCGAGGCGGCGAACGTCTGGAACGTCAATCTTTAGCTCACCACTCAGGTATTTGCCGGTCAGCGAATTCGGATTGGCCTCGATCTCTTTCGGCTTGCCAACCGCGATTACCTCACCTCCGTGAGTTCCCGCGAGCGGGCCGAGATCGACGACATAATCGGCATGTTCAATAGTCTCTTGGTCATGTTCGACGACGAGGACGGTGTTGCCGAGATCGCGAAGCATATGCAGCGTCTCGAGCAGCCGCTGATTGTCACGCGGATGCAGCCCGATGCTCGGTTCGTCCAAAACATATAGTACGCCGCGGAGCTGCGACCCGATCTGCGTCGCGAGCCGTATCCGCTGGCCCTCGCCCCCCGAAAGCGTCGCCGACGAACGGCTAAGCGTCAGATAACCTAGGCCGACCGTGTCTAGGAATTTCAGACGGTCCTTGATCTCTTTGAGAACCAATCCCGCGATCTTTTCGTCACGGGCGGACAACTTTATTGCGTCAAATTTCTTTGTCGAATCCGAGATCGGAAACTCCGTATAATCGGCGATGCCGAGACCGTTGACCTTGACCGCGAGGCTCTCAGGCTGCAGGCGTTGACCGTGGCATGACGGACACGGGATCGGGGCTATCAGTTCCTCCAAAGCCCCTTTTACCTTTTCCGAAGGAGGATTTTCGATCCGCTCGCGCATCGCCCGCATCGCTCCGCGCCAGTCGCGTTCGAATTTATAATCTCCATGACGAAAGGTCATCCGCCGCTTTGTGCCATGGAAAAATGCGTCGCGGATCTCTTGCGGCAGGTCGGCGAATTTTGTATCGAGCAAAGCCTGAACAGGTTCGCCGGAACCGTCATCCTTCGACTTTTTTCGCTTTCCTTTACGTTCTTTTTCTTTTCCGGTGGGCGGTTCGAGTGGGTCGCCATCGGTAAATTTCTCTATGATTGCAATCAAAGCTCCGCGCAAAAAGGTCGCACCGGCCTTGTCTGCGCCGTTGAGAAACTCGATCTTCCCGGCCGGCAAACTCTGGTCAGGCACGATCTTATTGACGTCGATCTCCATCACCGCCCCGATTCCCTGACAGCGTTTGCACGCACCAAACGCCGAGTTGAATGAGAATGAACGCGGCTCAAGCGGTGCGATATTTATACCGCAATTGATACATGCCATCTTCTCGGAATACATCTTTTCTTCGCCGTCGATGATTGAGATAACGACGGCTCCGCCGGTGAGTTTGAGCGCGGTTTTGACGGATTCGGCAAGCCGCTCGCGAACACCGTCCTTCATTAACAGCCGGTCGACTACCACCTCAATTGTGTGATTTTTCCGTTTGTCGAGGATGATCTCTTCGTCGAGTTGGCGGATCTCGCCGTCGATGCGTGCCCGCAGAAATCCGTCTTTATACAGCTTTTCAAGCTCCTTCTTAAATTCGCCTTTTCGGCCGCGAACTATGGGTGCGAGGATCATCACGCGTTCACCCTCCGGCAGATCGGCGACACCGGCGATGATCTGATCAACCGATTGACGCGTGATCGGAGCTCCGCAGTTCGGACAGTGAGAAACGCCAATAGACGAGAAAAGTAAACGCAAAAAATCGTAGATTTCGGTGACCGTGCCGACGGTCGAGCGGGGCGAACGCGAGACCGTCTTTTGCTCAATGGAGATCGCGGGCGAGAGTCCCTCGACCGAATCGACATCCGGTTTTTCTAATTGGTCGAGGAATTGGCGGGCGTAGGCCGACAACGACTCGACATAACGACGCTGCCCTTCGGCATAGATCGTGTCAAAGGCGAGCGACGATTTGCCGCTGCCCGACAAGCCGGTGATAACCACGAATTTGTCACGCGGTATATCGACGTCGATGTTTTTTAGATTATGCTGCCGCGCTCCGCGGACGGTTATCTGCTTGATGCTCATTACGGATCAAAATCCCGGCCTTATCCGAAACGAGTATTTTAGCAAATTTGCGCTAAAGAATGCGAAGCACGGCAAAAAGCGAGACCACCGAGATCACAATCCAAAGCAAAACGCCCTGCACAAGCGGCCTGACGCCAACTTTTCGCAGCGTTTCACGCGAGAGACTGGCACCGATCAGGAAAAGGGTGACGATCATCCCGGCCTTTGCCAGATTTACTATCGTGTCAAAAACACTCGGCAAAATGACGGCCGGGGCGTAGCTGCGAACAACGACCGCGAGCAGAAAAAGAAAGATAAACCACGGAATAGCGATCTTTGCCGCCTCACCGCCGCCTTTTTCTCGATAGATAAACGCGAAGAAGAACGCAACCGGCGCGATCCACAGCGCGCGGGCGAGTTTGACCGTCGTCGCTATCGCAAGGGCCTCGGAGCCATACGTCCCGGCCGCCCCCACGACCGAGCTTGTGTCGTGGATCGCTATCGCGGCCCAAACGCCGAACTGATTTTGCGAGAGATTAATGGCATGGCCGATGACCGGAAAAAGGAATAATGCTACGGAATTAAGCACAAAAACCGTTCCGAGCGAAACTGACATTTCATCGGTTCCGGCGCTGATCGCCGGTCCAACCGCCGCTATCGCGCTACCGCCGCAAATTGCCGTCCCGGACGAGATCAGCGTCGATGTTTTAGCCCTAACCTTAAGCATTTTGCCGACAAAATATCCGAGGATCAGAGTGCCAAAGATCGTTGCAATGGTAAACAAAATGCCTTCTTTTCCAGCCTTATATACTGATTTCAGATCCATCCCAAACCCAAGCAGGACGACGGATGTTTGCAGAAGATATTTTGTGGTTTTGCCGCTTAACGACGGGAATGGCGAACCGATCGTAAACGCCAAAACCAGCCCAAGTGCCAAAGCCAGCGGTGCCGAGCCAAAAGGGCTGAGGCAAAACAGGATCAGGAGTATAAAAAAGACTTTTTGCCACATAAAGTCAGAACCACTTGCGGTAGCGGGTGATTGAACTCACTGTTATCTTAAACCACCCGCTACCACAGGTGGTTCTGACTTATTTAGCCTTGCCCTGGTTGGCAACTGCCTCTTGCGCGGCCTTGACGGTTTCGGCATCGCCCAGATAGTAACTCTTTATTGGCTTGAGATCGGCGTCGAGTTCATAAACAAGCGGAACTCCGGTCGGTATGTTCAAATTAACGATTTCGTCATCGGCAATGCCATCGAGGTGTTTGACGAGAGCCCGCAGGCTGTTGCCGTGAGCGGCTATGATGAGACGCTTGCCATCCTTTATCTTTGGCATTATCTCGTCCTGAAAGTAAGGAACCGCACGCTCCACCGTGTCCTTTAGACACTCAGTTTTTGGGAATTTGTCCGCACCGATCAAACGATATCGCGGGTCTTTTCCTAAATACCGCTCATCCGTCTCATCCAGCTCAGGCGGAGGAATATCAAAACTCCGGCGCCATATCAAAACCTGTTCTTCACCATATTGTGCAGCCGTCTCAGCCTTGTTCAGCCCTTGCAGAGCACCGTAATGACGCTCGTTAAGCAACCACGATTTAGTCTCAGGTATCCACATGAGATCCATCTCGTCGAGAATGATCCAGAGTGTACGGATCGCTCTTTTTAGCACGGACGTGTATGCTTCGTCAAACTCAAATCCCTCTGCTTTCAATAGTTTACCTGCAGCGTGAGCTTCCTCAATTCCCTTTTCCGAAAGATCGACATCCTTCCATCCTGTAAAGCGATTTTCCTTGTTCCACTGACTCTCGCCGTGGCGGATTAAAACCAATTTATGCATGTATCTATATTAAATTTGAAATCTCAAATCTCAAATTTCAAATTACATTATCATTAAGTATTTTCTTGACCTCGCCAACCAAATACAACGAACCAGTAACTAGAATGATGCCATCATCCGGAGTTACAGTTTCGGCGATGTCGAGAGCTTTTGAAACGCTGTCGGTGGCAAAAACGCTTTGCTTCGGAATATCCGCCGGTATTCGTTCGAGCAATTCTCCGAATGTCAGCGCTCTGGAATTATCCGGCTCGGTCAGCACAATACGAGACGCGAGCGTGAATAAAATCTCCGCGATCCCTGCAACATTTTTTTCCCGCATTGCACCAAAAACGAGCGTTATCGGGCGTTTTTCAAATTCGGCAACGTATGCAGCCAGAGCTTTTGCACCTCCGACATTGTGAGCGCCGTCAAACAAATAACGGCCATTATATTCTAGCCGCCCTGAGTGACGGGCGTTTTCGAGGCCTTTCCAAATGTGTTCGTCAGTAACAGGCAATCCGAAATCTGAATGAAGCAGTTCGGACAACATGACTGTCGTGCACGAGTTTTCGATCTGGTGACGACCCCTCAATCCCAAACTGGCATCGCTGTATATCTCAGTCGGCGTGCGGAACATAACAACCGCTGAGTGTTTAATGGTATCAATTGCCCAAACACCTGGACTACATTCCATTGCGGGAACAATGTCGAGCGCACTGCAACGATCTAGTATTACTTTCATTGCTTCATCTTGCTGTGCCCCTATGACAACTCGCGAGCCATCGTGAATGATCGCCGCCTTTTCCACCGCGATCTCTTCGATTGTGTTTCCGAGATATTCCTGATGATCGTAGTCGATCCGCGTGATCGCGGCGATTTCTGCATTTGCGGCGGTAGTTGCATCAAGGCGGCCGCCGAGGCCAGTTTCGAGGATTGCGAGTTCAACTTTCGCCTCGGCAAATGCGATTAAGGCTATCGCGGTAACTTGTTCAAAAAATGTTGGCCTGTATTTTAATTCGCCGTCAGCAAGTAATTTTTCGGCGGTTTCACGAACGACGCTCGCATGTCTCGCAAAATCCTCTTCGCTGATATCTCGGCCATTGATTCTTATCCTTTCCGTAATCGAAATCAGATGCGGCGATGTGTAGATCCCGATTTTGATGCCGGCCGACATGCAAATCGCGTCGAGAAACGCACATACCGAGCCTTTGCCATTAGTTCCGGCAACCTGTACTTTTAAGTAATTTTCGTAAGGGTTTCCTAGCGCTGCGAGGAGTTTGCGGATGTTCTTAAGACCCAGTTTCATCGCCTCGACCTCGTTGCCCAACGAATAAAGATAATTGACCGATTCTTCGAAATTCATTGCCAACATTCTTGAATATCCCGCAAAGATTGGCAACCAAACACTTGAATTTTTGGTGATTAGGCGTAAAGTTTCAACTAACACCTTAATCAGGCACTTCTCGCAATATGATGACAAGCAGCTCAATAATTCTCGGCACCGGCAGCGTATTACCAGAAATAACGGTCCCGAACTCGCATTTTGAATCGAGCGAATTTTACGATCAAAATGGCGTCCAGGTCGCAAAAAGCAGCAAGGAAATCATCGAGAAACTCGAATCAATAACCGGCATTGTGGAAAGGCGGTATATACCTCAGGATCAGGATTCGATCCCGATGATGACCGAGGCATCGAGGCTCGCCGTCGAAGACGCCGGACTGGATGTAAACCAACTTTCGGGAATCATAGTCGCTCATGACGCCGGTAATATGGTTCCTAACATTGAAGGTTTTCATACTGTCCCGAATCTGGCCGCGTTATTAAAAAATGCTTTGAATTGCACAAATCACGAATGCTTTGCCTATGACATTCTTTTCGGTTGTCCCGGCTGGCTCCAGGCCATGATTCAGGCACATCAGGCAATCCGGTGTGGCGACGCCGAGCATATTTTGGTGACGGGATTGGAGGTTTTGTCGCGAATGCTCGATCCGCACGATGTCGATTCGATGATACTCGGCGACGGCTGCGGGGCCTGCGTTGTATCTCGATCCGTCGATGAAAATACAGGCATCATTGCATATTCGACCTTTTCACACGCTCAGGAAGACAACCGGATAATTTATCTCGGCGAATCATATAAAAAAGCCGTCGCAGGCTCAAGCTATTTTCACATGAACGGTCGCGAAGTTTATAAATACGCCACAAAATGGGTTCCGCAGGTGATCAAGGAGGCCATGGAAAAGGCAAACATCGGCATCGGCGAGGTTGACATATTTTTGCTGCATCAGGCGAATGCAAAGATGCTTTCCGCGATAGCCACGCGTCTGGCCGAGCTATGCGGCGTCCAGGTAAGTCTCTTTGACAGGAAAATCCCATCGACAATCGAGTTTTTGGGCAATGCATCGGTCGCGACCATACCGACAATGCTTGATCTGATCAGGAAAAATAAACTAGATGATTACAGTATTTCCAACGGCCAGATCGCAATTATGGCTTCGGTCGGTGCGGGAATGCACTGTAACGCTTTGGTTTACAGGTTTTAGAACGTTGGCAGCATCAATTTCCACCCATGATCCGCCGGTGATAGTTGATCTGGCCCAGGTGATAGTTGAGATGTGTCGCCAGATGGATGAGAAAATATCCGGTAGTCATTGGCTGTCCAAAAACTTCGATGGGATAGGTTTTTGAAAAGTCCGCGTCAGTTAACTTTTCTATGGTACTTTTGATGACAGTATTTGTCTCGTCAATATCTGCGAGCATGTCGGCTCTGGAAACACCGGAATCAGAAAATTCGAGGTCGCGGTTACGAACAAATCCTGAGCCGCCCAGCACCGTGCCGATAAAATGCTTGAGATTGCCGGTTAGATGGAGAGCCAGATTCCCGGCCGAATTTGTGATCTCGCCGCTCTTTTTCCACATATCGGCATCGTCAGCATATTGTTCGACCTCGGTCTTTAGCTTGGCCAGATCGCGTTCGTAGAGTTGTATCAGAATTTCATTTAGCATAGTTGTTAATTTAGGCAGCAATCTCTTTGTTCATCATAAAATCCAATGTTCGTACAATCGTGTCACGCATATCTCGGCGGTCGACGACCATGTCGACCATGCCGTGTTCGAGCAGGAACTCGCTGCGTTGAAAACCTTTTGGCAGTTTTTGGCGAATTGTTTGTTCGATCACTCGCGGGCCGGCAAAGCCGATCAAAGCTTTTGGTTCGGCCAGAATCACATCGCCAAGCATCGCAAAACTTGCCGTAACGCCACCGGTTGTCGGATCTGTCAGTACCGAGATAAAAGGTAAACGCGCATCGTGCAGACGCGAGAGTGCAGCCGATATTTTACCCATCTGCATCAGGCTAAGCGTCCCTTCCTGCATACGTGCGCCGCCTGAGGCCGAGAAAATGACGACAGCGCCGCGATCCTTAACCGCATATTCGATCAAACGCGTGATTTTTTCGCCGACGGCTGACCCCATCGAACCGCCGATGAACGACATATCCATCGCACCCGCAAAAACCAGATGCCCGCCGGTCATGCCTTTGCCGGAAATAATCGCCTCGGGTAAGCCGGACACGCCCTTTGCCTGCTCGATACGATCCTTGTAAGGCTTGGAATCGACAAAACCTAGTGGGTCACCGGACATCACTTCCTCGTCAAGTTTTTCATATCGTCCATCGTCAAACAGGTCTTTGAGACGATCCGTAGCCGGATAACGAAAATGATAACCGCAATGTGTGCAAACCTCATGCGAATCGGTCAGTTCGCGCTTATAAAGAGCGCTGTCACACTCCGGGCATTTGACAAAAATGCCCTCGGTTTTGACGGTTTGCTCTTCGTCCGTCTCCTGCTCATCAATTTTCGGCTTATCCCGGCGAAACCACGACATAATGATTAAATTAACTAAGATTTAAGGTTAGCATACGCGGAATTATCGCGAAAGGTTGGAAAGTTTACTTAAGAACGTCCAGCATTTGCGAATGGATTAGGCCGTTGCTGGCAGCCATCGGCGGCGAGTAAATGCTGAATTTTGAATTGTCATAACCGCTAACCTGCCCGCCGGCTTCCTCGATCAGCAAAACGCCCGCGGCCATATCCCACGGATTGAGCCCTTCTTCCCACATTCCGTCAAACCGTCCACAAGCTATATACGCCAAGTCGATCGCCGCAGAGCCATCGCGGCGCACACCACGCGATTTGAGCAAAAAGGCAGTCAAATGCCGAGCAAAATTTTCACGCTTTTTGAAATCGTATGGAAAACCGGTGACGATCAAAGCATCACCGAGGTCTTCGGCGTCCGATACGCGGATTGGTTTATTGTTCAAGCTCGCCCCTTTCCCTCGCTCGGCGGCAAAAAGCTCATTCCGCGTCGGGTCAAATGTCACGCCGATGACAATCTCGCCATCGTGCTCGAGCGCCAGCGTCACGCAAAAACACGGGTAACCGTGGGCATAATTCGTCGTGCCGTCAAGCGGATCGATGATCCATTTCCATGTGTTTTCACCACCGATGATGACAGCATTGCCGGATTCCTCGGCGAGTATCTCGTGGCGCGGATAATACGATTTGATGCGCTCGATTATGAGAGCTTCGGACGCGAGGTCGGCCTCGGTGACAAGATTAATATCGCCTTTTTTTGAGACCTTTATCCCACGGTCAAATTTTTCGAGGAGCAATTGCCCGGCATCGCGGGCGGTTTCGATAGCAAAATTAAGCATGGATTAATTTTACCGCAGAGAGGCGGAGACGCAGAGAAGCAGGGAAAAGAATTTAACAGGATGCACATGATATTTTTTTGTCGATAATAAATGCATAAGTGTTCAAATCCTGTATATCCTGTCGATTTTGTTTGAGTTTCCTCTGCGTCTCCGCGTCTCTGCGGTAAAAATGCCTATTTTTTTAATCTTCTCTCGGCTACATCGAGGAATTCCCTGACCTGATCGTTCCAGAAAACCCAGTCGTGGATTCCCGGATGCTCGCGAAATTCGTGGGGCACTTTCTTTTCGATGAGCACGGCGTCGAAATCGCGATTATTTGTAAACAAAAAATCCTCGGTGCCACAAGACTGATAGATGAATGGCAGGGACTTGACATTTTGAGGCGAGAGTTCACGGGCAATTTTGAAAACATCGTTTGCCTTTCGAGTCTCGCTGTCAGCGGGGCCGTAAACGGCATCGATCCCTTTCCCGATTGCACCCGCATTAGCGGCGGTAAACGAAGTGGCTCCGAGCGCACCGCTAAATGAGCCGACGAGCGAGAACATCTCCGGGTATTTGAGCCCGAATTTGACCGCACCGTAGCCGCCCATCGAAAGACCTGCGATCATGCGATGCTCGCGCTCGGCAACGGTTCGAAATTTACCGTCTATTTCAGGAATCAGCTCTTTGACAATATAACTCTCATATTTGTCAGTCGGCATCGCAACGCTGTCTGTGTACCAGCCATTGTCACCTTCGGGCATGACTATGATGAATTTATGAATCAGCGCATATTCGGCAAGTTGGGTTTTGTCGGTCCAGTTTGTGTAATGACCTGTCAAGCCATGCAAAAGATAAACGACCGGAAAATGGACAGTTTCATTGGAATTATTGTAATTTGGCGGCAGGACGACGCGATATGGCATCTTGCGTTCCATCAGTTTGCTGTCAAGCTGAAAGGTCGCGAATGGAGAAAACTCCGGAAAGACTTTTGTGGTAACGGTCGAGGTGGGAACCGTCTGAGAAACCCCCGGAACCCAGCACAAAATAAAAACAACGGCAAAAAATAAGATTTTTTTCATATTAGCTGTCCAAGTTACTCGCAAGAATTTATCAGCTTTCGGTCTTGTGGATTGACCGCACACGCTGACGCGCCTTCTTTGACCGCCTAATCGTGTTTCGGCGTTTGAGATTGGTCTCGGCCCAATCGGTGACTTGTTTTAGAGGATGCCACTCAAAACTCTCAAGCGGCTGCATCTCGCTTGATGCATCCTTTAGCCTTCGCGTCGTGAACGCCACAAAAAGGATCACGATGTTAAAAAGCGCACCGGCAATCACAACGAGCCAACCAGGGGCAAGCCCAACCCGGGCACGCTGAAAAACAATGTCCCAAAAAACTTTCTTATCCGCGTCCGAAGCTATCGGTATCGGCGAAGGGTGAATGTAGATCTTTAGCGTCCATGAGAGCGCAAGCAGAATGAATATCCACAAATAATTTGCCCTTAGCCGACGGCCGACGGCTTCCCATTCGCTGATAGTAAAATGCGGCGTGACCAGATCGGACGAGATATGCTCGGCCCATTCCTTGTCAGGAGGAATCGTGCGATGCGAGAGCATCGGGGCAAAATATCCGGTTTCGAGTATGCGAACGCGATTTGCCCACACCTCATAATAGCGATACCGCCTTGCCTCCATAAATAAAAATATCGAGACGAGAAACGTATTGATCGGTATCGCAAAATGTGGATTATCGGGTGAGCTAAAAACAAAGGAAAGAGTGGCACCGGCTGTTATAACCGCCCAATTGGTCGTCGCATCGAGCCGCGTTCGCCAGACATTTGACCGCTGCACTTCGCCGCGATAGAAATGCACCATCGCGGTGTTAAATTCGGCCGGCGCCAGCTTTTGCGCGATCGTCAGCGGCGTTGTCCGGGGTTTTTGAGACCGTTTATGGACCTCCTCGGCAAACGCTCGAAACGATTGCGGCACACTCGTTATGTAAATTTCGTCTTCGGCCGTAACTGGCCGAGCCTCGTCATTCATATCGCAAAAAAGGGGCTTAAGCGGAGAGCATTCTCTACGCTCAAGATTAGCCCTTTAATTCATAAGATGCAAGAAAGTCGCGAATTGACTACACTCGAAAGCAATGCCGGAAATGGACGCAAAATGGATGCGGCAAGCGATCCATGTCGCGCGCGAAGCTGCAAAATTGAACGAAGTGCCCGTCGGTGCTGTCATTATCGGCGCGGACGGCAAGATATTGGCTGCGGCCTCAAACAGAACAATAAAAAATAACGACCCGACGGCTCACGCCGAGATACTCGCCCTGCGAACAGCCGCTATCAGGACAGGCAATTACCGCCTTACCGGGGCGACCGTTTACTCGACCATCGAGCCATGTGCGATGTGCGCCGGAGCGCTCGTTAATGCTCGGGTTGCGAGGATAGTTTTTGGCGCCCATGATGAACGGTTTGGAGCGGTCGAAACCCATTTCCGTGTCTGCGACAGTCTCGACCAAAACCACCGCCTGAAAATCACATCGGGCGTTTTGGCCGAAAATTGCCGCCGTCTCATGCAGGATTTCTTTAAGACAAGACGCAAGAAACAATAACCACGAAAATACTCCAAAAGACTCTATTTTCGTGGTTACTATTCCCTTCTTCAGGCCTCAACTTGAAAACCCACGTCCTAAACCGTTAGAATCATACGTTCGCGGAGAGGTGCGAGAGTGGATGAATCGAGCAGTCTCGAAAACTGCCGTACCTTTACGGGTACCGTGGGTTCGAATCCCACCCTCTCCGCCAGAATATGAATTACAAATTAACAATTACGAATTACGAATGTTCTTATAAAATTTGTGATTCGTAATTCGTAATTGACTTCGGAAAGGTGCAAGAGCGGTTGAATTGGCAGCATTGGAAATGCTGTGAGCCCTAACGGGTTCCGTGGGTTCGAATCCCACCCTTTCCGCCATTTCGATTTTGGATTGGCGATTTTAGATTTTGGATTTGAAGAAAACGGTTTTTCCCTTCAGCAATCCAAAATCCGAAATCTAAAATCCACAATCCACACGGCTTCAGGCCCCGCACAAGGTTTGTGTTGTGAACCCCGCCAGGCGAGGAATCGAGCAACGGTAGCAATCACAACCTGTGTTGCGGTCAAGTCTGAAGCCACCAATTTGTCAGAAGCACATGCGTCAGTGGTGATTATCGTGTGCCTCGATGTGCAAGATGGCTGTCTGAAAAGGCAGCCTCTTTTTTGGTGCGAAAAGGAATAAAAGCTTTAAATATCATTTATGAGGGAGAGAAAAGTCCTATTTAATGAGGTATGCGCGGATCCGGAGATTGATGGTTATCATCCGGGTAGCAAGAAATGCGGCTGAGCCGTGGAAAACGCGTTACTTAGTTACGGTGACGTTGTTGACGGTGAGGGTGGTGCCTGTGGCGCGGTGGAATGTGGAGATCGCCTTGTTGAGGTCGGTGCGGGCCTGGAGCTCGCGGCCGCGGGCGGCGTTTAGGTCAGTCTGGCGCTTGGCGACGAGATAAAAGGTGGTCGTGCCGGCACGGAATTGGCGCACTTCGCTGTTGTAAAGCTCCTCGGCGGCAACCCTCGCGGCGGTCGCAGATTCAAGTTTAGATTCAGCCGAGCGAAGTGCCTGGAGAGCATTGCGCACCTCAGCCTCGACCGTTTGTTCCTCCTGAGCCCGGAGGTTTGCGATACGATCACCTTGCACCAGCGAGTTTCCAAGATTGGCCTTGGCGACACGGTTTCCGAATGGAAACGAGATATTTACGCCGATGTGGTATGACGGATAATTTTGCGCGAATAGATTCCCAAGCGAGTTAAAAAGACCGCCGACGAGATTAGGCGGAACGCGATTGAGACCTGTCGTCGGGCTGATCGCGGCAGCGGTCGGCGTGCCCGCCAACCCCTGATCCGTGTAGGTCCCGACCAGATCGATCTGTGGCTTGGTTTGATTTCGATAAAAACGCTGATCGATCCGGTTTATCTCGGCGGTTGTCACAAGCTGGGCGATTTCAGGTCGATTTTTCAGAGCGTCGGCCAACGCCGCTTCGAGCGGAACATGTGGGACATCCAATCCGGTCGGCGTGACGGGCGTCAGCGGCCGCGACCATTCGGCGGAGGTTCGATCGGGCAGGATCAACGTTTTCATAGTATTTTCAGCTCGCGTTACGCTCTCCTGCGCAGCGTAAACCAATTGCTCAAATGTCGCGATCTGCGCGTTTGCCGCGACGACCTCGATGGGAGCGAGAACGCCTCCCGCGACGAGCCGCTTGTTGCTCTCAAGCTGTTCTTTTGCCTGTTTTAGCGTGTCGATCTGAATTTGTAGATTTCGCATCGCAAAAACCAGATCCCAATATGCCTGTTCGACGCTGGTAATTATCGTCAGAGCCTTTAGCTGCAACAGCTCGTCCGAGATATCGATGTTTTTCCGGGCGATCAGGATTGTGCGGCGATTGCTGTCTATCCGAAAATTTCGCAAAAGCGGCTGCGTATAGGCAAAGTTGAGCGATGACGGGAACTGCGGATTCAGAAACGAATTTGTATTGCTTGTCGTCGTTCGCGTGGGATTAAAAAGCGCCGAATAGCTGCCGCCTCCGACAGGCGTAAACCCATTGACGCCGGCCGTTGCGTTATAACGCGTCTGGCTGACGGCCCCGTTTACCGCTCCGCCGATGGCCGACGCAGTCGGCGTCACCAGCTTTTCGTAATAGTCACTGGACGTGAGCAGCGGATCGTAAATCCCGCGTGCACCCTTTAGATTGAAGTCGGCTATTTTAGTGTCATTGCGCGACGTATCAATGTCATTGTTGTTTTTTAACGCCATCTCAATCGCTTGGTCGAGCGTAAGCGGCAACTGATTGTCGGCATCGACGCCGACCCGCTCGGCGCTCGGCAATGGCCGCACCGGCGTATCAAATTTCGGAGCAACAGGCATTGGATCATTTGGCGTAGGCGTCGGTGTTGGGGTGTGAGAAGGCGTTTGGGCGAGAGCCGCAAAAGCTAATAGAAATGAAAAGACCGCCGCGCCAAAGCATGGCGCGGCTAAACGTAAGAAAAGTCGAATTGTATTCAAAAAAGCCATTAAATTAAACTTCCGCTGCTACGTCTCGGTCTTCGGCGCTCCCGTTCGGCTTTGTTCTCCGGAATTTTGAAATCAGATTCCTCGTGCCGCCGGCAATGGTCTGCCAGATTGTCGTTTCCTGTGCGTCGTCAAAGAGGGAATAGAATACGGGCACCGCCAAAAGCGTCAGCAAGAGGCACATCGACTGTCCACCAACGACCAAAATTCCAATCGAACGATTTGTTGCGGCCCCCGCGCCACTGCCGACGACGAGCGGGATCATGCCGGCAACGAGAGCGATCGTCGTCATTAGAATCGGCCTAAGACGGTCGCGGTTTGCCTGAATAATGGCGTCATAGCGATTCATCCCCTTAGACCTCAGGCCGTTGGTATGATCTATCTGCAAAATAGCATTTTTCTTGACGATGCCGAATAAAAGCAAGATGCCGAGCGCCGAAAAAATGTTTAGCGTTTGCCCCGCTATCGCTGTCGAAAGCAATGCGAACGGGATCGAAAGCGGCAGTGTCAACATTATCGTCACCGGATGAATGAATGATTCAAACTGGGCGGCAAGGATCAGATACATAAACACGAACGACAGCAAAAACGCGAGCAGAAATGAATTGTACGCTCTTTTTAATTCCTTTGACTGGCCCTGAACGCCCGACGAATATTCCGGCGGCAGATTGAGGGCCTTTACGTATTGCTCCAGTTTAGTTAGAGCATCGGCTTCGGAGGCATTCGGCGGCAGGCTCGATGAGATCGTAACTACGCGTTGGCGATTTAAGCGGGCGATAGATGACGGGCTGCGAGCCTCCTCAATTGTCACAAGACGGTCGAGGCCAACCGGCGCGCCTTTAGATGACGAGACGGTGAAATACTGTAAATTCTGCCGCGTGCGCCGAAATCTCTCGTCTGCCTGAACCAGGACGTCATATTGCTGCGTCCCCTCGCTAAATGTCGAAACACGTTGACCTGAGGCGGCAATATTCAGTGCCCGCGAAATGTCAGTGGCTTGAACGCCCAGATCTGCGGCTTTGGTACGGTCGATAACGAAACGCACCTCTGGTGTGCCTATGTCAACCGAATTGTCAGGCTCGCGAAATGTCGGGTCGGTCTTCATTTTGTCGACCAACTGATTGGCATAATCGTTGAGTTTGTCCATGTCGGGGCCCGAAATGTAATAGCCTATCCCCGACCCGCCGCGTCCCAAACCTATTCCCTGGGCGATTGACGACGACGCAGACACGTTGATCTTCCAGTCGGCATTGGAATAGGGCTTAGTCAACTGTCTTGCAAGAGCAATGAGCTCCGTCTGGCCCTGCTTTCGCTCAGCTACGGGAACAAGACTGACGCTTACGTTACCGGCGTTGCCCCCACTGCCGCCGCCAAATCCACCGGCATTTACGACAGTATTTCTAAGGCCGGGCATTTTTTCGCGAACATCGCGCGCAATGCGATCCAGTATCGATTGAGTGGCCGCAAGCGAAGTCCCCTGCGGGCCGCGAACATTGATCTGAAATATCGATTCGTCCTCGTCAGGCAAAAACGCCATGCCGACAAATTTGTAAAGAGGATAGATCGAAACGACCGTTAAGACACATATCAGCACAACCGCCCAACGAAAACGCATTGCGAGGCGGAGCAGCCACGTATAGGTTCCATCGACCTTGCTGTAAAACCAGCCGGCCTTCGAATCAGAGTCAGAGTTCAAAGTTTCAGGTTCAAAGTTTAAAGTTTCGCGTGTCTCACTCTCATTCGTTCCGCCGTCTTCAATATCTCTCTCACCTTGAACTTTGAACTTTGAACTTTGAACTTTCTTGGGTTTGATCCATCGCGCCGCGAGCATCGGCGTCAGCGTAAACGAAACGATAAGTGAAACCGCTATCGCCGCCGCCGAAGTTAACCCGAATGACGACATAAATCGCCCTACAATCCCGGTCATGAATCCGACTGGAATAAATACTGCCAGGAGCGAAAGCGTTGTTGCCAAAACAGGCAGGCCAATCTCGCGCGTTCCTTCGACCGCGGCTTGAAAAGGGTCCATTCCCTTTTCCTCGACATAACGATAGATGTTTTCGAGGACAACTATGGCGTCATCAATGACGATCCCGACCATCAAGGTCAAGGCCAGCAACGTCATCTGGTTTAGTGAATATCCAAAAGCGGCGATCAATGCAAATGCCGCAATGATCGACGTCGGGATCGCCAGGGCCGCAATAATGGTCGAGCGAAAATTCCACAGAAAGAAAAAGACCACGATGGCGGCAAAGATCGCGCCGAGCACAAGATGCTCTTCGATCGCGTGAAGCGAATTTTCGATAAATTCCGACTGATCGCGGACGATCGCGATCTTGAAATCTTTTGGCAAAGTCGGAATAATCTCCGCCATTCTCAGCTTTACGTTGTTAATGAGCGCGACCGTGTTGGAACCAGACTGCTTGCGGATGCCAAGAGCCACGGCCGGACTGCCGTCAAGCGAAAGCGTGTTCGTCGGGTCCGCACCTCCCTGTTCTACACGCCCAATATCTTTAAACTTGATAGGAAAACCGTTCTTTGTCGCAATGACAATGTCGTTAAACTCATCGACCTTGGCGATCTTGCTGATCGTTCTCAAGCCAACGGTTTTTGAACCCTCAACAAGCGTTCCTCCCGGCAGTTCCTGGTTTTGGGCAGTTATGGCGGCGGTAACCTGGCTTGCCGACAGTCCGTAGGCACGCAATCTGTCCGGATCGATATAAAGCTTGATCTGTTTGGTCCGCCCGCCGAAAACCACCACTTCGCCAACACCGTCGGCAGATTGGATCTTTTCCTGAATGAGCGTTGTCACCAGATCGCTCAGCTCAATCACATTCCGGGGGGCGCTGATCGAATACATCAGGACCGGTGACGAATCAGGGTCGCTTTTACGCGCAACCGGCGGGTCTGCATTCTGAGGGAGCCGGTTACTAATAGTGCTGAGTTTTTGCTGAACCTCCTGATAAGCCTGGTCGGGATTTTTTTCAAGATTAAAGGTAAGGGTGATGTTGGAGCCGCCTCGCGACGATGACGAGCGCATTTCGTCGATACCGGGAACTGTGTTTAAGGCTCATTCGATCGGATCTGTAACCTCCGATTCCATCTCAGCGGGTGCCGCACCGGTATTATTCGTTGAAACTGAGATCGTCGGCAGGTCGATCTTTGGAAAGCGGTCAACCCCCAGAGTAAAAAAGCTAAAGCCGCCGACGACCGTTAAAAACATAACGATCACGGTCGCAAATACCGGGCGATGAACACAAATTTCAGCCAGCCACTGCATATTTCTCTGATTTAAAAACTAACTTTCGCGCCTTCGAACAATTGTTCGAGTTTGCTCGTGGCGACCGTTTCATCCGCCTGAACGCCACTTAGAATTTGATACGCGTCGCCTTCTTCAGTGCCGAGCTGGACGACGCGAAGTTTTGCGACGCCGTCCTGAATGACAAAAACCCTGACGGATTGTGTCGTCTGGTCATTGGAAACAGCGGCTTTTGGCACAAATACCGATGTGACACCGCCTTCTTTATTAATGGTCGCGATCGCAAACATGCCGGCGCGAAGGGCATTATCCCCATTTTCAATCTTAGCTTCGATGACAGCCGACCTCGATGTCGGATCGACAGCGGGATTTACAGCAGACACGATCCCTGAAAATTTGCGATCCTTATAAGAATCGACTTCCAGAGAAACGCCGTGGCCCAACGTAACCGAGGGCACATCCGCCTCGCCAACCTGAAGCTGAATTTTAATCGGATTTGTTCTTAGAATCGTAGCCACGATCGACGCGGAAGAAACATACTCGCCGACAGCAGCTGGGCGATTGCTGATATAGCCGGGAAAAGGGGATCGAATGACGGTATCGGCAATAGCCTGCTGCGCTATATTGATCTGGTTTTGTGCCGAATCGACCACTGCTCTGGCAGTCGCGATTGCCTGATTGCTTTGCTTTGCCGTGTTTACAGTGGCATTAAGCAGCTCCTTGGCATTATTGGCTTTGGCACGAGCAGTATCGCGGGTCAGTCGGAATTGCTCATAAGTAACCGCGGCCACATCACCTGATTCGATTAGCTCTCGATAACGAAGCTCGTTATTCTCGGCCTGTTTGAGCTCGGCGAGAGATTGCTGATAACTGGCATTTGCGGCCCTGACCTCGGGGATTGCTGATGAGTCAAATCTACCATTTGGCCCTAAGCCTAGTCGGGCCTCAGCCTGTCGGACACCTGCAACAGCCTGTTTTACGGCTACATTGGCGGTCGCCAACTGGGCCTTGGCGTCTTTGTCATCAATCTTCGCGATTATCGCTCCCTGCGAAACAAACTGGCCGACGTTTGCAAAAACATTGGCTATCTTGCCGGCAGTTTTGGGAGCAATATTGGACGTTTCGTCAGCGATCAAACTGCCGGTCGCCCTTATTGTGGATGCAACTTCGCGCGATTCGCTCTTGCCAACCGTTATGGTGACGGTAGCTGCTGTTTGAGAGTTGGCGTCGGTATTCGTGCCGCCTTTTCCACGGTTCGACGCGGACGACCCGCAGGAAATCGAAGTAAAAATAACGACGGAGCAAATCAACGTTTTAAGACGTGGTGTCCACATAAAAAATTCTCTAAGTATCGTATTTTACAATACTTTGAACATTGGGCTAACAAAAGTATGTAAATTTTTGTCAATAGTTATTGTAGTCAAACATACAATCCAAGAGTCGCAAAAGCATATCGAATGCCGGGCAATTGTGAATTAATACGTGCATGGTGATAAAATGGCGCTAAAGTTTTTAAAGAGGTTAGCTATTTTATGCAAGAGATAACTGCGTCCGAACTAAAGTCACTGATCGACTCCGGGGTCGACATTCAAATTATCGACGTTCGCCAGCCGGACGAATATGCCTTCGCCAAAATAAAGGGATCCAAACTCATCCCACTTGGTGAAATAATGAAACGCATGGGTGAGTTGGACGCGAGCCGCGAGACTGTCATCCATTGCAAAATGGGCGGCCGCAGTGCCAAGGCGATTGCAGTACTCCAACAGGCTGGCTTTAAGGGCAGCTTGAAAAATCTTGTCGGCGGGATCACGGCATGGTCAAATGAGGTCGATCCGAGCGTACCAAAATACTAATGAATTTCTCACACAGCCATAACTTAATCGCGGTCTGGCGAATTACGCTATTTCTAGGCCTGGTTCTCTTTTTTGCATCGAGCTGCGGCATGACGCAAACGTCCTCTCCCGGACAGCCCGCCAATAAAACGACTGCGCCGCGGGCGGATGCCGAGACGACATTTCTCGCTGTCGGAGATATTATGCTCTCGCGCGGGATCGAAAAAATAATTGAGCGTGACCACAGCCCGTTGGCTCCGTTTAGCCATATAACCGAGCTGCTCGATTCGACCGATTTCAATTTTGCAAATTTTGAAGCCCCCATTTCCGGCAACGATAGCCGGATGGGCAAGCACCTAGTTTTCAACGTCCGCAAAAACGACATCGAGGGGATTCTCATATACAAATTCAAGATCGTCGGGCTGGCAAATAACCATGCGTTTGACCAAGGGCATCAAGGACTGACTTATACAAAGTCATTCCTGACCGAGCGCGGAATCCTGAACATGGGAACCGGCGAAAGCAAGGGCGAGGCCTGGCAACCGGGGATAATTACCGTTAACGGCATCCGGATCGGCTTTCTGGCGGCTTCGTATGCGTCGGTCAATGATGGCGGCGTCACAAAAAATCCATACGTTGCCCGCATAGAGGACACTGACGAGATGAAAGCCGCAATTGCCGACCTTAAGCAAAAGAGCGATTACATTATCGTCGCGATGCACGCCGGTATCGAATACACGCGTCGCCCAATTGCCCCGCAGATCGCTTTTGCCCACGCTGCGATCGACGCCGGTGCCGATATGGTGATTGGCGCCCATCCGCATTGGATACAGACGACCGAGCAATATAAAGGCAAATACATATTTTATTCGCTCGGCAATTTTATTTTCGACCAGCATGACCCCGAAACGCATCTTGGCCTGACCCTCAAGATAAAACTAAAATTGGCGGGCGACCGCACCATTGCCGAGCGCATTGAGCTAATACCGGTGGTGATCGAACAGTTGGGAAAGCCACGCCGGGCGACTCAGCAGGAAACTGACTCGATACTCAAAAAGATCGACCTGATAAGCCCGATCCTGACCTCTGAACCGTTTACGAGTAACAAGTGACGGGATTTCGCAGATCGTTTGCAATCGGGATCTTTCACCCGATTCTCTACTTCATCAGATCTCCATATTCGGCCTTTTCTTTCAATTGTTCACCGGCAGTCGTAAGTCCGATTTTATATTTGACAGTACCCTTGTCCGTTTCGCGTATCTCAAACTTTCTAGCCAGTTTTACCCTGTCCCATTTTTTATATCTGACGCCAAATGTTGTGCCGTTTTGCAGTATCCAGTCGGCAAATTCCATCCAGGCATCTTCTTTCGCCAATACAGATAAACAAACGAGAACTCGTCCCTTTTTCCCTGTGGCTGTGGTTTGCCAAACATCGAGAGCGCCTTTTTTCATAAGCATTTCCGACATCCAGGCCAGATGCTCGCTGGTATCGTCGTCGATATTGCAGACGATCTCGATCACGCTGTCGGTTTCGTATGGCAGATCGATTGGCTCCGAATCCGTCTCGATCAGCGAGACGCGAAAGACGTTTGGATAATTCCCGAGATCCATCGTCCCGGCTCCCATGCCCTGGTTTAGAAGGGTACCTGACGGCATTTCGTTCACAAATTGAGGTTCCAGTGTTTTCAATATCGCAATGCCCGTCGGCGTCGATAGCTCGACATTTTCGCGTGTTATTGCAGCGGGCGTTTGCATAACAGGCAATCCGATCAATAGCCGCGCGCTGGCTGGCGGCGGAATTGGATGCGCGCCGTGCTGCATCCTCACGATCCCTCGTCCGGTTTTTAACGGTGTTGCGAAAATCTGCTCCGCGCTCGATTTGCTGACACAATATGCCGCTATCACAACATCCATAATGGAATCAACCGTCCCAACCTCGTGAAACGCAACCTTATCGATCTCGATACCGTGTGCATCTGCTTCGGCCTCGGCAAGCGCGCGAAAAATGTTTTGAGCTAAAATTTTCGTGTCTGTATCGAGCGAAGATTTTTCGATCAGTCTGTCGATGTCCGTGTAATGAGTATGCCAATGAGTGGCGGCATCATCGCCGAGCAAAAGGTTTGTGTTCTGATCGTGATGTTGTCGTTCGTGATGATGTCCGTGTCCGAAATTTTGCTTCCAGTTCTCGTTCTGCCATTTTACGGTGATGTGAGTCGCTTTTATCGTCGCCCGGATGACGCTCTCGACCTCGACATTTACACCGTCGAGTCCTAGCTGGGTGGTCAGACCGTTCAACTCCTCTGACGTAACCAGCCCGGCTTCTAGAAAGGCCGCGGCAAACATATCGCCCGCCACGCCGGCCACGCTTTCCAAAAATAATGCTTTACCCATGCGTATTTTTCTTTATCTCGCGCAACACCTGACAGGCTGCGTAGCCAGCCGAAAATCCGTTGTCGATATTAACGACAGCAACACCAGCGGCGCACGAATTTAGCATCGCCAATAACGCCGCGATACCGCCAAAGCTCGCTCCGTAACCGACGCTGGTCGGAACGGCAAATATCGGCTTGCCAAACAGCCCGCCAACCACGCTTGGCAAAGCCCCTTCCATGCCGGCGACAACAACCAGCGCCGAAGCCTTCTGCAATGCTTCACGTTTATCCAGCAGCCGGTGCAGTCCCGCGACGCCGACATCGTAAAATTTCTCAAAAGCCGTGTCCATCGCTATGCAAACCTCGCATGCCTCCTCAGCCGCATAAGCATCGCTCGTGCCCGCCGCCAGAATCGCGACAAAAGGCTCGCCCATTGCCGAATTTTTGGCGGGTTTAGGATTTACGATAAAGGTGCGGGCAGTTGTGTTCGCTCGGCCATCGGGAAATTTAGCCTCGATCGCGGTGATCTTTTCCGTGTCAAGCCGCGTGATCAAAACCGTCTCTCCGCCGTGCGAGAGGTGTCCGGTGATGGAAATTATTTGCTCAACTGTTTTCGATTCACCGTAAACGACTTCGCCGATTCCCTGCCTCAGGCTGCGATGGTGGTCAAGCTCGGCAAATGGCAATTGGGTCGTGCGAAAAGGCGCGCTTTGCAAAATATTGAGAGCCACTCTTCAGTTGACAGTTCCTCGCGTTTTACCTTTTCCAACAATTCAATCAGCTCTGTCTCTATCATTTTCCGATCAGGTTTCCTCCGCCTGTCCTGTAACCCGCCAGATCGAGCGTTACCCATTTGTATCCACGCTTGAGGGCTTCCTCGACGAGTTTTTCACGCAATTGCGCGGCCAATTGATCTCGTCGACAGCAACTTCAAGCCGTAAAAACTTCGTCTCGCCCACTTCGTGCAGCCGAACGCGGAAAACTCGCAGCCCGCCATCACGCAAAATCGCTTCAAAATCCTCAACGTCCTTGAGCTTTTGCGGAGTGATAAAAACACCGGTCATCAGCCGCGAGCTCAAACACGGGCTCGCAGGTTTATCCGCCATTTCGAGGCCATTTTTACGCATCAGTAGCCGTACGTCATCCTTAGTCAGTCCGGCCTCGGCAAGCGGCGACAATATCGAGTTTTCGACTGCAGCCCTATGCCCCGGCCTAATGTCGCCTCGATCCGAAGCGTTGTAACCGTAGGCGATCCACTTAAAATTATGCTCTTTTGCAGCTTCACGGCAGATATTGAACAGCTCCGTTTTGCAATGAAAGCAACGGTTGCCGTCGTTGATAGCATATGCCGGATTCAAGAGCTCCTTGCTCTCGTGCCAGAAATGCTGGATGCCGTGCGCCTCAACAAACCGCTCGGCATCGGCACGCTCGGCTTGCGAAAAACTCTCGCTCAGCGTCGTCAGCGCCGCCAATTTGCCCCCCGAAATCAGCCGTTCCTGCTCCGCTGCCCAGGTCAAAAAAGCGCTGTCAACCCCGCCGGAAAATGCGACGATCAGCCCTTCCGCCAACTTGGGTTTCAGGATGCTTTTCAAATCCAAAAACTTTTTTTCTGCTGCATCAATATGTGATGCTGTTGCCGTGTTCATCGTTTCTAATTCTAACAAGTTGTGCGGGATCGTGGGACAATACAGTAGATTTAAGGAACGGGCTACTTGTCTGAGAGGTCGATACCGTCGGCCATTCGCACGATATTCATATTTTCGGCGACGGTCGTGCGACAGGCCATGATGGCCTTTTCTTTATCGCCGTTTTGCAGCCAGACCTGGCAATTGAGACATTCGCCGTTCCAGCAAAAATCTCCGTAACTGATATTTTCCATTGCCAAAAACTGAAAACAACGCAGCAGCGAATTATTCTCGGGCACCATATATTTTGTACCGAGGATCTCGATCTCGATCAATTTATCGTATGGTGCAAAAATCTCAGGCTCTGTCATAAAGTTCAAATGTTACAAACAATTAACATCGCTGCGGCCTCGCTAGATTATCTTATCGAAAAGGTGTAATTTTGAACAATGGCATTAGTATTGTATACAAAACCGGGCTGTCCGTATTGCCGGCAGGCAATGGATCATTACAACGATAACGGCGTGCCGTTCATCGAATACGACGCGCAGAATGACAAGGTGCGTCAACGGGAAATGCTCGAATATTCCAGCGGGGACGTAACTGTGCCGTGCATTGTCGAGAACGGCGCATATATTGGTTCGGGGTGGGGCGACCCGCCCCGTGGCTGAACGATCCAAATTGATTGACCGGCAGTTGGCCGGAACTCACAAATGCGGATTGCGGATTGCGGAATGCGGATTTATCAATATAGACTATATCGTCATCTTTAACCGGAAGTTTACGGAGAATGGGTTTGCAATCCGCAATCCGCAATCTGCATTCCGCAATTCTTATGGTTGGTTCGCAAATTAACCAATACAAGATCCTCGAAAAGATCGGCTCCGGTGGCCAGGGGACGGTTTATAAGGCTCTCGACACCAAGCTAAACCGCACCGTCGTCATCAAGGTCCTCCCGCCCGAACTCACTCAAAAGACCGCGAATTTTAAGCGTTTCGAGCGCGAGGCCCAGCTTTGCTCGCAGCTCGACCATCCGAATATCTGCACGATATATGATTTTCACAGCGCCGATGGCGTTTTCTACATTGCAATGCAGTATGTCGAGGGCAAGAATGTCCGCCAGCTTGTCGCCGGTCGCGCTTTGGATCTCAAAAGCGCTCTTTCGATCGCCATCCAGGTCACCGACGCCCTCGCCTACGCCCATTCAAAAAACATAATCCACCGCGACATCAAAGCGGGAAACATCATGGTCACCGATTCCGGCCAGGTAAAAATACTCGATTTTGGCCTCGCCAAATTGATGGAGGACGAGCAGATCGCCGAGACCGCGGGCCTCGACCGCACCCAGATCACCGAGCTTGGCATTCCCTACGGCACGGCGACCTACGCTGCCCCCGAACAAGCCAAGGGTGAGCGGGCCGATACTCGATCCGATATATTTTCGACCGGTGTTCTGATTTACGAGATGCTCACCGGCATTTGGGCATTTCAGGGTAAAACGGTCATCGACGTCCGCCACCAAGTGCTTTATGGAACGCCGAAACCGCTCGCCGATATGCGTAAAGAGCCCCTCCCGCCGCAATTGCAGCAGATTGTCGATAAAGCCCTCGCAAAGGATCCGAAGGATCGCTATCAAAAGATTGCAACGATGCGTGACGAGCTTCGCGCCGTGCTGCAGCAGATCGCCGGAGCGCAGGTGATGCCGGGCGACACATTCGCTCCCGGCCACGCCGACGGCAGCGCCGTTAAACGCGTACTCAACTGGTTCACAGGTAAATCGACGCCCGAGGCATCAGGGTCGTCACAATCTTTCCCGTCACAGATATCGTCGTCGAGCCAGCCATCGTTCACGCCGGACATTTCGCTAACTGCAACCGGCGTCGAGAAAAAGAGTGTCGCGATCCTGCCGTTTCAAAATTTAAGTCAGGATCAGGCGTCGAGCTTTTACGAATTTGCCCTCGCCGACGCCGTAATTACCGAATTGGCACAGATCCGCTCGATCATCGTCCGCCCAAGTTCGGTGATAGCGAAATATCACGGTAAAGAGATTGATCCGCGCGAGGCGGGCAAGGAATTGCGTGTTCACGCCGTGCTTTCGGCTGGGTTTATTCGTGCTGGCGACAAATTGCGTGTCACGGCACAACTGCTCGATGTTGTCTCGGGCGACATCCTTTGGAGCGACCGCATCGACGCCGAAGGCAGCGATATTCTCGCTCTACAGGATGGCATTGCTCAGCGAATTCTCGAAGGTTTAAGACTCGAACTAACCGATCTCGAAGCCGAGAAACTCGGCAAACGGGCGACCGAGAACGCCGAGGCATGGGAAGAATACCTTCGCGGACGCGATAATTTTGGCCGCTTTATCTTTCGCACTATCGACGCCGACGATTGCGACGCGGCGATCGCCAATTTCAAACGGGCAATCGAGATCGACCCGCATTTTGCCCTTGCCTACAGCGGTCTTGGGGCATGTTACGCCAACCGCGTTTTTAAGGGTTTGGGCGAGCCTGAGGATTACACGTACGCCGAGGCCGCCTTTAGCAAAGCCTTTTTCTACGATCAAAATGTCGTCGAGGCCCGTGTGCTGATGGTGATGATTTACATGGGCCGCGGGGAGAAAAAGAAGGCCCGCTCAGAAATTGTACTGCTGCAAAAACAGTTTCCCAACGACGCCGCGCTCTGGTTTGTCAAAGGCGTGATGCACCGGCTCGACGGCGAGTATGACGAATCACTCAAGGCGTTTGAAAAACTCACCCGCCTCGACCCAGCCGCTCGTGCCGTCGCGGCTTATAACAGCGCCCGCATTTTTATCTACAAACGCGAATTTGACAAGGCGCTGGAAATGCTCGATAAAGGTGCTAAGGTCGAGCCAAACCACCCGATGATCAAGATATTCCGCTCAGGCGTTTTTTATTATCAGGGGAAATTTGATGAGGCCAATCATCTGATCGGCGGCGTGTTAAAAGAGCATCCGCGAATGGACGGTATTCGCCCGCTCGCCGCCGAGTTCCTGGCCGGCTCAGGCCGCCCTGACGATGCCAGGGCGATGCTCACCGACGACGCCCTCGCCCTCTCGCGTTCCGATCACGACATGGCCTACTGGGTCGGCTCGACCTACGCCCTGCTCGGCGACCATGACCTCGCCTTCAAATGGCTAAACAAAGCCATCCGCCTCGGCAATCAAAACAAGCCCTACTTCGAAAAAGACACAAATCTCAATTCCCTCCGCGACGACCCCCGCTGGCTGGAATTAATGGAAAAAATGAAGAACGGGGACTAGGGCTGCGACGGCGTACGTAGTGTTCGGCTAACTCTACATAATCGGGGCACTCATATTATTTCTTCTCAGTGTCCTTTGCGTCTTCCTCAGCGATCTCTACGTTAAAATCTGTTCTAACGCGGAGATTGCGGAGATTTACGCAGAGTTTGCGGAGTTCCGCAACCTTCGATTCCCAACTCTCGTGAGCAACGGCATCACTCACCAGCACGCGCGGCTTGGGATGCGCGAGGGCTGATTCGATCTTCGCGATAAAATCGGCGTGGTCGGTTCCTACGAGACAATCGGCGAGAACGTGAACCTCCGGAATATCCGTCGAAACGACCCGCAGCCCGGCGGCGAGATATTCGCGGACCTTTAGCGGGTTCGCAGCGAGTGTAAGTTCATTGATCGCAAACGGATTTAATGCAACATCAAAAGCCTTGCAGTAAGCCGGAAGCTCGGCGTAGGATTTTCGACCCAGGAAGTGAACATTCTGTACATCGTCGAGAATTTTGATCTTTTCTTCGGCATCAACCGCGATCTTGCCGATGAGTACGACAGAACCGCTGGCAAAATGCTCGGCCACTTTTTTTATCAACTTATAATCGACCCAATCGGCCAAAAGCCCGTGAAATCCGATGATCGGACGCGGCAGGTCGGCAATGTCAATAGGGATCGGCAATGTCGGATCGAGCGCCGTGCGAAAATGCCGCCAATCGGTGCCGTGGCGAATGATAAACGTATTTGAATTGAAATGTTTTTTCGATTCAAACAGCCTTTCTGCCGACACAACTACCAGATCGGCGCGTCGAAACAGGTCTTCCTCGATCTCTTTCAACCCGCGTGACGCTCCTGTAAAAGCCGTATACTCATCGACACAATAATATATCACTTGACTCTCACCCAAACGCCCGGCGATCATCCCGGCGGCGGGGTTAAAGACCATATTGACCGCATCCTTAAAGCCGAGCTTTCGCATCGCTTTTTTGATCTGGCTTGCAAGAAAACTCTGATTGATTTTCAGAATAGATTTGTTGCCATACGACGGAAACGCGAGCGGATTAAGCACAAAGATGTTCGGCTCAACTTCACTAATAGGCTCGGCAAATGCCTTTAATTTCTTGACGATTCTGGACACGTCCTGCGACGAGGTCGTCGGCATACGGTTGGCGATGGCGTTAATCCAGAGGATGCGGTTGTCCTTTGACAGCACACGCATCAAGTGCGTTTTTGACAACGGATCACCCGTCCAGTCGTGCGAAAAACACAGGATATCGCGGCCCAGAAGGCTGGTTTTTGTTGATCTTGAGCTGTCTGCTGGCATCATTATATGGGTAGCTATAAAACGAGATTTCACGCCATATCCGCCGGCTTTTTTAGCACGGCGAAGGTAGCCTTTGTAAAAAATTCCTCAGCAATCGGCACATGTGACAGTTTTCCCAAGACACGTCCCGCCTTAAAGGACTTGCCGCCGAATCCGATATTTTCCAAATGGACAATTTCGAAAGGCATCTGGCGAATTATCTTTCTGAACTTTCGAATCGTTATATGATTCAGAAACTCTTCCCATTTAGCCTTATCTAAAAAAGGATTCGGCTTTCGAATACCCGTTACAGGATCGATGTAATAGCACGCAACATCATAATCGGGCGAATCGTATAGATGCGCTGCAGCATTGAGCAGCGTGTCCATTGAGAAAATAGCATTTGCCCAGGGAATCGGGATTATGTCCTCAAGGTGCGAGCCGTAGGGTGCGAGCCATGCGCTAAAATGAATGAGAAATGTGCCACCCGGACGCAAAACGCGGAGACATTCGGCAAATATCTCGCAGGGATCGCTCAGGTGCTCGACAGTGTCGATCGTATAGATCACGTCAACACTGTTATCGGGCAAAGGGATACTGTTCGGCGTTGTTTGAACGAACTTGATATTTTCGCCGTAGTTTTCGCGGGCATAGCGAAGCGCTTCCGGGTCAATCTCGGCTCCGATTGCCTCAAATTTTTTGTGCTGTAAAAAGCTGTTTAGAAGATAGCCTTTATTGCTGCCGAGTTCCAAAACGCTCTTATCAGCAAACGACACGAACGGGCTAAAAAGCTCGACGTAATCATTGATTTGCTCGACGCGCTCGCCGATGTAATTGTCCATCGAATCAAACCGCGTTATCTCTTCCTTTCGGAATCCGAATCGCCTGAGAGGACCATTCTTTAGGAACAGTCTCGAAATCGCCAAACAGAGTCTGGTACTGGCACGTTCGATATTTGGTTTAAGTGGAATTATATTTGCAGCTTCCATAATAGTCTTGGTAAATCAATAAGGTGCCGAATATTCCCAGAAATCAGTGTAAAGATCGACTTACGCTTCCCCATCGATAAATTGTCGCTGCCAAATTTCGAAATTGATCAGCGACCAGATGCGTTCGTCATGATTCTCACCGGCGTTATGCTTTGTAACGAGCGAGCGGACGAAATCGGCGTCAAAAATACCGCGATCCAAAGCGCGTTTTGTGAGCACATATTCATCGACGATATGCTTGAACTCGCCGCGAAACCAATTTCCGACCGGCACAGGAAACCCCATCTTTGGACGGTCAAGAATTTCGATTGGCAAAATTCCTTTCATCGCCTCGCGAAGGATCCATTTTGTTGTGCCGCCGCGCAGTTTCATCTCACGCGGCATCCGCGCCGTAAATTCGACCAACTTGTGGTCGAGAAACGGCACCCGGCTCTCAATCGACGCGGCCATCGACATCTGGTCCTGTTTCATCAACAGCTCGTGAAGATACGTTTTGGTGTCGGCGTAAAGCAATTTGTCGAGCACATCCTCGGCATCGCATTTTTCGAGCCACTGATTTTGCAGAAAATATGGATTTGTATTTTCGATCCTTCCGCGAGTGTTGCGGCTAAACAATTTTGCCTGCATCGACTTTGAAAACACCGAAAAATTGTCGAAAAATAGATTTTCGATGTCCGATTCACGCGAAAGAAACGTGCGGTTCAGCTTGCGGTTCAGAGCACCGGGCAGCGTCGCAACGCCGCCACGAACCGCATCTCGGAGAAACGTGGGGGTGATGCTCTCGTATTTTTCGCCATAGTTCAGCAGCGTCAGAGCTTTCTGATAACGGCCGTAACCGGCGAGCGTCTCGTCGGCGCCTTCGCCGGTCAGTACGACTTTTACATGCTGTTGAGCCAGTTTTGAGATGAAATACAACGGTACGCTTGCGATAAAACCGATCGGCTCGTCCTCATGCCAGACCAGATTTGGCAGGGCCTCGAAAAACTGCTCTGGGGTGATAGTGATCTCGTGATGATCTGTGCCAAATTTCTCGGCGACGAGTCGCGCGTATTCGAGCTCATTTGCCTCGCGTTCGCGAAATCCGACCGAGAACGTCTTGATCGGCTCCGAGACCATAGTTGACATTATCGCGGCGATCGCGCTCGAGTCGATTCCGCCTGACAGAAACATCCCCAGCGGCACATCCGCCATTAGCCGCAGCTTGACCGACTGGCGAAACAGATCACGCCATTCCTCGATATATTCGGCGTCACTGCGAGCCTCATTTTTTGGTTCGAAGCTTAGATCCCAGAATTCACGAATGTCGATCTTTCCGTCTTTCCAGACCATAGTGTGCCCCGGCTTCAGCCGCTTGACACCTTGATACAGCGTCTCGTCGCCCGATGTCCCGTGATTGGCAAATTGGTCGGGCAGAGCGTTAAAATTGATCTCCGGCTTAACCGCTCCGGCCTCAAGCAGAGCTTTTATTTCGGATGCAAAATACAAGCTGCCGTCGTTGTCGTGGACGTAATACAGCGGTTTGACGCCAAAACGGTCGCGGGCAAGGAAAAGCTCCCGTTTGCCCGTGTCCCAGATCGCAAAGGCAAACATCCCACGCAAATGGTCAACGCAGTCGCGACCAAACTCTTTGTAAAGATTCAGGATCGTCTCTGTATCGCAGCGTGTCTGGAATGCGTGGCCGCGAGCAATGAGATCATAACGATGGGTCGCATGGTTATAGACCTCGCCGTTATAAACGATTACACACTCCCGCTCACTGTCCCACATCGGCTGTGCGCCGTGGGCAACATCGACGATACTCAGACGGCGGTGTCCGAGACCGATATTGCCATCGACAAAAATGCCGCCATCATCCGGCCCGCGGTGATGCAAAACGTCGCGCATTCGAGCTATCAATCCCGGCTGGGCCTGTCTGCCTGAACGTTTCGAAAATGCAATGCCGTTAATACCGCACATAACGTAGATAGAAAGTAAGAATAGAGACGAATTTGTAGAATTTTGGCCGGCTGGGAGCCAAATCAAGAATAACCTTTTTCGCCGCGTTTAGCCAGATATTTTCATTGCGGTAATATGGATTTGACCGGCGTTTAGCCGTTTATCTCAATTGTTTATGCAGATAATGGAATATCAAATGACGGAAAGCGTGATGAATGTAAGGAGCAAACCGGTCAAGCCGGTGCGAAAGCGTATATCTAGGGGTTGGATATTGGCGTTCCTTGCGTTGCTCGCCGTGGCCGGAGTCCTTGGGTATGATACGAATTACGGCAGGCTCGGCATCATCGGTCCGCAGCCAGTGGTCGAATATACTAGTCATGGCCGGATCATAAAAGTCCCACCAGGCGGCAACGTCCAGGCGGCTATCGAGATGGCGAACGGCGGCGATATTGTCGAGCTACAGGCCGGAGCCGTTTATAACGGTATGATCAGCCTGCCAAACAAGCCGCTAACGGATTTTGTCACGATTCAAAGCTCGTCCGCCGGCAATCTGACCGCCGATAAACGCGTCAGTCCCGCTCAGAAATCGTCAATGGCAACAATCGTCGCCGGAATATTGGGAAGGCCAGCGGTCTCGGCGGCGAGCGGCGCTAATCATTACCGTTTTGTCGGCATCGAGTTTACCGCAGCAAGTTCCACATACAATTACGGTCTCATCGTGCTTGGCAAAGGCGAATCAGCCGATCACCTTCCGCACGACATCGAGATTGACCGCTCGTATGTGCATCCGTTCACCTCCGGCGTTGTTCGCCGAGGCATCGCTCTAAACAGCGCAAATACCACGATAAAGAACAGCTACATCGAGGGGATCGGCTTTCCGGGCGAGGAAACTCAAGGCATCTGCGGCTGGACAGGTACGCGTAATATCCACATTATCAATAATTACATCGAGGGCGGCGCTGAGAATATTATGTTCGGTGGTGCTGACCCAGCCACAGCCGATCTCATCCCGCAGGACATAGAGATTCGCGGTAATCATCTAAACAAACCCGCCGAATGGAAAAAAAAGGTAACGGTAAAGACGCTGTTTGAATTAAAAAATGCGAAGCGTGTAGAGTTTGCAGGCAATTATCTTGAAAACAACTGGGCAGGATCTGCCTTTCGCATAACCGTGCGCGATCAGGATGGCAAAGCTGTTTTCTCCACTATCGAGGATGCGGTGATCAAGGACAACATTATAAACGGGGCGGGCGAGGGCATAAATATTCTCGGCCTGGATGACACAAATCCGAGCCAAACGCTAAAGCGGCTGACAATCGCAAACAATTTGTTTTTAAATATTGGAGGCGATGCATTCGACGGATCGGGTTATTTTATCCAGATCGCCGATGGCGACGACATCACCGTATCAAACAACACCGTCTTTAACCTCGGCAATATAACCACCTTTTATAATACTCTGCCCCGCGGATTTGTCTTTGAAGACAATATCGTTGGTCATGGCGATTATGGCATCCATGGCCCGCTGGATATGAAATCCGACGCGGCCCGCGAAATGTTTCACAATAATGTGATAATGAATCTCAATCGCGTTTCGCCCGACGTCTTTTCTTTTCCGACGGGAAATACGATGGTATCCGATATAAAAGATGTGGGATTTATCGATCTATCCAATAAAGATTATCGATTATCACCGGCCAGCAAATTCCATGGCAAAGGACGCGACGGACGAAATATCGGCTCCGATCTTCCGAAAATTATAAGGTAGGTTGCATGTGTAACAGCGTGTCACCAACGGGAGTTAAAAAGGCTTCGTGCATTAAAGACGAAGCCTTTTTCAAAGATAGGTAAAATCAGCAGCTACATTGACATATGCGAAACGGGGTCGGACCAATCGGATTGGCCTGTCGAGCCGCCGAGAGCACGAACCTGGATGGTGTACATTGTGCCGGGAGTGAGACCGGTGATTGAGATGTGCCTCGAATCGCTTGTAAAAGAGCTCGGCAGCCAATCGCCGCCGTCTGGTTTTGCCTGGCCCTCGTACATGCTGGTGTTGGTTACGGGATTGACGCTCGCCACCAGTTCGCCGCTGTTGCCATTTTTGACGACTAGCCCGCTCTCATATCCACAATTTGCGATTGACGATTTACTAAAAAGAGCCAGTATTTATCTTGGTTTGGTGAGATTCCGGCGACCGCTGACGTTGATTTATCGTCAAATACAAAAAATAAATGTTGACCCAGAGATTCGATAAGCGTATGTTGGTTGTATCGTTTAGACCACTATCCGTTACTTAACAATTTAATTTCACGAAGGAGTTACCCATGCCTCTGTTGTCGTCTGTAAAGCCGGAAAAGCGCAAGAGACTTTTCTACGGCACGGCTGCGTTTGCGCTTTTGTTTTTGATCATGTTCGGCGCGTTTGCCAAAAACGGTTGGCTGCCGCATACAGACGGAATGACCGGAAAGAAAACCGGCTGGTTTGGCAAGGAACTGGCGAAGAATGCGCCCAACAGTTGGAATCCACTTGCCGCCCTTGTGCCGACGCCGACTCCTCAATTGAGCAAGGAATATATCTATGCTGGGTCGAGATTGCTGGCTGTCGAAGACGCCAATGCAAATGCCGCGCCGCCCGCCGATCTCGCCGTCTGGCGGCCATCGAACGGCGAATGGTATGTTCTCGGAGGAACAGGCTCCGCACAGACCTATTTTCAATGGGGTGTAAGCACTGATATTCCTGTTCCGGGCGACTTTGACGGTGACGGCAAGACGGATTTCTCAATATTCCGCCCGTCGTCGGGAGATTGGTGGATCTTTCGTTCCTCTGACAATACCTATTACACATACCATTTTGGAGTCGGCACCGATATTCCGGCACCGGCAGATTACGATGGCGACGGCAAGACCGATGTTGCCGTTTATCGCAGCGGCACATGGTATATCGTCCAAAGCTCTACCGGCAACGTGGTCTATGCATATCTTGGCAACGGCACCGACAAGCCCGTGCCTGCCGATTACGACGGAGACGGCAAAGCAGACGTAGCTGTCTGGCGTGACTCGAACCACACTTTCTACTCGGTAAACAGCAGCAACGGCGGTTCGCGGACAACTACTTTCGGGGTGTCGAGCGATACGCCGGTTGTCGCCGACTACGACGGCGACGGCAAGGCCGACATCGCTCTATGGCGGGGCAGCACCGGGACATGGTATGTCATCAGGAGCTCGGACGGGCAGACAACCTCGACCGCGTGGGGCCAATCGGGCGACATCACCGTCCAAAACGACTACGACGGCGATGGCAAATGCGATATCGCAGTCTGGCACCCCGCAACCGGCGTCTGGTCAATATACCAAAGCTCAAATAACCAAACCCGCAACGTCCAATGGGGAACAAACGGCGACATCCCCGTCCCGGCTTATTACCGACGGTAAGCAGTAGGCAGCGGCCGTGAATGGTAAAACGGGCAGAAACGCGAGTGTAAACGAGCGTGCCTAAAGTAAAAAGGCAAAAGGCAAAACACCTAAGACCTAAAACCCAAGACCCAAGACACAAACGGTGAATGATATGACAAACACAGTCTCTCGGATAACCAAACTTTTCGGCATCGGCATCGGCATCGCGGCATTGACCCTGCTGACCGGCACAGTCGCTTTCGGACAGGACGACAACACCCAAAACAACAAGGACAAAACCAGACGTGCCGAAGCGAGAATCAATCCGACAACATTAGGCATGGAGTTGTCAATCTCTTTGGGCGATGCACCTGGCAGAGCGGGCAACTCATTGCCGATAACAATGATGTATTCGTCAAAAGTGTGGCGAACTGAGACTTACCCATACACTGACTTGGCGGGATTCACAGAATATTTTGCCAATACATATTACGGTGAGCATTCTACATCGGGATGGACGAACAGTTTGCAATCTCCGTCTCTCGAAGATACGAGCATTTATAAAATTATTCAGCCGAATCCGACGCCTACGCCTGACCCATGTATGGATCATCCGGAAAGCTGTTATCCATCTCCAACTCCGACTCCTGGAGGAAGCGCTGATTGTCCCGATTTTTGCACGTTTTGTTGGTATGATCTCTTTGGTAGACATTGGTGTCATGTAGTATTAATAACTTCTCCCAATGGAGGTTCAGCGAATGGCCGTTTAGCGCAAGATACTCTTTTGACCAATAGCTACAATATTATTCCAAAACTAACCCTGCATCTGCCCGACGGCTCAACGCATGATCTGGTTTCTTCAGAACAGGCGATCAATGTTCCTCCGAATCAATTGCTCCCGCCCCAAACATCGTACCATTCTATTGACGGATCGAATCTCAGGCTTGAAATCAATCCGCAGACAAATGTCGGTATATTGTATTTGCCGGACGGCAGCCACTACGAATTCAGCATGAGCGGCAACGTAACAGCAGGGAACGCAAACTATCCAGCTCTTAAATATGTTGACCGAAATGGGAACAAACTAACACCACAATACAATTCAGCGACTGGGCTCTCTGATCTGGTTGACACTATGGGTCGAACAATACCCGGTATTCCCAAACCCATCATTCCGACCGATCCAACGGCGCCAATTGCGCCGGTTTATTATGACGCGCCGGGCCAGACGAATCAGACGAGGCGATACACTTTCAAATGGAAGCGGCTGGCGGATTCACTTAATTCAGGTTCAATTAGCTCACTCGGACAGCTATTTACCGGCATCCAGGATTCGTTCCAAAATATTCAGCACAATCCGGTAGTGTTGCAGGAGGTCGATCTGCCAAACGGAACGAGTTATCAATTTGGCTATAACATCTATGGAGAGATCGAAAAGATAACTTATCCTTCCGGGGCGACCGAACGGTACAATCAACAGCCGATTCCTGGATTCAGCTTTACTGGAGGTCGAGGCAACGGTCTGCTCCGAGAGGGAAATCGCGGCGTGATGGATCGTTATGTCAGTCCCGACGGCACGCAGCAGAGTGAAGCCCACTGGCAATACTCGGTTCCGCACGGTAATTTTTTAGTGCCGACTGCGCCGTATCGGGTCATAACTGCTGCACCAGATGGCACTCAGACGGTGAGGTATCTATTTGTCGAGCCGGGAGCAAATGTTGGATCTGGCGGTGTGCGTCTGCCCTCACAGTTAGCGGGAAAGGAATACGAGGAAGATGTCTTCGCAGCCGACGGAACTACACGATTGCGCAGGACATTGACCGAATACAACCTATTAAGTGCTACAGCCGGTGGAGGAGTAATAGGAGGCGGCGGAGGGGGTGGATGCGTGCGGACGTGCATAAACGGGCCATCGGGGATTGCTTCGGATAATGCTCTAACAGTTGACGGATCACCGGCGCCCTATTTAGCTGGATATCCTCAGGTTACCCGCACCACCGGCATACTATTTGAAAACGGCAGCAGCAGTGCGCTTGCGCAAAGCGCTACGTTTGGCTACGACAATTATTCCAACGTGGTTACTTCGACCGGGTTCGGATTTACCGTTCTTGATTCCAGCACGGCAAGCTCGGCCGCGATGCCCAATATCGCCCTCGGCAGCGCCCTCAAAACAACGGAAACGGACTACATCACGGATTCAAACTATACCTCAAAACAGATGGTGAGTTTGCCGATTGAAACGCGCCTAATCGACCCAAACAATCCGAATAATATTCTGGCGCGAAACCAGGCGGTTTATGACGAGCCGAATCAATATTATTCGATGGTTGATTACGGTTCGACGACCGGTTATCAGACTCCTACAGGCGCAAATGCGACCTATCGCGGTCTTCCCACGACAAAGCGCACATGGAATGCCGATGCGAATCCATGGATCACTACACATACTCAATTTGACAATTTCGGCAATGTCCGAAAGGTGTGGGACTCGACGGGCGATCAGAACCGCTTTCTCGAATACGAATACGACCCCAGTTATTACTATGCATATGTAACAAAAACAAAAGCAATAGCGCCTGATACTACGGGAGTTCACGGAACGACATCGGGTTCGGAGGTTTCACGAACCTATGACCTCAATACCGGATTGCTTCTTTCCACTACGGATGCCAATGGCCAGACTGCTTCGACCCAATACGACAGTTATCTCAGGCCGATAAGAGTTATTCCGCCTTCTGGTGGCAGCACATCCGAAATAGTCTATAATGACGATCCGAGCAATCTTTGGATCAAGTCCCGGCAACAGATAGACGACAGTAACTGGGCGGAATCCACGACATTTTTCGACCGTTTGGGGCGTGTTATAAAGAAACAGACGAAAGACGCCCAGGGTGACATATTCTCCGAGATTAGGTATGACAATATCGGCCGAGTGGCGAGTGTCTCTAACCCTTACCGACAAGGTGAAACTGTTTACTGGTCGAAACCGCGTTATGACGAGCGAGAGCGTGTTGTAGAGACATTTGCCCCAGCTGTTGACGGGCAAACCGGTGCGAGCACCGGAACTGTGCAGTTTGGCATATCCACAGTTCAAAACTATGTCGGCCCTTATGTTGTATCGACAGACGCTTCGGGCAGAAAGAAGAGAGTTATTAACGGTGTTTATGGCATTGCGCGCGTGGATGAAGCAACCAGTCTGGGCGGCTCCGTTGCTCAAGACTTAGGTGCGATTGACACTCCAAACCAGCCCACGTCATACAGCTATGATATCAAGGGCCAGTTGACCAGGATCACGCAAGGTAATCCGAGTCAGTCGGGTCAGCCGGTGCAAAATCGATATTTCCTTTATGACTATCTGGGAAGGCTGATTAGGGTCAGGCAGCCTGAGCAAACTCCTAATACCTCGCTGGCAACAACCGGGAATGCCGATAACAATCAGTGGACTGCTGGGTTTACCTATGATGTGCTAGGCAATGTGGCGACGGTCACGGATGCAAAAAATACAGTTATCACAAACAGCTATGACCGCATAGGGCGGGCCATAGGTGCGACGTATTCGGACAGCAGCACTCCATCGGTCGAATTCTTTTATGACGGTACCGGCCTGTCGCAAGTGCCGCAATACTCGCGCGGGCAGCTAACCAAGAGCACCAATTCCGTGTCTGAGGATAGATATACCATCTTTGACAATAGCGGCCGGGTGCTGCAGAGCCAGCAGATAACCGACGGACAGACTTACAACTTTCAGTACAAATACAATCTTTCGGGTGGCCTTGTTGAGGAAACCTATCCCAGCGGCCGTATCAGCAGAAACTATCTCGACTCGGATGGCGGATTGGCTACGGCAACGACAAAGACGGCGAATGGGCTGGAAAGGGTAACTGCGTCTAATTTCGATTACTCAGCGACGGGCAATATTCGCAAGATGAGGCTGGGCAATGGTCTGTGGGAATCGGCGCAGGTCAATGAGCGGATGCAATTGACCCAGGTAGGCCTCGGAACCAGCCAGACGGACAAGAGTCTTTTCAAGGTCGATTATGAATACGGCGAATTGAGAGCTGATGCAAGCACGGTTGACACGACTAAGAATATCGGCATGATCGCTCGGACGACGACGACGATCCCTTCGTCGAGTTTTGTCCAGACATATAGATACGATCCACTAAATCGCCTTACCGAGGCCAAAGAGAAAAACGGCTCGACGACGAACTGGCAGCAGACATTCGGATACGACATATTCGGTAACCGGACGAGCTTTTCGCAGGCGACGAACGGGACGCAGCTTACCTTAACCAGCCTAAACAATCCGACGATTGATCCTGCGACGAATCGGTTTACGACCGGTCAGGGGTATGTTTACGATCTAAACGGCAATCTGATACAGGATGCCGAGGGGCGGACGCTCACCTACGACGGCAACGACAAGCAGACACAGGTAAAGGATGTAAACAACAATGTAGTTGGGCAATATTATTACGACGGCAGCGGAGCCAGGGTTAAGAAAGTCGTGCCATCGACGGGCGAGACGACGGTATTTGTCTATGATGCCGCCGGAGCATTGGCGGCAGAGTATTCGACGGCCACACCGCCTGCAAATCCACAAACCAGTTACATGACAAGCGATCATCTCGGCAGTGCGAGAGTGATCACGGACCAGAGTGGAAATGTCACCTCGCGGCGCGATTTCATGCCGTTTGGCGAGGAGATATATGCGGGAGTAGGAACGCGCTCTACTAGTCAGAAATACTCTTCATCGGGCGTCGATAACGTTCGTCAGCGATACACGGGCTATCAGAAGGACACTGAAACGGGACTGGACTTTGCAGAAGCTCGAATGTACGAAAATCGTCATGGCCGCTTCACCGCGCCCGACCCGCTGCTCTCCTCGGCCAGCCCGCTAGATCCTCAGACATTCAATCGTTATACATACACGGGAAATAATCCGGTCAATTTTACCGATCCTGCGGGGTTGGATTATTACAAAGACAAAGATGGCAATATAAAATGGTTTGATGATAATCCTGGTCAAGGTTGGACAAATGTAACCAGCACCAAGGGCACAGTAGTCAATGTCGGACCTGAATTTACTAGAGCAGGCGCACAGGTTGGTGATAGTGTCATTTATAACGCCAACCACACAATCACAGTCGTCCCAAGTGAACGCCGGGCCCAACAGGAAGCGGCTGCTACAGGTACCGAAATCCAAGCCAAGCAGGAAGAAGTAACAACATCCACTGCGCCATCAGAGATGGCAGGCACGATTACTTCGAGACCGCTTCTGGAGGTTCCAACATTGTCGTTATGTGCGCCCGGTGAACATTGCGGATCGGTTGCCCCTGATCCATCGAATGATTTAGAACCGTCGCATGAGGGGTCAAAAGTTGTAGAAGGAATTGCGCGATTAGCTGAAGGTTGCTCAATGATTCCGGGTATCGGTACGGCATGCGCGGCGATTGCAGTAATAACACGGGGTGGACAGGGGGACATAAAAAACGGCGCGTTAGACTCCATCGCACTAATTCCTTTTGGTGGCATTGTGAAACGCGCCGGCACTGTCTTTAAAGCTGCGGAGGAGGTTGCGGAGGGTTCGCATGTCGTTTATCAAGGATTTGATAGGGCCACTGGTGCAGTAAAATATGTTGGAATGACAATGAGAGATCCCGCGATTAGGTTTGCGGAACACGCTGCATCGGGAACTGAAAGAGCGCTTTTGGATTTCCGCATAATTGACACCGCAAAAGGTTTAACTAAGATAGAGGCGAGAAAAGTAGAGCAACAGCTAATCAACAAGCATGGCTTGGATAATCTGTTGAATAAAATAAACTCAGTCGCGCCCAAATATTGGGAGCAGCTTGGGATCAAGTAAATATTTATGAAAGCGAAAAGGGTAGTCACGAAAATTGGAGATATTTTTTCCGTCGAGATCGGTAAACGGTCTCAAAAGTTCTTTCAATTAATCGCGTTTGATCTAACGCAGCTAAATAGTGACGTAATTAGGGCATTTAAGTATGAATACCAGATTGATACTCTTCCTGACTTTTCGGAGATAGTAAAAGGAGAGGTCGAATTTTATGCCCATTGCGTGACAAAGTGGGGAGTAAAACTGGGTTACTGGGAAAAAGTCGGCAAATCCAGCGATGTTGGAAAGTTAGATCATATTCTGTTCAGGGATACCAATGATTACGGACATGCACCCGGGGAGGAGCCTGTGAAAATATCAACTCGATGGTATGTATGGCATATAGGTGACAGCGAATTCACCAGAGTTGGAAAATTGAAAGGAGAAAACAGAAAAGCGGAAATTGGCCTAGTTATTAATCCTGCAAGTATTGTCCATCGAATGAATACGGGCGAGTACGACTTCCCTTTTTATCCAGGCTTCGAATGATAAGAGTAGTCACAAAAATCGGGGATATTTTTTCCGTGAAAATTGACAAAAATTTTTTCAGTTAATTGCGTTTGACCTAACTCAGCTAAATAGTGATGTGATCAGGGCTTTTAGGAAAGAATATCCAATCGATAGTGTTCCTGACTTCTCTTGTGTTGTTAAGGAGGAAGTAGAATTTTACGCTCATTGTGTAACGAAATGGGGAGTAAAACTGGGTTTCTGGGATAGGGTCGGCAAATCCAATGAGGTTGGAACCTTAGACCACATCTTGTTCAGGGACACGAGTGATTACGGGCACATAGAAGGCGAAGAACCTGTTCGCGTCTCGAATAGATGGTATGTCTGGCATATCAGCGATGAAGATTTCACTAGAGTGGGAAAATTGGAAAGTGAAAATAGGAAAGCGGAGATCGGAGTTGTTATGGATCCGATAAGCATTGTCGAACGAATGAAAACCGGCGAGTATGGCGGATTTTACCCAGATTTTGAATAATTGGCTGAGTACGCTCAAAGTAAAACTCTATGAAAAAGGCTCTTTTCTTTATCTTCCTACTCGTTAGCTTCGCGCATTGCGCATTTGCGCAAAACACTTTTGTGAATAAACAGTACGGTTTTGCAATGCAGGAACCGAAAAATTGGATTCTTTCAAGTAAGGTGGCAATCAACGACAATCTTACAAAGTTTGAATTGGATGATGCTGTGTTGGCAAAATTATTAAAAGATAGTAACGGAACTATTCTATTGGCCGCTTACCGTAAATATGATCCAGTGCTGAAGGAGGTTGGCTTAATCCCGACGATTCAAATACATATTCGTTCGAAATCGCCTTCAACATTTAAGGAATTTGAGAAGCAACTTATTCAAAGTGCAGAAGGATTTAAGAATGTCTTTGATCAATATGAGGCTATTGGTGAACCACAAGAGGTTAAAATTTCGGGAATACAATCACTGTTAATTGTTGGCAAGTTCATTATGAAAATGAAAGACGGACAAATATTTAAGGTTCGTTCCCGCACGTACGCAATCCCACTTGGTACTTACTTTTTCCAATTGAATTTTAGTGACGGTTACGAAGAAGAAGATTGTTCATTGGAATTCGACAATTTGGTGAAGACAATAAAAATTGGTCGTCCAACTAATAATAATTGAAAACAGTAGTTCTGATATTTTTATCAAGTGTTACTTTCTTTATTATGCTGCGGGAGCATTGGCGGCTGAGTATTCGACGCAGGTCGAAACGGCGAATCCGCAAACCAGCTATTTGACAAGCGATCACTTAGGTTCACCGCGAGTAATCACTGATAAGAATGGCAATGTAACCTCGCGGCGTGACTTTATGCCCTTTGGCGAGGAGATATATGCAGGCGTAGGACAGCGCACGACCACTCTAAAATATTCCTCATCCGGCGTCGATAATGTCCGCCAAAGATACACGGGGTATCAGAAGGACGCCGAGACGGAGCTGGACTTTGCCGAGGCGAGGATGTATCAGAACAAGCACGGACGCTTCACCGCACCCGACCCGCTGATGTCCTCGGCCAGCCCGCTCGACCCGCAGACATTCAATCGATACACATACACGGGCAACAATCCTGTCAACGCCACCGATCCAAGCGGGTTAGATTGGTGCCAGAGTAATAATAGTGATATAAGGTTTGCTGGGGAAAATGTTCAATGCAAATCTGGTGAAAGTAACGTTACCGGGCAGTCAGGCAACATCAAGGTATGTGGCCCAGAGTGTGTAAAAAATGGCAGACAAGTTGGTGACAATGTAAGGATGCTTGCCAACGGTCAACTAGAACTTATCACTCCAGCACCGGCGAATAATGACAACAAAAGGTTGGAACAAGCTGCCGAGACACTCAAAGCCGCACGAAAGATAATTTCAGATTACGCTGCAAAAGCAGCAAATGCAGCGGCCAAAGCCGGACAAACGGTCGCAGAAGATACAGGTCTGCGCGGCGCTCTTCACTCAGTTGGCGTGGATTTACCGGATGCCCAACCCAATGATGTAGGTGAATTTATCGGCCACGCCGATTCCACGATAATGGGTGCCGCAGAGTTCATTGGAGGGGGAACCTTGATTGCCGGCGGAGGAACAGGTGAACTCTTTGGATTCGTTGCGGATTCATCCGGCGGTGGGGCAGTCCTGGGAATTCCGCTCAATATCGCTAGTACGGCTACAATTGTAGTTGGGGCAGCCCTTTCCGCACATGGAACATATACCATAAACAATGGAATTACTGGTCTTTATAATCAGATGTCGGGTATTGAAGAAAATACCAGTGGCTCTAGACCTAAGCAGACCGAGCCAGTTAGCGATGCCGATGGACCCCATACTACAATTAAAAAGGACGGCGATGGAAATATTACCGGGACGGAAACCTGGAACCCTAATCCAAAACGTCCCGGAGGATGGGACTCTAAAAAACGAGTTGACCTAAATCCAAACGGGGCTCCTCATCGGGGAATTCCGACACCGCATACACAAGGAAAGAAAATTCCTGGCGGAGTCCGACCAGCGCGAAAATGGGAAATACCGTAATAGAAAAACTATGAAAACGCTAAGTATTGAAAAATACACCTGGACAGAGGACGATTTCGAGATAATGGGTTGGCATGATGCGACATTGTACGCAATTGCATTTTCTCCCGATAAAGACGAATTTGTTCTCGACATTGATTACATTTTTAAATGGGTAAGTCCTAAAAAAAATGAAAGCTACTTTAAATTTTGGGTTTCGCCCGCAACGCTGATATTCGAGAATATACATAACTTTTCGCTAAATGTTGGGGAGCAGTATCGGGCTATTCAAATTCAAAGTATTGAAAGGAAGAATCCGAAACCTCCTCCTAATCTGGATTATGTCAGTAAGAATATTGAATGGGATTGGGTAATCGACTTGGAAGTTGGAGAAGTCATTTTTTCTTCTATTGGATTTCAACAGTTCATTCGCAGAAACCCAGTTTTTACCAAAACCCAAAGTTTGTCGATGGATGAGCGAGGTGGCATATCATTCTTAAGAGGAAAAGCGTTAGACAAATAAACAAATTTGTCGTGAATGCCGGAAACGGCGAAGGACTGTATTGTTTCTTTGAAGATGACGGTGACACAGGGTATTTTTATTTCTATGAACCCGCTGGGGCTGGAATTATCGACCATCTTCACATTTATGACTATCCTAAGAATCTAGGCATTAAAAAGAAAGATGTTAAAGTCATCTGGTCGAAGAATCACAGCAAATGCGGCGTGAAAATTTGGGGAAGTTTTTATGGGATATTTGACTTTGCTTCGAGTCAAAAAATTAGTCATTTAACTAAAAATCAAAATACCTTGCCAATACAAAATCCTTCTCTTTTAGCAGCTTTTAGGATTTGCCGAGTCTTGTCTAGTGAAGATTCCTAGAACAATGCACGTTGAGATTTTAAGGTTCTATGCAAGCAAGGCTAAATTCTCTGAAGGGATGAGAGTCAGGGATTGGGTCAGTCAAAAAAGTTTTCAGGAACAATAGGAATTTGGACTAAAAACTCTGCAAAAGGTTGGATGGATACCGTAATGATGATTCAAAACACAGACACCGCATTAGAAATATTCGAAGAGGCAGCTACATCACATTCAAACGCGATTGAAACGGGCGACTACAAAGTAGCAAACAAAAGTTACGACAGAATCATTGTTGCAGCAGCGTTCTTAAAGCAAGAAGGGAAGATTCGGCTTGTATCGAAGTTCTTGAATCATGCCTCATCAGGTGTTCGGAGTTGGGCCGCAGCATACTTACTGCCGATTCAGGAACAGGATGCAATTAGAGTGTTGGAGTCAGTTGCAAAAGGCAAAGGATTGTTGAGTTTTGAGGCCGAGATGACTCTGTCCGAATGGCGAAAAGGAAATCTGAAGTTATGAAAAATCGCTCGGAACAATGCGCGAATCTGGATTAAAAACGTTAAAGGAGTTTGGATAGATACCATGAAATGACAAGAAATGAAATAAAGCATCAATTTATAGCTGATTCCGCGGAGCACGGAAAAGCACATTTCATTGGCGATTATAAAAAAGCTAATAAATTACATAAGAAATTGCATGAGCTATATTATTGCGCCAAAGAACAAAATCAAGCTGATGTTTTTAGTGAGTTACTAAATGATGAAGATGAAAACGTCAGGATTTGGGCAGCAACATTCACGCTGAAGGTATTTCCTGTTCTGGCCGAAAAAACATTGCAAGAGATAGACCATTCATCAAATATTAACGGCATAGATGCAAAAACCACGCTTCGTCTATGGAAAGAGGGAAAGTTGGAGTTGTTTAAGAGAATTTAATAGTGAAAATTTATGATTATCTAGATCGGTTGACACTAACATTTTCGTCTATGATGCCGGTGGTGCGTTGGCGGCAGAGTATTCAACGGCGACTCCTCCTCAAAATCCTACGACCAGCTATTTGACAAGCGATCACCTCGGCAGTCCGAGGGTGATCACCGACCAGGTCGGCAATGTTATCGCACGACGCGATTTCATGCCGTTTGGCGAGGAGATATATGCAGGCGTAGGTTCGAGAAGCACGAGCCAGAAATATGCTTCATCCGGCATCGATAACGTCCGCCAGCGATACACCGGCTATCAAAAGGATGGCGAGACCGAACTGGATTTTGCCGAAGCTCGAATGTATCAAAACAAACACGGGCGATTCACGACTATTGACCCGTTGATGTCGTCCGCTAATCTGATAAACCCGCAAACCTTCAATCGTTATACTTACACGGGCAACAATCCGGTCAATAACGTCGATCCGAGCGGGCTGGATTATTATCGGGACAAGGACGGCAATCTTAAATGGTTCGATAACGATCCCGGTAAGGGGTGGACTAATGTAACCGGCACGAGTGGCACGGTTAACATGATTGGGCCAGAGTTTGCTGCGGCTGGGGCACAAGTTGGTGACACCGTCACGCTAAACAGCAACCATACGATTACAGTGGTTCCGAGCCAGCAAAGAGTAATGGCTCAAGCAGCAGATGTCTTGAATGCAGCTCGCGAGATAATTGCAAATGCCGCGTCGAACGTCGCAACCCATGCTGCTTCTGCTTTCATGACCGTTGCCGAGAACAACGGGGCTGCTCAAACTGTTAACCTGATAGCCGGAACTGAACCGTATGATCAGCATACTCAGATAGGACAAACTGGCGGCAATCTGTTCACTCTTGGCCAAGGAGCTTTTGAGATTGTACAGGGATTGACTACAGCCGGGGTTGGTGGTACTGCCACCGGAGGCACGCTGCCTGCTTGCGCAACGGGCGTTGGATGTGCAATTCCAGCAACGACTGCAACGATTACGGCCGTCGGAATTGTCGAAGCCATGCACGGTGCTAGTGTAATCAGCCTCAGCGTTTATAATATGGCCTATAATCAAGGGCCGGGGTCGAGGAGTGGTAATTCTACGCTTGAACCCGGGCCACATTCTGGTGAATCAATTCCCGCGCGAAGCCCAGATCGTCACTTTAATGATGGAGAACGTGAATCAATTAATAAAATAGGGAATGAAACGGGCTGTCATTCGTGCGGAACAAAAGATCCTGGGACCAAATCTGGCAATTTCGTACCAGACCATCAGCCTCCGAGCAAACTTAATCCAAAGGGCAAGCCACAGCGGTTATATCCGCAGTGTCTTGGCTGTAGTAAAAAACAAGGAGGACAAGTTAGGGGTATAACTAGGTAGGAAAGGGAAAGGAGAAATTATCTAAAATGTCAAGAATTGATTTATCAAAATGGATTGAATCAGATGGCGGCCCATTAATCCTATTGGAAAAAAGCTCATCTAATTTATGGAGTGGGCATTCTCAAACCGACCGATCTTTAAACATTACAGATTACGATAGGGCATGCCAGATCGAAGATTATTTGGGTCTATTAGATGTAGGTAATTCAAAGGCTCTAGTGTTGAATGACGAACCTTTGAGCACTGCATATTGGAAAATAAATTCTGAAATTATAGTCCTTGTAAGATGGGTATATGCAAGAGAAGAAAGTGAGATACCCGATATCTTAACTCAAGCCCCTGAAATAGATACTTGGGAAAATACCGGGATTAAGATTACATTTTCAACTGAAGCCCTCATACTCTTTGATTCTGCGTATAAAATAGACGAAGTTAAAAATGCTCTTTTTTTTCAATTATCGAAAGGTGAATACACACTTAAAACCCTTTTATTTGAACCAAATAATGAAGTTTCATTAATTCTGCATTCCTTGAAACGCGTATAAACAACCTTAATTGGCGCGAACGTAATCCTAGAGGAGCCGGCGGGAAAAACTCGGATCTTGAGTAATCTCTATGAAAGAACATGACTAAAACGGAACTAAAAAAAGAAATTGCGAGCCAAAATCTGCGAAATTCCGAACTCCTCGCAGTTCTGAAGGAGAAGGGCTTTCGGAAACTTATGAAATTGATGTCGAATATCACTTTTGGGCCCTCGATCACGAAAATGCGATGGAATTTGGTAAACGTCTATACGAAGAAGGCTTTGTCCTAATGGCTTTTTCGCGTGTGGAAGATGAAGAAGGAATCGCTTGGAATCTTGAGGCCGAAAGCGGTCGAATATCGCTCGCGTAATAGATTCGGTACACAGTGCACATCTGGTTCGCCTAGCGGCCGAATACAATACGATCTACGATGGATGGGGAACGAAAGTCTGATCCAAGCTAATTGTTTAGAATTTCGCCGAAGACTATGACGACGATTGCGACAATGAGTTCTGGGAAGACACTCAAATACAATTTTATCAGCAGACTGACCAAGGCAAGAAAAATAAAATGGCTTTTATAGTAGATGCGGGGAATAACGAAGGACTATTTTGTTATTTTGAAGATGATGGTGAAACAGGCTACTTTTACTATTACGAACCAGGTGGCTCGGGAATTCTCGATTATCTTCACATTTGTAATTATCCAAAGAAATTAAAGTTCACGAAGAAGGATGTGGAAGTGGTATGGTCTAAGAAATACGATAAATGTGGAGTCAAAATTTGGGGTAAATTCTATGGGATATTTGATTTGGCTAATAGCCAAAAAATCTCAATCATAATAAAAAATCGGGACACACCTTCTATTACGGATTGTACGTTACTCGAAGGATTTTGATTTAATCTATTTTTAAAGACGGTAAACAACCTCACGCTTACGACGATTGACCAGACAAACAATCAATTTACGACCGGGTAGGGATATGTTTACGATTTTAACGGCAATCTCATACAGGATGCTGAGGGAAAGACGTTCACTTTTGACGGCAACGACAAGCAGACCCAGGTCAAAGATGTTAACAACCAGAGCATCGGGCAGTATTATTACGACGCAAGCGGTGCGAGGGTAAAAAAGGTAACGAAAGAGAATCGGGAGAATCGGGGTCAGGCCTGCGATTCTTGACACAAACAACCTGCCAGTGTTGTGATAGGCCATCAAACCGCTGCGATTTGGGGCCGATTTGACAGAATTTTCCCTATGGCAAGAAAGCCGAGGTTCGAGGTCGAGGGTGGTCTATATCACGTAATCACGCGTGGCAATGACCGTCAGGATATATTCCATTCCAAAGACGACCATCTCAAATTTCTTTCTCTCGTCGCAAGCCAAAAAGAGGTTTTTTTGACATCAGATAAACGGCACATTGTAATAAAAAGAATCGGGGTCAGGCCTGCGATTCTGGCGCGGTAAGGCCCCAGTCAGTGCTAAAGCCGCTGGCACATAAAACGTGCCAGAGTCGCAGGCATGATCCTATTTCTATTCTTCAAAACTTATGAATCTAAATTGTGAAATTGAGGTATGGTCGGATGTCGAACACTTTAAGCAAATTTATACCGGGTTCAGTCTTTTACACCGAAGCGGCTTTTTGACTCTAAAACAGGTGATTCCATCCGAGGCTTGCAAAGATATGACTCGTCCAAAACGTTGGACAGACTATAAATTCTTTAACGCCAAAGTAATTTTGAATGACGGAATCTCTATAGTTTACGACGTGCACGATTGGAATTGGATTGACGAGGAAATCCTCTCCGGCGTGGATTTTTATTTTAAGCGAAGTTTCGACAGCAATTATGTTTCTAATCTAACGGAAGGAAGCAAGGTTTTTCCCTTAGGACTAAATTACCCGGTGTCAACTACGCATAAGGATACTTTTAAACTTCAGCGATCTCGTTTGTATTCGGGAAAGGCGAAAATAAAAGCTATCGCTAAGGGCTTGGGACTCGATAGATTTGGTTACGGCGAAACCGAAGGATTGGACAATCTCGAAGCGATGCCTGATTTTAAAGCCGATCCAAAGGTTTTATTCATGGCCAAAGCTTGGAGTCCGGAGTCAATTGAAGATAAAAAACAAAAAGAAGTGGTTGAGGCAATAAACGAGGCTAGAGCGAATTGCGTGAGGATATTACGTGCTGAGTTTCGAGACAGGTTCTATGGCGGATTAGCGCGTGATGACTATTCGCTCAGCAATTTTGCTGATTGTGTCTTGCCCGATTCAAGCCTTTCAAACAAACGAAACTATCTTGATATTCTAAAAGGGTTCCCGATATGCGTGGCGACTACGGGATTAAACAATTCAAATGGTTGGAAACTGGCGGAATATGTCGCTCTTTCCAAAGCTATTATTACCGAGCCTTTATTTTTTCAAGTCCCGGGTGATTTTGCAAAAGAAAGAAATTATCTTGAGTTTTCTACGCCCGAAGATTTGGTTAAAGCCGCATTCCGGCTTTTTGAAGATAAAAATTTATGTCTCGATATTATGATCAACAATTATCGATATTATCAAGCTTATCTCAGACCTGATTCACTTATCTTAAACACTCTGGCAGTCGTTTTCGCTAACTGTGATTTATTTGCGTGAATTGTCTAACAACTCGTTATATAGTTGCAAGACGGAAATTATATTGCTTCGGGTCTCATTCTTTTTTGAGCTCGGCTTCTTTTTGCTCGCAGCCAAAACTTTGATTTTTCCAACTAAAGCTTCCGCGTTATGGATCGAAACTAAATAAACCCCCTCCGGCCGTTCGCCAGTGTCAGTAGCAATAACAGGCGTATCGAGAAACATGGCCTCGCGGATAGATATCGCGTCACCATCAAAAAGAGTCGTCCGTAGCAGAATATCGGCTCCCGCGATCAAATGCAGCACGACTGAATGATCGACGTTGCCGGCGAGATGGATATTATCCGCGTAGCCGCTTGCAGCGACCGTGCTTTCGACCTCGTCCCGCATCGAGCCGTCGCCGACGATCATCAAACCGGCATTTGGAAACTCCGCCAAAATACCCTTCATCGCGGCGACCTGAAATAAGGGATCATAGTCCCGTTCAAGACCGCCGACCGCGAGCAAAAGCAGCGAATGCCGCTTGCGAAAATCGGCAAGCACCGCCGGAACGGTCACTGTTTCGTTTGGCCGCGACAGTGAATATGGCGGAATTATCTTTATCCTTTCAGATGCAACTCCGTAACGGCGAAAAACGTCCGCGATAGATTCGCTAACCGCGATGATCTGCGAAAACCGTTTAAAAATAAAGCCCCGGATGGATCCCGGCTTTGCCGATCTCCCCTCTATTGTCTGCGGATACGCACCCGAATGGAGTGTCAGAACGCTTCGTTTTCGCCCAAAAAATGTGCACACCAGTGCCAGCGCAAGAATTCGTCCGCTAATATCACCACCAATATGCAGGTGAAGAACGTCATATTTCAATTTTCTCAGCAATCCGATCAATTGCAAAGCTGAACGCGGATGATAAACGTCTGGTTCGTCGGACACATTGGTGCTCTTCGAAGTTGCGATGATCAAACACTTCCCGCCGCTCGCCAAAACTTCGTCACGGATCGCAAGCATATTTCGGCTGATGCCGCCGACTGGCGGCGGGTAAGGGCCGAGTTGTAGAATATGCAATGCCATTAGGTCAATACTAGGCTAAAAAAGAATTGTAGAGTTCGATCGTTTTCATAAGCTGTGTTTCCTGAGAGAATTTTTCGTTCGCAATTCGCTTGCCCTCGGCTCCGAAGCTGACTGCTTTTTCTTCGTCTTCGAGCAATGCAATTAATCTTTCGGCCATTGCTGCGTCATCGTCTGACTTGATCAAATATCCGCTCTCGCCATCCATGATCGCCTCACCCGCGCCGCCGACATTTGTGGCGACGACGGGCTTTCCGGCGGCCATGTATTCGAGGATCGAATTTGAAAAACCTTCGGCAGTCGATGTCAGAACGCAAATATCAGATACCGCGAGTAACGCCGGAATATCTGTGCAGCGACCTATAAAATGGACATTTTCCGCGACGCCGAGTTCACTTGCAAGTGTCCTTAGTTCCGCCTCAAATTCACCTTCACCGGCGATGACAAAATGAGTATCGGGTTTTTTTTCGACTACACTTTTCGCAGCACGTAAAAGCATCGGCACATTTTTTACGGCGTGGCGTAGATTTGCAACGAGCGTGATGAACTTGATATTTTCACTCGCAGGCAAACCTAAACGCCCGGGCAATGCCGCGGGGTTTTCATTCTTCTTTCCGAAAAGCCCAAGGTTGAGGCCGTTGTAAATCAGGTGGATTTGATCCGGCGGGATCGAACGCTGGATGAGATGCTCGCGGACGGCGCCCGAATTGACGACGATTGCTTTTGCCCGGTTAAAAGCGAGTTTTTCGACAAATTCCTGCGACCGCGAACGCATGCCGCCAATCTCACGTTTTGAGGCGATCCGGCACTCAATGCCCGCAAGAGCCGCCGCCGCGATGCCGAATACATTTGTATAAAAATCGTGCGTGTGGACGAGGTCTATCTCGTTGTCACGCAGATATTTGGCACATCGCCGCACCTGCGTGACAAAATTGGCATTGTAGAACGAAGTCAGTGGAAATTCGGGTATCTCCGGCAGATCGATACTTATATCAGCAAGCAAAACACCCTCGCCATTCAGCGTCGCGGCAAAAACATCGAACGATCCCTCGTTTTTCAGCATTTTCGTCAATGCGACTGCCTGACGCTCGGTGCCGCCCTGATGAAAGCTGCCGATGAATTGTAGAATGCGTTTTTTCAAGCGGGCCCTCGCCACTAAAGAGATTTTTTCGAGCGGCCGAGCGCGGTCTTGACGTAGAGTTCGCCATTAAGCCGACGAGCCGCGGCATATGCTGCAACGGGCATGTCGAATATGTCCCTATTTCCGATCCTCAACCGGCTGCCGTTTATCAGTACAAATTCATCCGGCACCGTCTCGCCCTCGCTCATTCGCGCCCACGTATATCTGAAATCCGATCCAAAAATGCCATTTTCGATCAATTGACCCGCATCGTCATTATAAACAAATATGTCGGTATATCCGGCGTATTTTATGATAAATGCGCGACCGGCTAGTAATGAAATTTCGGTCACTTCGGGCGGTTCAATTCCGTAATCTACAGGCAGCATGAATGTGAAAAACTCCTGCGTCCCTTCGCCGATCGATATATATCGCAGGAATGGGGCGTTCATCTTGCTGCCATGAACGTTTGATATCCAACTTTCCTTTTGCTGCCATTCGCCGTAGTCGCCAAATGTAAAAATGCGATGTCCGTCGTCGCCGACCCATTTCCCTACTCCGCCAATCACGGGCTTAATATCGCGGTTAAAATGAAAATTCAGCGAAAAATCATGTTCGCTTTGAGCGGTTACGATATCTCGCATTATCCAATAGTCGTTTTTGATAAACAGGATGCTCCGATTATGTGTCACCGGATCGATCAGACGTTCGTAACCAAAATGCGTGCCCTCGAAAAAATCGAACCGATCCTCGGCGATCCACGAATTCTGTTCAGCACGGGCCCGCGTTTTCCAGCTAAACGTGCCATCAGGCATTGACGATGAGATCTGGTCGACAATCAACGAATTATGTGCCGTGCTCGACCGGAAATAATCGCGCAGCTCCCGCGATTCGTGGTAGGTGTAGGTACCGGAATCGACCAGAATTGTCCGCCCATGTATAGCCATCTCGATCGAAAGCGTATCGGCATGACCATGCCCGCCCGCTAGCGAGCCGACCTCGCCACAATCAACAAGTAGATAGTTGTCCGTATCGTTCCAGCCGTCACGCATCACGCAATATCCGCCATAGGGGAATTCAGTCGAACCGGCTGGCGGTTCGATCTCCCTTATCGCGCTGAGAGCGTCAATGCCGTCCGCTCCCATGAGCCAAAAAAGTTCCTCGCTTGCACCGCCGCTAACGTGCCTTTGATCGCCCCGGTTAAAAATAACAGCACCGACGGCCAGCGTGCCGCGAAAATCGTCCGGTTCAGTCGTGGTGAGCGGCAAACAGCGTCCGCCGTCATCGTCGCCGATGATCGGCGTTCTACCATCAGGCAGAGTGACATGCATCAGGAAATCGAAAGCCGCAAGGAGGCGTTTTTCTATATCCGCCGCCTGATTGTAATACGGTTCGTCCGCGAGAGATCGCAACACGATAAAATGACTGTAAAAATCAGCCGTGTAGCGCTGGTACCAGGTGCTCTGTTCAAAATAAACGCCGTCTGGCAGAATCTGTTTGGTGATCTCTTTATTGAGAATGTCTTCACCCAGCTTGCGCCACTGTTTCGCACGAGTGAGAAACGGAAGCTGCGTCCCGATATAATATAGTCCGAGCGCCTCACCCGTCAGATGCGTATTCGGGCTGTAGTATTTCGACAAGTACCGCTCGATATGGCGGCCGTGCAAATATAGATATTTCAACGCTTTTTTGAAAAGATCAGGCGTGAAATGTTCCGAATTGCGGAAGAAATTAAACGCCCAGATCCATGAAACGGCTCGCAGAGCAACCTCGAGACTGCTCGACCAATTGATGCCTATACCTGGCGGATTTTGTTTCATCCACGATTCGAGATGACGTGCGAAGATTTCGGCATATCGCTCGTCGCCGGTCATCCAAAAAGCCACCCCTAACGTGAAAAAATGCTGATGGCGGTTTAACTCCCAAACTATTTTTTTGTTGCCGGTCTCACGCTTGCCAAATTTCTCAAACTCCTTCCAATGCCGCAATGGTGACCGCTTGCCCGAAACCGGCTCACGGTGCCAATCGATTTCGGTTCCGACGAATACATTTTTTAAACCCAACAGATCAAATCTACCCTCGATTATATTGTCAGCCGCGTCAACGAAATGGTCAGACGTTTCCACGCCAAATACTGCGTTAAAGGCCGCCACCGATACGTCCGGACGGAGAAATGATTTGAAAAAATGACTGTCGGCATTCTTGTAAAACCTCAGCCACAGACTTTCGGCAATGATCGGTGCGGTTCCGAATCGAGACATGTCGATCAGGCCGACAAATTCCTCGTCAGTCGGCACGCTGCTCGTGCGCCGCTGTTCGCGATAGACGGATATAGCCTGCCCCCCACGCGTCAGTATCTCGTCCAGGGTGCGGATTTTTTTAATTTTATCCAGCGGTTTTGCCATTATATCTACGGTATTATTTTATTCGCCAACGTATTTTTTTTATCATTTCGCGGGTTCTAATGATCGTTTGGCAATTTTGGCGGTTCGTTTCGGCATCATTTGTCGCATGAAATTAATTACCACCGACTTTTCCTCTTCCTCGATGACTCCCCATAAATTAGCCGCAAGCAAATAGATCGGTGCATACACCGCCGCCGATATGAGCAGAACCAGGCTGCCGCCGATAAAATCGAGCGTGCCCGGTCTTTCGATCGCAAAAGCGTCGCGGGCAAACTGCACCCCGGCGGCCTGCACATATTCGTTGATGTTGATATAGACAAAATACGTGATTACCCCGGCAAACAGGCTTATCACAGCCGTTTTGGCCACATTTTTGAGCAAAGGCAGATGCTCGCTGCCAAGTTTTAACTTGCGAAAGACCATCGTCTCGGCAATCAGCTTTTCGATCAAAATGGCACCCACGGCTGTCGTTATCATCCCCGTCAGCGTAAAATAAGCCAACCCAAAATACAGTACGCCGACCAAACACGTCAGCACAAAAATACGCGTCAGCAAAAACAGCCGCCCCAACTCCTTATACGACCGCACAATTGGATCGGTGATCAGGATGCTGAAAGGCAAGATCGTGATGTTTATGACAAAAACGGACGCGCTCGCGGCATATTTTGCCGTAAACAGCGTGATGATAAAAGTATGCGCCGTAATCATCAAAAATACGTAGATCGGAAAGTAAAAAAACGAAAGTTTCGTCATAGCGCGGGCGGTCAGACGGATCATCTCGTCACGATTGCCGGCGAGCTGGAGAGCGTTCATACGCGGTATCAGCACCGACGTTACCGACTCGGCCAGCATCGCAACCAGCGGTATCTCAAAACACCCGTAAGCGTATATCGCAAAATCTGTGGACGTAAACTTGTAACCCACAAAGTAATTGTGAATATCGTTTTGAGCCAACCACAAAATACCTGCCAGACCAAACGGGACGGCATAGACCATCTGTTCACGGAAAAATCGCGGGTCAAAAGATCGCCAAAAACAGGGGAAACGTGATCGCAAATAACCTAGCAAAATAAACGTCTGTATTACGCCCTGGATCATCGCGGCGTAGATAAACGATTCGACCGTCGCAAACACCAGCACCGCCGACCCCATAAGCAGCGTCTTTGAAAACGAGGTGAGGATGATAAACGCGGTCGCAACGCGTGTCTCCTGATTGGCGATGGCAACCGTCTCTAAAAATGACGAAAATATCCAGATCCAGATGACGATGCCGATCTTTGGCGCGAGAGCGGTAAGCTCTTCGCTGTGAAAAACACCGCCAATCATCTGCGGGAACAGAAACAACATCAGACACGCCAAACCGCCGACGACAAAGTTAAAGATCAGAATGTTGAAGACTGCGCTTGCGCGCCGCTCTGTCTCACGCGAGAGAAAATAGAACGCACTCATCGAGACGCCCATGGACAGTATGATCACCGCATTCGTTATCACCTGAAACGCCTCGCGATAATGCCCGACCTCATCCTGCGTCAGATAGCGGACGATCATCAGCGGCAGAAAAAAGCTGAACGAAAAGCCGATGATCTTTGCGGCCAACAGCCATGTCGATCGCGATCGTAATGATTGTCCAGGTTCCTGTCTCACGCTCTTGCCCTTTTTCCTTTCTTTTATCTTTTTAATTCTGGCCTCTCGCGGTCACACACAGCGATTTCCGCTTCTAAAAACGTGCAATCCTCCCATATTTTCACGTTTTCGAGAGAATGTTGTAGCTATTAACCGTCCTTGCCCATTCAACCCCGATAATGCTACATTTTCCGTGCCTTCCATACCCAAGATCAGCCAATACCGAAAGGCGCGCTACTTGGTTTAGTAAACATGACAGTGGGACATCCGGGGATGCGTGGCAAGGGCGGGTCAAACAATGGCCGGCTGTAGTAAGCAACCGGCCATATCTAATCAGATCATTCCACGTTGAAGGGGAGGATGACTGCATTTACCGCAGACCGACATTTGCCGGGGCGGTCGATGTGATCGAGAATTGCGATCCGCTGGCAAGTTCGAGATTATCGCGGCCCTGAAGCACGACGGTTCCCGCACCAGCTCCGGCACCAACGCCCGCGCCGATCGCCGCACCCTGTCCACCGCCCGCGATGGCACCGATAATTGCACCCAGAACCGCCCCAACGCCGGCATGTTCAACCGTTTTGGTGGTTTGGCTGGTGTCGCGTATTGAGCCTTCGTTATTGATGTTTACGGTATTGCCATTGGGCTGGCGAACCTGATCCACGATCCCCGCGAATCGGTATATCCGGCCATCGCTCATCCGGATCGTATCAAAACTCAGAGACAAATTGGCCCTCCCCGAAACGACGCCCGATTGCTGGCCTTTGACAGTTCCCTCAATGACGGCACCTTCATATTGCGACGGAGACATTACGGTCATCGAAAACCGGTCGCCGTTTTGAGCGGTTCTAGTCGAAATTGGCCTGTCGAGTGTTGCCACAAGTGCCGTATTATTAGGGATCAGGAAACGGTTTGCAGGATCGCGGTCCGTGTTTGGCGGATAAACCGCCGTGTTCCACTGCGGCGTCGGGCTCGTTTTGTCGTAGACGCTGGAGACCGTTACCGTTTGATCCTGATTTTCCAGATAAACGCGACGCGTCACCTTTAATTGCCCGTTACTTAACGGCGTAAAAGTGACATAAAAGTCATTCATCCGTTCACCTTCATAATTGATTGTCAGGTCACGGTTTGTCGTGGTAACGTTGGTCGTCACAGTTCGGCCGCTGGGCGAGGTCTCAGTTTGTGCGACGCCGTTGGCATTGAGTGTCACCACTTGCCCATTTGTTGATGACATCTTGACATCCTGGCCGCGCTTTTCGAGCGTCAGGGTATCAGGTGAGGTCAAACGGCGTTCTAAATTACGGTGCATCCGTTCATGCTCCGACTCATCGTATTTCGCGTGGTCGATGGCTTGCTCGACCGCGTCCGGCACGTTATCGCTCTGAGCCGCATTCAGCCGGTAGGTACCCGTGAACCTTGAGTCAAAACTGGCATACCGATCGCCCGGTATAACGGTATTGTTCCAATCCCAGCTTAGACGGTAATAACCTGCCAGCGTAGTCAGATCGGTGCGAACAAGGTTCCAATTACTCGTAACGGCAGTATTAGTGCGGTTCGCCGCTAAGTAGCTGTTGATCGAGGCCGAAGGATTCAGCACCTGCTCAACATCTCCAGAATTTCGGTTTTTGTAGTTGCTGCTAAGATTATTCAAAGCCTGGTTGAATGTAGTAATATTTTGCGAAATATCCTCCGTCGATCCTGTTTGGCCGCTTCGGATATTAATATTGTTCCAACGATTAAAGCTGAGGCGAAAAGTGGTGCTTCGACGTTTGAGCCTGTACAGCAGATTTCGCATCTGCAAATCGCTGACGGTGTATCCGCCGTTAGAGCCGGGATTGTTCACGATATCGTTCCAGGCGGATCTCACCTGATAATAACCGGCAAGCGTGTCGAGATCGGCGCGGATCTGAGTCCACAGATTTTGCGAGGACTGTAACATGCGGTTGTTTTGCATAAAGTTGTTAATTAAAACTGCTTTATTCAAAACATTCTGAACGTCGGCCGCTGACGAACGACTCGACGAGAAATTTTCTTTAAGCGTGTAGGTCGCGTCCGCAAAGTTTGACACGATCCGATCGAGAGAATCCGTGTTGTTTTTATCCGGATTGCGATTGATTTCGTCAGTGAGATCGTTAGTTCTGGTTTCGATCCGATCCAAAAGTCTTTGAACCTGACGATCGGATACCGTATATGCACGTGTCTGGGCATGTGCCGCCGTGCTGAATGTGACCGCTAAAGCGATCAATGTAAAAAATGTCATCTGTCTTATACTTATTTTCATTTTGTAGGCCTCCTTGGCCATATACGTGGGGTATTAGTTCGATCCTCCCGGATATTTTATTTGCGCCTGCGGCTGCAAACTGTTGGGAACTATACAATGCTTGGCGATTTCCGTCCGTTTCCTCCATCTTTTGCCGAAGCGCCGGACTCATTCTGGATCCGCTCGATGCCCTCAACTACCGTTGCTTTAGCCGTTGCAACTGCGTCGGCCGCGATCTCGCTGCTGGTGGTGAGTTTGGCGGATGCAAAATCATATGCGCCCCCAGCTTTTTCTTTGACGGTCTGAATGGCGTCTGACGCGTATTGTTTTACCCCGCTCGCCTTTTCCATCGTCGCGTCATAGCCGCGGCGCGAAACGTCAGCGATATTGCCACGCAGTTCGTAGCCCGATTTAGGGGCAAAGAGAAGCGCCAGAACCGCGCCGATGCCGCCGCCGATCAAAAGGTATGTGACCTTATCAACTATTCCGTGTTCGCATTTATTATTTTCTGTCATTTTATTCTTCCTCATTATTTCAATTTATGATTGTAGAGATCGCGGACGGCCGCCAGAGGGGAGCTCGAAGAGTGGCGTGCATAAAAAGATCGATCCACGATCCTATATACGAGTATGATGTAGATCTAGCGCCGTGTATGTACGCTAGAACACAGAAGGAATTAGAATGTTAGGCGGGCCGGGGGTTTTTAAGAACCGTGTTTTTTGATGTATTTAGAGAGTATGCGGTCGTATTGGCTCGTTACCTCTTCGTAACATTCACATGCGGCGGCCAATAATCCTTTTCTATCAAGCAATGTCATCTTTCCGCGTGAATATTTGATCAAACCGTTATCCTTAAGCTGAGAGGCGGCAGCAGAAACGGTTTCGCGCCGGACGCCCAGTACATTAGAGATCTGCGCATGGGTCATCAGAAATTCATCGGTTTGGAGGTTGTCTTGATTGATCAGCAGATAACGGATCATCTGTTGTTCGACCGAATGTAGGCGGTTGCAGATGGCGCTTTGTGAGATCTGGGCGATCAGCGTTTGCGTATAGGACATGCAAATGTCCTGAAAGTCGCCACATTCGGCGAATGCAGACTCCACATCTTTCGCTTTTATCCGATAGGCCTGTCCCTTGTGCTGAACCACAGCACGCTTTGCCATTTTGGAATCGCCAATAAATGTCACGATCCCAAGCATGCCATGCCGGCCCGTCATACCGACCTCGATCGAGGTTCCATCCTCGGAATCGTAGAGCAAACAGATCATAGCCGTGGTCGGAAAATAAACATATTCGCGCTTCTCTTCCATTTCCCATAGAACTTCGCCCAATTCCAGATCGACTAATTTGAGCAAAGGATGGATCTTTTTTAATTCTCTCTCCGGCAGAGCATCGAGCAGGGTATTTTGTAAGGCGTTGTCTATGGTTGTGCCAGATTTGCTCATCTCAGATGCATTTACTTGGAAAATAAATTAACTAATTATCAGAATACACTATGCTAGCCGTTTTGAAGCAGTGTTTCGCCATGCGGCAGCGAGGGCTTCACGGACAGTGTCCTCGTTGGTGTGTTCGAGCGTAATGAGCGTCGCTCCTCCTATCCCCCAAGCGCCGGCGGCGGGTTTGAATGTGGTGGGTTCGGCACGGAGGAATTGTTGCTGTTCGGAGGGCGTCAGCTTTGCCATTCCCCATGTGAGATCGGGGCCGAGCGTTGCAAAGATCTTGCCGCCCACGCGAAAATCCGGGTGAGCCATGTGAGAGCGCTCTTCCGTCTCTGGAAAGCTCAATGCGATCTCACGGAATTCGTCGGAAGTCATAGAAGAAGTTTTATCACATAAGACACAGAGAGCACAAAAGGAAAAAATAGCGACGGAGTGTGGGTTCCGTCGCCTGAGTTTTTGGGAGACTGACTGGGAAAGTCGTGTTTGGGAGACTCTTTTGATTACAATTTAAATCCGCCGCGGGTGAGCATGGTTTCAAAACCGGTTTTATCGACGGCTTTGATATAAGCATCAACAGGCTCGACGGTGCCGTTTTGGACATGCTCGAAAAGGGCCTCGTTGAGCATGACCATTCCGTGATTTTTGCCCGTCTGCATGGCAGACGGTATCTGAAATGTTTTGCCTTCGCGAATCAGGTTGCTGATGGCCGGCGTGACAATCAGAACTTCGAGAGCAGCGACGCGGCCGCCCCCTTTTTTTGGAAGCAGCGTTTGGGCGATCACACCTTTGAGCGACTCGGAAAGCATCACGCGGATCTGCTGCTGGCGGTCAGCGGGAAATTGATCGATGATGCGGTCAACCGTCGAGGGCGCGGTAGTTGTATGCAGTGTGCCAAATACCAGGTGGCCCGTTTCAGCGGTCTCGATCGCGATCGAGATAGTTTCAAGGTCCCGCATTTCGCCGACTAGCACGATGTCCGGGTCTTCGCGAAGAGCTGCCCGCAGAGCGTCCTTGAACGAATCCGTGTGGTTATGCACCTCACGCTGATTGACAAGGCATTTCTGATTGTCGTGGACAAATTCGATCGGGTCCTCGATCGTAATAATGTGGTCCTCGCGGGATTTATTTATCGAATCGACCATCGCGCACAGCGTCGTAGATTTGCCCGATCCTGTGGGCCCGGTGACGACAACCAAGCCTTTCGAGAGCGTGCAAAGATCCATGATCGCCTTTGAAAGACCGAGTTGCTCGGCGGTCAGAATCTTTGACGGGATAATGCGGAAAACGGCTCCCATGCCCTTACGATCCATAAAGATATTACAGCGAAAGCGTGCCAACCCCGGTATTTCGTAGGCAAAATCGGTATCGCTGCGTGTCGCAAATTCTTCCTGATTTCTGGCCGGCATTATCGATGTCAGCAGATTGCACATTGAGTTTGGTGTTAATGACGTCATCCCGGGATTTAGCTCTTTCATCCTTCCATCCTTGCGAATCAAAGGCGGCATGCTGACCGAAAGATGCAGATCCGAAGCTCCAAGCTCGGCCATCTTAATAAACAGCGCATCCATCTTTGCTGCCTCCGAGGAATTAGCGGCGGCGGGGACAAAGGCGGCCTCGACGGGTTGTGTCGCCGGTGTAACAGAAGCAGCGAGAGGGGCAGGTGCCTCTTGACGCATTTCTACCAGCGATTCAGACATTTCCTGTGGCGTCTCATCTGCATATGTCGGTGGCGGCACATACTCGCCGTTGCCAAAATCGTCCCGGCGCCCCGGCGGCTCGTATGCCGCGTTGTCCGAGAATACAGTTTGGTATTCAGGATCATTGACCGAAACAATCTCGATCTCAGGCGTCGATCTATCCGGAAAATATTCTGTTGCCATCTCTTTTTCCTCCGACAAAAGACCGGATAAGGATAACTCGGCAGCCGGTTCGACGGTTGCAGAATGAAGCTCGGTCTCGTGGATGTCGAGGTCGTATGATGTTTGCGGCGAGAGCGATGCGGACTCAGGCTCAGGATCGAGTGGCTCAAAAGCCGGCGAATATGGCGTGTTCGATATCTCAGTGTTAGTCGGAGTGGCCGGTGGCAAGGGAGATGGCAAATTTATCGGACCACTCGAATCACCCAAAAGGGGCCGGATCGTAACGTTAAAACCCGACGGTGATTTATGAATCGTGAAATTAAAATTGCCCAAATTGTGCGGATGCACGAATTCGACTTCGTCACTGTGCGGCAGTGCCGATTTGGCGTCCGGCGGGATCAGCGGAAAGACCATCGTGCTGATCTGTGTGCCCATTAGCGGCACATTGGCGACTTCGATCGTCTGATTTGCTGAGACGAGATAGGGATTTCTGTCCGGTTCGAGATGCAGCTCTTCGCTGCACGAGGAGAGCAATTGTTGCAGGTAATCGTTTAACTTTTCCATATATTTAAGGGCGCAGTTGCGGAGTATAGGAGAATGCGGGTGGATTCGGTTTGTGCGAGTTACAGACACGAGTCGGAGAGACTCATTTGAAAGAATACCACAGTTAAACTGTGTTTGTCACCAATTTTTTGGCGAGAGGGTGCCGCTGGTCGCTTCGACAAAATTGATTGCGTTTGCGGCTATCTTGTAATATAATTTGCAAGATATCGGTCAAACAACCATAGGGAGGATTGCGGACGGACATGAAGATATTCCGGCAGATCGATTTGCAGCAAACTATTTTTGTCGTTGTTTTGTGTGGATGTTCCTACGCAGCTGCGGCCCAGGCTCCGGTCCAGATCACGGGGGACGATTTTCCACGGACACGTAGTCTTGACGTGGTCGAAGATGGTTCCACCTATGTTAAGAAAAAGAAATCCGTTTACCGGCTAAAACGTACCGCACCGCGTGTCAAACACATTCCCGCCAAGCCGGTAGTAGCGAGCAAGATCATTAAGCTGCCGATCGACACCAAATCGGCCGAGGTTTGGAAACAGCTCGGCGTTACGATATGGCGAATGGAGCCTGAAACCAAGAGCACGACCGACGGTGTGACAGCACGGATGCTTGTCCAGGAATCCGGCACGAGCCATGAATACACGCCAAAGCGCATTGCCGCCAACACGGTATTCAAGCTCGGCGACAGGGTCCGGCTCTCGTTCGAGTCCCCGGCAGCAGGGTATTTATACGTATTCGATCGTGAGATATACGCGGACGGCAAGGTTGGCGAACCCTGGCAAACGTTTCCCACAATGTCCGCCCGAGGCGGCAGCAACCGAATTGAGATGGGCTCGATGATCGAAATTCCGTCGCAGAACGATCGCACTCCGTATTTCACGCTGAAATCAAGCGACCCTAATTGGACCGGCGAATTGTTGACGGTGATCATCTCACCCGAACCATTGGCGGATATCGGCCTGCCGGACAAACCATCGCCGGTCTCGGCTGCATTGGTCGCTGCTCTCGAAGATAAATATCTGAAACCCGCCGGCGAGTATGAGCAAAACGGAACCGCCGGGCAGAGCTATACCAAAACCGAAAAAGAGGCCGGTGGCATCGGAACGCGGCAACTGACCCAAGACGACCCGTTCCCGCAAACCGTCTATAGAGTCAAGGCTCGAGCGAAAGAGCCGATGTTGATCAACCTTAGTTTATCCGTGAAAAAGAAATGAATAGTCATCAAAACAAATTCTTCCGACACTTTTGGTGGCTGTTGGGTTCGGCTTTTTTAGTTAGCGCGTTTGCATCTTTCACGTTTACCCAGGAAACTCGCCAACTTACGGCAGAGAAGCCACCGGTGTCAAATAAACGAACAGCGTTAGTAATCGGGAATGCAAATTATCAGACCGCTCGAACGCTTGCCAATCCCGTAAATGATGCTACTGATATGGCCGCTGCATTGAAGGAACTTGGCTTTGACGTCATTTCTGGCACAGATCTAACACTCAGGCAAATGCGCGAAAAGGTTAGAGAGTTTGGCGACAAACTGAAGGCAAACGGCGGCGTCGGATTGTTTTACTATGCCGGTCATGGTGTTCAAGTCAAAGGCACCAATTACCTGATCCCCGTCGATGCGGACATTGCGCGTGAAGACGAGATCGAGGACTCGGCGTACAGTCTCGACAGTCTCTTTGGAAAGGTCGCTACCGCAAATAATGGACTCAATATCGTCATCCTCGACGCCTGCCGGAATAATCCGTTTGCCAGAAGTTGGAGCAGAAGCTTGGATGCTGGAGGATTGGCCCAAGTAAATGCTCCGACGGGGACAATCATCGCCTATGCGACCGAGGTCAACAAAACGGCGAGCGATGGGCCGGGCAGAAACGGGGTCTATACAGGTGAATTCCTCAAAGCAATGAAGCGGCCATATGTAAAGATTGAAGAAACATTTAAGGACGTACTGAGGGCGGTCCGAGAGAGTTCTAAGGGGAATCAAACGCCCTGGCTCTCTACCTCGATTAGCGGCGACTTTTTTTTTGTTCCTCCGATGGGGAACACTGCACTTTATTCTCGATGGGAAGCCATGCTTAAACGGAAAGACTATTCGAGCTTGATAGAAGAAACCACTTCGGAATTAAAGGGTAATCCCCGAAATATAGTAGCGTTAAGAATGCGAGCCGAAGCATATAGTGATACTAATATGCGTAATGCTACGTCTGACCAGATTGCTATCGGGAAATTGAAAGTTAATCCATCCGATGAGTATGAATATGAGGCGATATGCTACGCCAATGGCTACATTGCATATCCAGATGCAGGTGATGATGATCGTGCCGTCGCCGAATGCAACGAGGCTATAAAAATCAACCCATCACTTGGTGTTGCGTATGTTGACCGCGGAATTATATTTCGCAATAGGAAAAAAGAGGAACGGGCAATCGCCGATTTCACGAGAGCCATTGAGATTGACTCAAAATACACTAGGCCGTATGCGTGGCGCGGAGGTGCTTATTTCGAGACTGGTGAATATGACCTAGCTATTGCCGATTTTACGACGGCATTAGCGTTAAAGCCAAGAAGCTACGTTTTGCTCGACCGTGCATGGGCCTACTACAAACAGAAAAAGTATGATCAAGCTCTTGCGGATCTTTCGAATCCTTCTGATTTCACGAATTCTGTTCTTGCATATCTTAGACGGGGAAGGATATATTACGAAACAAAGAAGTATGATTTGGCAATTGCCGAGTTCTCAAAAGCAATAATTCAAAGTCGTGATTACCACATTGCCGAGCCGTTTTATGGCAGAGCCCTATGTTACTTTGAAATGCAAAAGCGTGATTTGGCCTTGTTAGATTACGCAGAGGCCATTAAAGTCGATCCGCAGTATATTCCCGCATACAGGGCTCGCGCCAAGATTTACCGGCTGATCGGAAAAGAGGCTTTGGCCAGCGAGGACGAGAGGGTCGGCGACGTTCTGGAGAAGACCAAGGGATGGCTTAACTTGGAATACGATTGGTAACAAAACAAATGTGAGTAGTACGCGTCTTTTCTGCATACAATAAGAGGATTTACGCAAACACAACACAAGTTAGTAGTCTCGGTTATCTCTTCAGCGGGACGCATGGAATCGATGTTTCGGAGTCGGTGACGATGAGATTTAATTTGTCCGGAGACAGACCCCGGTCCCGTCGGCCAGCCGCCAATTGACCCAAGACGACGCGGAAGCTGAAAAAAATATTAAAATTGAACCGACAAAGCTCCAATTATTTAACACTAATCCGAACGCGCCTTTCGCTCATCCGTTCTACTGGTCGCCGTTTATTTTGATCGGGAATTGGAAATGATATGAGGCTGTTTACTAATGAAATATATCCGACGGGATAAAAAGTCGTGCTTTAAGCAACTTTTTTCCGCTTCGACTGTCCTCAACATCTTTTTTCCCCCCAAAGCATTTTAACACAGCCAAAGCCTCTGACTTAGACCGTCAACGACTCGCGGTATTCGCCCCATACGGTGCGGAGCGTGTTGCTGATCTCACCGACAGTGACGCGGGCCTCGACGGCGGTCAGTATGCGCGGGAGCAGGTTTTCGGTGCCGTGGGCGGCTTCCTCTATTGCGTTCAGAGCATTTTCGGCGTCCTTTGCGTTGCGTTTTGCACGCACGGCCTTTGTCCGGGCGACCTGTTCGCGTTCGATGCGCTCATCGATCCGTTGGATCGGCATCGGTGTCTCCTCGTCAGATTCAAAGCTGTTCATGCCGACGACAATGGCATCGTTTGTCTCAATCGCACACTGATATTCATACGCAGCTTCTTGTATCTCGTTCTGCACATAGCCGGTCTCTATCGCACGCAGCATACCGCCCATTGCGTCTATTTTTTCGATATAATCAGTCGCGATTCGCTCAAGCTGGGTCGTCAATTCCTCAATCGCGTAGCTGCCTGCAAGCGGATCGACAGTGTCTGCAACCCCGGATTCGTGAGCGATCACCTGCTGTGTGCGAAGCGCGATGCGGGCGGCGTTTTCGGTCGGCAAGCCGAGAGCTTCGTCCATCGAATTTGTATGTAGGCTCTGCGTACCACCGAGAACGGCGGCGAGTGCCTGGATCGTTGTCCGGACGACGTTGACCTCGGGCTGCTGCGCGATAAGCGTCGAACCCGCCGTTTGGGTGTGAAACCGCAGTGTCAATGATCTAGGATCTTTCGCACCAAAGCGATCCTTCATTATCCGCGCCCAGAGGCGTCTGGCGGCGCGGAACTTGGCTATCTCCTCGAGCAAATTATTGTGCGAATTAAAGAAAAACGACAGACGCGGAGCAAAATCATCGACCTTCAAACCCACGCTGACCGCAGAATCGACATAGCAAATCCCATCGGCAAGCGTAAAAGCGATCTCCTGCGCAGCGGTCGAGCCGGCCTCGCGAATGTGGTAACCGGAGATCGAGATCGTGTTCCAATTCGGCACCTCGGCCGCGCAATAGGCGAAAGTATCGGTGATCAATCTCAGCGAAGGTTTTGGCGGGTAAATATACGTCCCGCGGGCGATGTATTCCTTGAGGATGTCGTTCTGGATCGTGCCCGAAACCTTGTCGAACGGGACATTCTGCTTGCGGGCGACTGCTAAATACAGGCACAGCAGCGTCGAAGCGGTCGAATTTATCGTCATCGACGTTGAGACTGTATCGAGCGGTATGCCGTCGAGCAGCGTCAGCATATCGTCGAGGCTGTCGATGGCGACGCCGACCTTGCCGACCTCGCCTGCTGCGAGCCGGTCATCCGAATCGAGCCCGATCTGCGTCGGCAGATCAAAGGCGACGCTCAAACCGGTCGTGCCCTGCGAAAGCAGATATTTGTACCGCGCGTTCGATTCCCCGGCGGTCGCAAAACCCGCATACTGCCGCATTGTCCAGAAACGCCCGCGATACATCGACCGCCGAACCCCGCGCGTATAAGGAAAATCCCCTGGTTCGCCAATATCCCCGGCGTAATCGACGGGCGTCGTATTATCGTGATTAAAATCGTTCGGCAGCTCGATGCCCGATGATGTTTTAAATTTCTTCCGCCGCTCTGCCATAGCGAAAATAGATTAGCATACGACGCGACGACGCGGAATCTCTAACACGCCTTGAGTAACAATAAAACAATGACGAAAACCACTACGCCTCCGCCCAAGATCGAGGTAATAAGTCCTGCACCAACTACTTTTCCTAGTCCCATGTCTAATTTCCCCCTAAACTATCGTCTGCACTTTGAAGTATGAGGCATTCTCACTTTATTTTAAGTATGATTGAAGACAATGCGTCAATTTGTTTTCTCAAAAAAACACTTGACTATCGTTGGCACATGGTTACTATCAATTTTATGAGTTTCCGGCTGGGGATAATCGGACTTTATATCTTTCTTGTAGGCGGTGCCGTTTACGCCGGGACGCCTTGTGAACGCTTGAGATTACAGCCTGATGCATGGGTTACGGCAAGAACTGATGCATTGATTAGGACGGCAAAAGCGGCGTTTGAGAATGATGAGGCAAAAGATGCTTATAACCGTGTGCTCGACGGTATAGCCGGCACGTTCCGGCGGTGCAAACTCGATACCGACCAAGGCTTTGCCAGCCGCTACCGCGAATTTATCGATTACATTGAGACGGCTTCGCTGGATAGGCTACCCGGCCACGAGCTTGGCTTCATCGTGCCGGACAAGCAGTATTTTGAGGAAACGAGCGAGCTTGTAAAAATACCGGACTTTTTGCTCGATCCGGGCTTTCTGCGTATCGTTACCCGCTCCGAGACTTTAAGTAAGGCAAAAGCCTATCTTCGCAGTCTTAACGTTGGCCGCGGCCCTTCGGATCAGCTTATCTTTTTCAGCTACAAATCGCGTCATCTGGGAACCCCCGACAATGACGACAGCTATCGGCGGCTGTTGATCGTCGTGCCGGGTGATGCGGCTCGTGGTGTTCCGGAAAAATGGGTGCAGTTTGGGATCACCGATCCGGGAGTGCGGATTCGGACACGGAATGTTTCGGTCGTTTCAGCGATGTTGGGGCAGGATGGGACATATAACACTTACTTTAAGGACAATTTCCGCACCTATCGCCGTGACGGCTCGATCAGTATAAAAGGGCGTTGGGAATTAGGATACGGCGACGACAATTGCGCCTCGTGTCACAAGAGCGGCGTATTGCCGATCTTTCCGGTTGACGGCAGCGTCGGCAAGGGCGAGCAGCCGTCGGTGGAGGCGGTCAACAAGCGTTTTCGCAGCTATGGATCGCCGCGTTTTGACAAATATCTTGACGCGTCCAAGCTCGGTCCCGGTCTTAGCACGGCGAGCCTCGAGGATCGCGCCGGGCGTTTTGGGAAGCATTTTGTCCAAACAGACGTGGCTGGCGCAATGAGATGTGCCAATTGCCATACACCCGACGGGTTAGGATATCTAAACTGGCCAATGGATCAGACAATTATCGATTCGTTTATCAACGGTGGCCAAATGCCGCGCGGTCACGCGATCCGGCAATCGGAACGCGAGGAATTGTATAAGAAACTAATTCAGGAATATTTTTCAGTCGATAAGTCCCATCCGGGCATTCTAAAATTATGGCTGCTCGGCAAGCTCAGGCAACGGCCTTACTAAGCCAACTTCTTCCCATGTTGACACATCTCATTAGCAATCTTTATGCGGCTGTCCGATTCCGCTATTATGATAGATATGAAACTAATGACTAATTACAGACTCAGGCTTATTTATATTTTTATAACAGTTACGGCGATCGCATTTTCATCTGTTGTCGCATCGGCTCAGGTAACTGCACCGGTCAAGCCAGGCATAGCAAACACGGCGGCGGCTCAGATTATTCCCCCGTCTAAAGTAGCCACTATAAACAGCGACGTCTTTATAGACCCCAAGATCGGCGTCACTCGTCTGGTAAAGGCTTTTGCAACTCTCGATGCCGAATTTAAGCCAAGACACGATGAGATTGACGTGCTTCTTACCCAACTAGATGTCTTGAATAAGCCATCCATACTTCCGGCTAATATCGCCGATCAGGATCCAAAAGTGGCGGCGGCAAAAAAAGGACAGATCGAGCAACTCACCACGAATATCAAGAAAAAACAGCAGGAAGGACAGGCCTTGCTGGATAAACGGACAAAGGATCTGACCGATCCGATCTACGCCGACTTGATGACCTCGCTCGACGCATTTGCAAAAAAACGCGGTATCGACCTCGTGCTCGACGTAAGCAAATCCAACGGTGTGTATATTTTTAATAGAGGCGTTGACATCACCACGGCTTTTATTGCCGAATACAACGCCAAACCAGCAACGCCATAGATTCCTGTTAAGAAATATACCCGCACAGATCGGAGATGCCCGTATTGCCGCCACAGAAAACAAGCACGACGCGGGATTGGGGCGTAAAATTGGCACGAAGCTTTTCGGCGGCGGCCAGGGTGCATGAGGCGGCTGGCTCAGTGATGACCTTTAGACGCTCGGCGATAAATGTAAGAGCCTCGACCGCTTCGGCGTCGGTAACAACGGTCACGTTTTCGAGATGTTTTTGCGTCAGGGCAAGCGTCGCGTCCGAAACGTGAGGGGCTCCGAGAGTTTTGGCGATAGATGTAATCGCGTCCATTTCGACCGGATGCCCTGCAGCGATAGCCTGCGACATGGCATCTGCTCCGACCGTTTCCACACCCCAGACCTTTATTTCGGGCTTTAGCGATTTGACCGCCGTGGCCACGCCGCCCGCCAGCCCGCCACCGCCGATGCTGAGTATGATATCGGTCGTTTCGGGCAAATCTTCCATGATCTCCAAACCGACAGTTCCTTGCCCCGCCATCACAAGCGGATCGTCAAACGGATGGACAAATACACGTCCCTCTTTCTGGTAGTCTTTGATCCTCTCGAAAGCGTCGCCAATCGAGGGCAGCAGTTCGACGGTCGCACCATAGCCGTGTGTCGCATCCACATAATTCTGCGGAGTCGATTGGGGCATCAGGATGACGGCGTCCACATTCAAAACCTGTGAGGCATATGCCGCTGCCTGTGCATGATTGCCCCCGCTGACCGCGACGATGCCGCTTGCGCGTTCGTGATCGGTCATCGATAGGAGTTTGTTAAACGCCCCCCGCGCCTTAAATGCGCCTGTCTTTTGAAACAGCTCGTATTTGACAAAAACTCTTGTGCCGAGACGATTGCTCAGGCTGTGGCTGTATTCTGTCGGTGTTCGTCTGACGTATGAGCGTATGCGCTCTTGTGCGGCTTTGATATCGTTGATGTCCATAGACGTAATATAACATCGTGGTCCGCTTAGTAGGAATGGAACACGGATTTGGCGGATAAAAACGGATTTTCATGGATTTGAAAAAATCAAAGTTTTATCTGTATTGATCCGTCACATCCGCTTGATCCGTGTTCAATTCTTTCTCCCCTTGGGAAACCTATTCACGACTAGTAAAATGGACTCAATGATCGAACCAGAATTGATGACCGACGCTGACATACACGCTTTCGGAGTAGAAATAGTTTACAAACAGCTTCAGGATGCCGAGTGGATCATCGAATCGGCTGATGTTTTTGCGAAGCGCGAAACGCATCCTCAAATCGTCGCTCACAAAGACGGTGAAATCGGTTTTTTCGTCGTCCGAACAGCGGTGCATCCGCATCGCGGGCGCATCGAAGGTGAAGAAACCTTTCAAACGCTCGTCAGTCACGCCAACTCACACGGAGCATCCTGCTATTTTGCGAGCGTCAGCATCGCAAATTCGACAGGCAAAACTGACCAGGAAATGTCGGTTCCATTAAAGGGCGTCGCCTATCACGTGGCATTCGACGGGCTGGTAAAAATGGAACTGCCGGATTAATAGCTGCAAAAAGGCGCAGAATACACAAAATAAAATCTTCTGTTTTTGTGTGTTTTGTGCCTTTTTGCAGCTATTATGATTTATGAACAAAACACGTCTCGAAGCATTTTCCGACGCTGTTATCGCCATCATTATGACGGTCATGGTGCTGGAACTGAAAATCCCGCACGGCAATGATCTTGAGACTCTCAAACCGTTGCTGCCGGTTTTTCTTGCGTATGTCCTGAGCTTTATTTATCTAGGCATCTATTGGAACAATCATCACCATATGCTGCAAGCGACGCGAAAGGTGAACGGCAAAGTGCTGTGGGCAAATCTGCATCTGCTATTTTGGCTCTCGCTTATACCTTTTGTTACCGGCTGGATGGGCGAGAATAATTTTGAACCTCTGCCGACTGCAATTTATGGCGTAGTGCTGCTCCTTGCGGGAGTTTCTTATTCGATCCTTCAGAATAAACTGATTCACCATTCCGAAAGTGAAAATTCAACCCTCGGTGAAGCTGTCGGCAGCGATCTGAAAGGAAAACTTTCGCTTGTTGCCTATCTTTTAGCAATACCGCTTGCGTTTGTTAACGAACATATCTCGCACGCCATTTATACGCTCGTTGCCCTGATGTGGTTCATCCCCGACCGTCGGATCGAGAGAAAAATAAGTCAATGAAACCACGAACGGGCATGGGTTCTCCGTTCGAGCCTACGGAAATCATTATCCATGGTTTTTATACCATATGAAAAACAAATCTAATAAGTAACAACAGGCCAACTGCTCCAAGGATCGACAGTATCCAGCCTGCCTTGTAATTCTGGTCTCTCTCGATCAGCCTGCCGACCATCGAGCCGATGAACGAGCCGGCAATGCCGATGCCAGCGGTTATCAACCATCCGATCGGGCCGGCGCTGATGGGCGCCCTTTCTCCAAAAAGATCAAGAAGAAGGCGCGCGATCACGCCAATAATCAACCCAACAATTAGTTGCCCAATGATATGCATATTTTTCTCCTATTATGAATTTCTACTACAAGTGTCCGTAAATTACAAGCGATGTTGCCCACCATAATGAATCAAAAAAAATTATTTCGCTCTATATCAGCCGACTCATTCTTTTTCAAATCTTGCCTCGATCAATCCTTCGCTCTGTTTTCCAAAACGGGCTGTCATCCTCGGATATGTCTCAAGCTCAGATTCAAAATGCTCAATATCAAGCAGCATTTCAGCCTCCGCAATCCCGGTGATTGATCCCTCGATCTCCATAAACAGGCCAAAGGGCAGTTCGTCCAGAACGATCTCGACGGAGCGAAAACGCCAAGTTTTACGACGTTTTTCATAAACCAGACGCGGTGTCAGACCGAGATAACGAAGGATCGCTTCGACCTCTGCCACATCGCTCACACCGGATTCGTGCTCGATCTGCTGCTTGAATGAAAGATTATTCAGGATACGCTTTTTGTAGGTTAAAATTGCTCCGTCCTGCGTTTTGCGAATCCGAACTGCGGCATTTTGTTCCTCAAGCACGTCTCCGCCGTAGATCGTGTTTTCTTCGAGATTCTCGCCCGAATATTCAGCCCCTATGTTGTTAAGAGCATCGAGAACAAATGCGCGCTGCTCCACCGTCAAACGGTATTTTTTCTCAATTTCCAGACCCATTTTGTATTAATTTACGCTTGCCTGATCCATTTCCAAACCTCTGGGATCGTTGCACGCTTGCCATACATCAACATTCCGACCCGGTAAACACGAGCCGCGAGCCAAATCAAACCGACGATCGCCAATGCATTTAGTCCGATCGCCAATGCAATCTGCCAAAACGGAGGCATCTCGGCGAGTATGCGGACGGGCATCGTTATCGGGGCCAAAAACGGGACTATCGATACCCAAAACGAGACGCTCGAATTCGGATCGCGAATCACCATAAAACTAAATAAATAACCTGTAACCAGTATCAATGTAACTGGAAGAGCAAATTGACCGCCTTCCTGCACGGTCGTAACCATCGAGCCGATCAATGCGTAAACTGACGCAAAAATGAAGTAACCCAGAAGGAAAAACAGCAAAAAGTATCCGATCATCAACGGCGTAATATGCGGTAGCCGTTTGAAAATTTCCGATCCATCGCCCTGCGTCGAAAGATAGCCCACCAGGATTCCAAGCGACGTGGTCCATATACCCAATTGCGTCAGGCCGGCGAGACCTACCCCGACGAGTTTGCCAAGCATCAGCTCGAAAGGGCGGGCGGACGAAAACAAAATCTCCGCGATGCGCGTATCTTTTTCCTCGACGACCGCTCCCAAAATCACCTGGCCGTAGATCGCCAAGGTAATATAAATCATTAATCCAATTACAAACGACGCTCCCATCAGCATATCGCTGTTTGTTTCCTCGCCCTTTTCGTCTAGGCCCTTTGCGTCAAACTCGATGTCGCGGCTGAGTGACTTTACCTGCGTTTCGCTGATCTTTGCATCGGTCAGTCGCTGTGAGCGCACGGCCTGGTTCAGAGCGTCTTTCAGAGTATCGTTGGCGACAAAATCGCCGCCCTTTCGCGAACGAAACTCGAAAGGTGCATTCTCCGCCGCGACATCTGCGGGTATCAGCAAATAAGCGTCAATCTCACCGGCCTTGATCTCCGAAACCAGGTCTGAGCGAATCTGTTCTGACGATTTAGCCCCGACCTCGTAATCCACAAAAACAAATCCCGCCGCCGATTGTTCCGCGCCGCGCTTCATCTTTTCCTGCTGTGAAGCGTTGATGTCCTTTAGCGTTTTTTTGGCGGCTTCCTCTGCCTTTGTCTCGATCTTTTCAGCCGTAAGGTTTTCCTTTAGGCGAGGCAGGACGCTGCCGCTTTTATCGACAACAACGATCCTCGTTGCCTCGCCCCTGAGCGAGAAAATAATCGCCGGGACGACGCCAAATCCCACGCCGAGCACCGGAAATAGAAACGTGCCGATAAGAAACGCCCATTTCAGAACGATCTTTTTGTACTCGTGTTTAACTACCGCGAGGAATTTACGCATACATGTCAGTTCCCGACTTGTTCGATAAATATATCATTGAGGCTTGGTTCGACGCGCTCAAACTTTGAGATTTCGGCGCCGCTATCTATGAGGCGTTTCAGCAATAATTGCGAATCGGCATCAGGCACAAGCTGCAAGATCTTTTCGTCGGAATGCTCTACCACATTTTCAACCAAACTCTTATCACCGAGCACCTCATCGCCGCCGGCGACCCGCAAAGCGATTAGGTTTTTGCTGTAGCTTGCCTTTACCTCGCGCAGACTGCCTGAGACGACCTTTTTCGCCTTGTTTATCAGTAGAATGTCGTTGCAAAGCCGTTCGGCGGTTTCCATCAGGTGCGTCGAGAAAATTATTGTCTTGTCCTTCGACTTAAATTCCGCCATTACCTCGATCATAAACTCAACATTTATCGGGTCGAGTCCCGAAAAAGGTTCATCCAGGATAAGCAGATCGGGGTCGTGCAGTACGGTCGAAATAAACTGGATTTTTTGCTGCATTCCCTTTGAAAGTTCATTTGTTTTTTTTGTTTTCCATTTGGCGAGATCCATCCTCTCCAGCCAAAAATCGATGCGTTTGTCCGCCAGAGCACGCGGCACATCTTTCAAAGCGGCAAAATAACGGAGCTGATCGACGATCTTCATCTTTTTATAAAGCCCGCGTTCCTCGGGCAGATAGCCGATGCGATCCTGGAAATTGGAGACGCGGAGACGCGGAGACGCCGCGACGCCGCGACCTTTGTTGACCTGCGGCTGCATCCCTGCGTCCCGGTGTCCCTCCCTCCCAGCGTCATTCGAGAAAGCATATTCGATCGTCCCTTCGTCCGGCGCTGTGATGCCGACGATCATGCGAATGGTCGTAGTTTTGCCCGCGCCGTTTGGCCCGAGAAAGCCAAAAATGCGGCCCGGACGCACGTCAAAGCTCAGATCCTCAACCGCCGTAAAATCCCCAAAGTATTTCGTCACATTACGGACCTTTACGCTCGCTTTCTTTTCGCTCATAGGTTAAGTCCAAGATTAGCATACGCGTGGATTAACACTAATCGGACCAGGAATAGCCCAAAACAAAAGCCCTGGATCAATTGAAACCGATCCGGGCTTTTTTTCAAATCACTAAATATCGTCTTACATAGTGTTTGAGTTATGCATGGTTTTATTCATGCGGTGATGACGTCTGTGATGACGGCGGTGGCGTCGATGCCGGCGGTGGCGTCGCGTGGTCTTCATGCTTTCATTACCGCGCATCATATTGTACGACCTATTTTGCATATCCCACGCGGACGCCGACGCAGGATGACTAAAAAACGAGCTAACGACCAGCACGCCAGCGAGCAGCAAAAGTCCGTTTACCGCAACAAGTAATTTCTTCATTTGTTTCTCCCCTAATTTAAATTCAGATCGCCTCGTACCCATTAGTGTAAAAAACTGATAACAATTATCATTCGCAAAAAATATACGTCATTCCCGGTTTGAAGTAAAGAGCAGGGCGCTGCCTTCGGGCTTCGACCCTTGATAATGGCGATTCTTGCTTCATTTGAAGCGGTTTTGTCAGAACCGGGAGATTTGCTCCCCTCCCGCCTGAGGAGGGTGGCAGCGTTTCGCTGACGGGGTGGTGGGAGGCTAGTGGTTTACTAATTTTCCATTTTGAATTCTCAATTTTGTATTATATCTGCCGCCCCAGGGCAGTGGGGCAAGTGGGGCAAGGTGGGGCAAACCTGTTCCGTTCCTGGAACACTGGAACAGGTGGAACACAACTGGAACGCTTAATATTGTACTGCCCTCTGCCTTCTGACTTCTGCATTTTTCCCTTGCAAATAATTTTATTTAGCGCTATGATTCCGACACCCAAAAAGTCAGTAGCAGTATTGGGCGAAATCCCGCATCTCGCGGCCCAGTTTTATCCACTATGGAGTTTGGATTCTCGAAAATGCATAACTGCCTTGTCAAATACACACTAAAACCGCTCCCGCCCGGCAACTACAACATAACCGTCACCGCCACGGGCTACAACGACTTCGAAGATTTCGACGTCCAGGCCAAACTCGGCACCAACACCCACGACGACGTGGAGTTGATAAAAACATGACCAAGTCAGTACCGTCTGCGTAAGCGGGTGGATTCTTAGCAAATAACGGCCCCGCCGAAAACCGCGCAGAGTAGGCACGATCGAAATGAAATGGAGAGAAGATCATGAAAACACAAATAAGAACAAAATTATGGCTGCAAATCACTGTTTGCACGTTTATCGGCGCCCTGCTGATGCCCGGATTCGCATTGGGGCAAAAGGATGATAAGAACAAAAAGAAGCAAGAAAATGAAGTCAAAGCGAGCCAAAAAGATGAGAACCGTATCGATAAAGCTATAAGCCATTACACGGAAGCCCTCGCAAAAGCAAGAGAAAGATATACCAATAACGACGATTTCCGTGAAGAGGTCAACTTTGCATACCGCTCTCTATTGCGGATTCATGCGAAAGATGCCTTCAACCATAATACCTTAAATCCGGAGTCGTGGGTCCAAACGACATCGGGAGAAAAGATCCCCAGAAGTGACGACACGCTTTATGACAGCCTCTTGGCTCAGGATTATGTCAATCGTGTTGGCCAGTCATTGGTTCCGGCAAATTCGGAAAAAAGATATGGCTTTAAAATCACGCTCAATCCGATGCCAGATGCTCGTTCGCTCTCGACCGGAACAATCTATATATCAACAGGTATGCTCTCGCTTGTTGATAACGAGGCACAGCTTGCGTATATCCTGGGCCATGAGATCGCCCATATTGAAAAGGAACATTGGCGTGACGACGTCTTGGTCGCAAAATATATTGAATCTGAGCAGAGAAGCGCCGAGAAAAAAGGTTCGATCATCGGAGCGGCTGCAAGCGGGGTTACTTTCGGTTTATTAGGCAAGGGGGCCACTGGCGCAATAGGAGGAGCTCTCTTTGGGGGAGGCATGGGTTTTTTGGGAGGCAAGTATATTGCAAAACTATTCGAACAGAAATCATTTGACTGGTCACCAGCGCAAGAGGATGAAGCCGATAAACTGGCAATAAATTATATGCTTGACCGCAATTATGACGTTCGCGAGTCTCAAACATTTTATGAGACTTTAAAGACCGCCGCCATCGAAGACCCTCGCATCGAGCTCGACCATTATGGCGACCGTTACCGAACTGAACAAAGAGGAAAGACATTAACTTCAATCCTTCTAATGATAAATGACCCTTCGCGACTAGCAAAAACAAATATTGGTTCCACGAACCTTCATGGGAAAAGCCTGTCGATTAACCGAAATTTGACAGTCACCGTAAACCGATTGGCGAAAAACCAGGAAAAAATGTCCGACGACATGAAGACCAAGATCCAGAATGGCGAGATCATGGCTGGTGACGGTGAATTTGAGAATCTTATGTCCACGATAAAAAGGGACAACGGGATCGTTGCGTTTTACTATGATATGTATAAACTATCGGCGAGAAACCTAAGCCAGGCGCTTGCCATTCGCTCGGATGACGCTCTCGGATATTTCTACTACGGCCGGGTGTTGAAGCTGACCGCGCGTAAAGCAGGTGAAAAAGAAGAAGCTCTATCGATGTTCGCAAAGGCAATCGAACTCGACAAGCGAAACGCAAACCCACAATCAAGACTGTATCTTGCCTTAACCAAGATGAGCGGTCGGGACACAAATAATATCCAGGAAATCGTTAATGATCTAAAGCAATATGTGGCATTGTATCAACAGATGAACGGAGGCGGTTTGCCGCCGAACATGAACATGATCTACGACTACATGCAGGAGGCAGGCGAATTGAATTACAACGCATTCGCCGTAACAAATGTAAGGACCGTCAGCGGCCCTATGCCCGTTGTGCAGCAGCAGCCGGCAAACCAAGTTGTAACACCGGCTAAAACGCTACCAAAGCGAAAGCCGTAAGCCCCAAGTTTCGGCAGCGAATTGGTGGTAAACACCATTGATATGAATCGAACTACAATGGGCGATCGATTATTGCCAGACATAACTCTCGCCCTTATGCTTTTAGTTTTCTCGTCTGTTGTCTTGGGGCAAAAGGCTTTCGTCTCAAGAGAGCCTTTTGTTCTAGAGTTTCCGGGCATTTCCGGAATTCGATTCACTAAACCGACGGTGCGCCTCTCATCCTTGGACCTGCCAAGCCTGAAATTCCACATTCTCGAACCCTTTGCGGATAAAATAAAATACGGGGATATCATCGTTACACTTAACGGTGATGGTATAAACACACAATGCCGCAAATCCAGAGACGCCGAGGGCAAGGTGGTGCTTTGCCTGCGTCGAGTAGCTGGCCGTCTCGGTGGTTATGAGCCTGCCGCAGGCAAAAACATCCTTGAGATAAAGGCGACTGATGACCAAGGCAACGAATACTATGCTTCCTACATAATTATTCTGGGCGACAAGAACGCTGGTGGCGATTCCTTAAATTGGATCAACGGAAAGGCCGACAGAAAATGCCCAGCACGGCGAGCACAATTTTTAATAGCTGCCAACAATATATTTTGAGGAACCGAAGCATAAATCCTCTTTCTTAAAATTTTACCTTATAGACAGTAATATCCGCCTGCCGGCATGCCTGAACCAGTCTATTTAAGAAAATTCTGCAAATCTTCCATAGACCAGCCGCTGTAGTCAACGACCGAGACACCGGATACCACGCAAAATCCGTAAGCCCGATTCATGTGGTAATAAGAGTAAGTACTGTCCTTGACCGTGCCTCTTTCATTAATCGTCGCGCCTTTATCGGTCAGCATTTTTAGGTGTTTGTCGAATCCGTCGGATGCGTCTCCACTCGAACCATAGGTGGCCGCCTCACCGTGAATTACTTTTGCCGCCTCGCCGGAACCTTTGGAATAAATTGCCGCTTTTGTTTTGGCTGCGCCCGGATAATAGTCGAATGTTTTGTCATAAGGCCCGCTCGTATTAAACCCGTTGCGGCTGCTGAACAAAACCGGTTCGGGAACGATGCTCGAATCGCCCACTTTCGTCACGGGCTGCGGCGAACTCGATGTTATCGGCGAATTCGACGTCCCGCCGCCCCTGCTATCGCTGTAACCTTTTTTAAACCCATCTATGAAGCCGCAACCTAACGTGGCAAACAAAAGCAGCGCGGCCAGACACAAGTTCACCAAATTTCCGTAATTTCTTTTACTTTTAAGTGATCGTTTCATTTTATTATTTCCTGTTCGTTAAGTTTATGTTCTCCATCCGGTGATTGCCCCGGCTTATATAACTGCCGCACTTCGGCAAAAGCACTTTAGCGTAGCAGCCGATTTTCCGAAGCTGTTTCTCAATGTATTTTTTTGGTGATGACAACCTTTTTGACTCGTTTCATCAGCGCTAGCGGCGCCTGACAGTAAAATTTCCGCTCGTAGATTCCTCTCCACCGGTGGCGTAGCCGCCCGTTATTGTTTCTCCGGAAACTGTCGCGGAAACCGCTAGCGGCTTCCCGTCATGAATTGTTCCCGAAAGTTTCATTTTCCCCCCATCCGTTACCTTTCCGGTCATTGCTGAATGTCCGGAAAGGCCATTCGAGGTCTCAAAGTAGGCTTGGACATTACCCGATGAATCAATCGAATCGATACGCAGCATCAGATTGCCGGGGTGGTTATAGGTCGTGTTTTTGATCGTACCGTAATAAGTTCCGGTTTTGAGCGGAGAACTGCTCGTTCCCAAAGTAGACGACGGGGACGACGGAGGAGCGGGCATCTCGATCGAAGTGGGATCCGATTGTTTTACCGCCGAAGAATCGCCGCCCGTCGGTGCAACCTCACAATTCTGCAAAAGCACGCCGGCAAAACTGCTCACCACGAGGGGCCCCTTGACCTGGCATTTGAAAGTCGCAGTTTGTCCCTCTTTTAATTTACCGACCGCCGCTTTTTGAGATTCGATAAATTTGCCGCTCACGCCGTCTTTTCCGTCCACTTTGAAAGCGGCGACCGGCTCACCCGTCAAAGACTTTTCCGTGACGAGCGATATTTCACCCGTGACCACTATCGTTTTCCCCTTAAACTTCTGATCGGCAGCCGCTTGGTCTTTTTTGTATGCGTTGTACAAATCAGTTGCCGAAATTGACTCGAATTCGGCTGATTCATTAACTGTCTTGTTGGTTGTATTGACCCCGTTTGCCGGAGTGTCCGAGCTGGAGTTAAAGTTAAATAGCCTGCAGCTTAATACAAAATTCAGGACAATTAGAACTAAGATTAAATTGATCAACTGTTTATTTCGTTTCATGTTTATCACTCTATATTGCTCCAAGCGCATTAATAGAAAATATTGTTAGCACAGCTAACCGGTAGGGATTTGTTTTTTTCATTTTTGGTACTTCTTAGGACGTGTTTACTACTCAGGATCACTGAGCATAACACTATTCGCAGTAATAGCTACTTGGAATGGAGTTTATTTTCGAGCGAGGTTAAAATTTCATTACGGAACTTCGTCAATCGTGCCCATTGGCACGTCGTTTGTGCAGGAAGCCAGCCGTTTTACAGTTAAAAACAAGCCCTGCAAAATCCCGTATTTTTGCACGGCCTGAATGGAATAAACCGAGCAAGTCGGATTGAAACGGCAAGCGACTACGCCATCGAGCATGGGCCGGCCAAACTCCTGATAAAGATGGACAGAGCCTATATAAAGACTGGCAGAAAGCTGATTTTCCGGCGAGCGCATCGCGTCGCAGAAAATCAGCAATCCGGCAAATAAAACCAGGGCTAAAACTTTTTTTTTCACTTCATCTATGGTTGATGGCAATGTGGGCACGCCGGCAAGCCCTGCATTCTCGGCTGGCCGCAACGCGGGCATGGCATCACATTGCCTTGCGGTCTTTGCAAAACATAGATAAGCAATCCGAGCAAGCCTAAAAGCCCGAGCCACGCGATACTACTGGCATTTGGCATTCCGCGCGTTGTCGCATCTTTTTTGATCCATTTGATAATGAAAACCATCACCCCGATGCCAACCGCAAGGGCGACAAGCATCACTAATAGCCATACCACGATGCCACAGCCCATGGCTCCGCACGCCGCTGCCGGGTCGTTATTTGGTGCAGCAAAGATTGGAAGCGACAGGCTTAACAAAAAAGGAAAAGCGAGAGCCAGACCATTTAGTTTTCTCATAAATATTGATTCCTTCTGAAAAAGGTCGGATTAGTAAATCAAATATCGGTTATGTTCAAAATAACCGCCTCATTTCTTCAAGAAATTGTAATTATCACTTAATATTGTAGATTCTTAATCATAACAGTATTGTTCAATAATAACCAATTGGACACTCATTCCCGATGTAGCCTTTTTACGCTTTTGTATCTTTGTGGCAAATAAAAAATAGAAAAGACGCGGGGACAGGAGAGTACCCACGTCTTTTTCTTATGCCTTGGCAGCACTTAGCTACTTTGGCATCAAAACGCTGTCAACCACGTGGATTACGCCGTTTGACTGCATTACATCGGCAATGGTTACCTTTGATTTGCCGCCTTTCTCGTCGGTTATAATTACGTCTTTGCCGTCCATGGTCGCTGTCAGCGTGCCACCGGCGACCGTTTTCATTGTAAATTTACCCTTACCTTCCTCAATTCCCTTAGCTATAGCGGCGGCGTCCATCTTGCCCGCGACGACGTGATAGGTCAGGATGCCGGTCAGCTTTTTCTTATTTTCCGGTTTGAGCAGTGTATCGACTGTGCCCTTAGGCAGCTTGTCAAACGCAGCGTTTGTCGGTGCAAAAACGGTAAACGGCCCCGCGCCTTTCAGCGTATCGACCAGTCCTGCCGCTTTTACAGCCGCTACCAATGTCGTGTGATCCTTAGAGTTACTCGCGTTGTCGATGATGTCTTTATTTTTCATCATCGGAGCGCCGCCAACCATTGGATTATTATCGCCCGCCGATGCGGCTGAGTTATTAGCCATTGAGTTATTTGCCATCGAGTTATTAGACATCGACATGTTTCCATTAGACTTCATGCTGTTGTTAGACATGGAGTTATTAGCCCCATTGTCGCCACAAGCGGCCATAAGGCTCAAGCTAACGGCTATGGCGGTTGTCAAAAAAAATTTCGTGTTCATATCAGATCTCCCAAAAGTTTATTTTTCTGCGATTAAGGGCAAAGTTCGGTGAATTGCGTCTTTCGTCGGCGCTCGTCCCCTTTGACGACACCTCTGCAAATTCCCGAACGGTATTAATTCCAAAAGTTATTTTCGTTCCTGGATTAATAATGGATTCATTTTTTTTAAATACTGTATGCTGGCATACTTTAGTCGATCACGCTCTCGGTGTAGCGTTCGATTTTGGACACAAAAGAGAAGGATGGGAATTGCTCAAAAAGATGCACTCCTTTGATAAAATCCGGCCAGTTTTTAATAATGAATTTACCTTTTCTTTGCGATTGGTCTTATGGGTTTTGTCAAAAATTCCGAAGTATTGATAATCGGCGGCGGCGTGATCGGGTTGAGTATTGCCCGAGAGCTACGCAAGAAAGGTGTGCGGCGGATAATGCTGGTTGAAAAAGGCGTTTGCGGCGAGGAATCTTCGTGGGCGGCGGCGGGGATGCTTGGGCCGCAGGCTGAGGCGGATGAGACCGGGCCGTTTTTTGAACTTTGCTGCGAATCGCGCGATCTTCATCCGGCTTTTGCTGCTGAATTACTCGATGAAACCGGCATGGACATCGAACTCGACCGCAGCGGAACGCTGTATCTGGCGTTTACAGACGAGGATGTCGTAGAGGTTCATAAACGATTTAAATGGCAGCGGAAAGCAAGTTTGCCCGTTGAGCATATATCGGCGGATGAAGTGCGTCGGATGGAGCCGTTTATCTCGCCGGAAGTCCGTGGGGCATCGTATTTTCCAAACGATTGGCAGGTCGAGAACCGCAAATTGATCGCGGCTTTGCGACGTTACGCCCAGTTGAACGGCATTGATTTACTCGAAAAAACGCAGGTCGATAAGTTGATAGTTGAAGCAGGAAGAGTCACCGGTATCGAGACCAATGCGGGCGTGATTGCCGCCGACAAGACTGTCATTGCAACCGGTGCGTGGACGTCGTTCATCAAACTTGGGCTGGCCGATTTGCCATTTAAGGTTGAGCCGGTTCGCGGACAGATGATAGCATTTCGCAATGCTCAACGGCTGTTTCAACGTGTGATATACACCCGCCGCGGCTATCTCGTACCGCGAATGGATGGACGAATTTTGGCGGGATCGACAACGGAAAATGCCGGTTTTGACAAATCGGTTACGGACTCGGCAACTCAATTACTAAAGGAAATGGCGGCTGAAATCGCACCCGGAATCGTCGGTTTGAGTATCATGGATCAATGGGCCGGATTGCGGCCGTTTGCGACGGATGGGCTGCCGGTTATCGGCGCCATCGACGGGATTGACGGCCTTTTGACCGCGACCGGACATTATCGAAACGGCATTTTGCTGGCACCGTTGACGGCAAAACTTGTTGGGGAAAGTCTGATAAATGGTAAGGATTCTGAATACTTTACGACGTTTGGCCCCAGGGCGTTTTCGCCGATTCCACAGAGACGCTTAGAGAAATACGGGTTAATATAAAGCTATGCGGTTTTTTGTTTTAATTCTTTTCCTGATTTCAGCGTTTCCAGCTTTTGCACAATCGGGGCGGATCGCCTCTGCCACTGCGCCTGTGCAGTCAATCACGCCGTCAAACGGACAGAGGGTAGACCTCACCGTCAAGCAAATGTTTGACGATGCAAACGGCTATGTCCGCGCGAAATTTGCTGAATACAGCACAAAAAAAATACCCTACAACGAGGACCTTTTAGAGCGGACAAAGTTGGAACAGCGCCAACTCGCTGCAAAATATGCCACTAAGACCGCTGCCAGTAAAACGCTCGCCGGTGACGACTTTTATTATCTCGGGATGCTCAACTGGATCGCCCTCAATCTCGATGGAACGATCGAAAATTTGCGCAAATTTATCGCGTCCGAAACGGCCGCCGCCGATCGCCGTCAAACGGCCCGCTCGATCATCGCGGTTGTTTTTGCCAAGCAGCGAAAACCCGATGATGCCGAGGCGATACTCGCCGAGTATCTAAAAACTGAGCCCGCAAAATTAACCGAGCGCGCGCGGATGGAGGGCGAGATAGCCAAGGCGTATCAGGCCAAACAAGACTTTGTCAGGATGGCGCCTCACGCCGAGGAAGCTTATAAAGCCGCCAAGGCGCTATTAAAAGACGCCGCGTCCGTCGCACGCGGAATGGATGAGATCCTCGACGCCGGAATGCTAGTGTTTGAGGCGTATCGTGACGGCGGTAATCAGAAAAAAGCGGATGACGCTCTCGAGGACATGCGTCTGACAGCTGCGACGGTCGGCTCATCGAGCTTTTATTATTACGCCGTCGATAAAAAGATCCAGTACCTGATCGACTTGGGTCAAAAGAGCGCCGCGATGGAATATTACCTCGTTTCGCTGATCAATGCCGGAAAGGATTTCACCGCAAAGCCGCTGCAGAATGACGTTATATCGCGGTTAAAAAAGAAGGAAAACCAATATAAGGTTCTTGGCGAGCGGGCGCCTGAAATGACGTCGGTCGATCAATGGTTTCCGGGCACCCGTAAAACGTTTGCCGAGATGAAGGGCAAAGTGATCCTGCTCGATTTTTGGGCGACATGGTGCCAGCCGTGCATCGAGGCATTTCCGGCGGTCAAGGAATGGCATCAGGATTTTGGCCGCGACGGCATCGAGATACTCGGCATCACTAGGTATTACGGCGAGGCCGAGGGGCTCAAGGTTGACAATGAGGCTGAGCTTGCCTATTTCAAGCGATTTCGCGATAAGCATGGCCTGCCATATGATCTAATCGTAAGCAGGGATCAAGGCATCGGGATGCAATATGGCGTGACCGCCCTGCCGACAACCGTAATTATCGACCGCAAAGGAATAATACGCTATATTGAAACCGGCACAAGCCCGACTCGGCTCGAAGAGATCCGGGCCGAGATCGAAAAGCTGATTGCCGAAAAATAGAGCATATGCCGAAAAGCGGCTTGGGGAAAACTAAAACACAGGGATTCTACGACAGGATCGCTGACGTCCAAAATCTGGCGATGAAGCTCAATGGCTATCGCGAGTCGGTTGCAAAATACCTAAAATCGCTTGATCTCGACGTCGGTCCGGATTCGATGGTTTTGGATGCCGGCAGCGGCACGGGCATCGTCACGCTGGCATTTCAGGACGCGGGTTTTCGCCCCAGCCGCATTGTGGCTCTCGATCTCTCGTTCAATTCGCTTACTGTCTCGCGGGAGGAATTTACCAAACGCAAGCGATATGCCGGGAAAACCGACGCCGTCCAGGCCAATGTGTTGAAAATGCCATTTGCTGACGAAACCTTTGACATCTTGTTGATGTGCGGCGTCCTCGAATATACGCCGCTTGACGCCGGGCTGAGCGAGGCCGCCCGTGTGCTAAAACACGGCGCGCCGCTTGTTTTTTTGCCGGTCAAACCGTCGGTCGTCGGCTCGGTGCTCGAGCTTTTTTATAATTTCAAGATACATCCTCTAAAAAGCGTCCGCGAGGCCGCCGCCCGTTATTTTAATATAGTCGGTAACCACGAATTTCCAATTACAGAGCCTATATCATGGTCAAAAACTATTTTTCTGCTGGAGAAAAAGTAATGTTCCGTTCCGGAACCGTGGAACGAGCGGAACAGGTGGAACAGACTATTATGAAACGGTGCCCTGAATGCAGGCGGGATTACTACGACGACACTCTGCTTTACTGTCTCGACGATGGAAATGCGCTGCTCAAAGGCCGATGTCACATAATCAGTTCTCTGCCGTTTCTTCAAACTCAATCTGGGCATAGATCTCTGAGAGTGGAAGCTGGCAATCGATTGATTCCAGGCTGATTGTTTGTTTCATATCTTCATAGATTTTGAGCAGCCACTGCATAGGGGTTTGTTTGATATAATGCTCGATATGGAGAAAATCCTGTTCTATGAGCAGACATTCCTGAATACTCTCCATTTTTTGAAAGGTCTCGAGTTTTTCGGTTTTGTCGCGGAAACGGGTCGATTTTGACAGAACCTCGACTACCACAACTGGATTAAGCAAAACATCAAATTCATCATCGGCAAACTGCGGTTCGCCGCAGACCACCACTACATCGGGATAGCTGTAACGGCCTTTTTTCATCCGCACACGCATATCGCTGGAGTAGGTTTCGCAATTTTTTCCTTTTAGCTGGAAATGCAATTCCGTCGCTGTGTTAAGCGTAATCAAATTATGTTCACGGCTCGCCCCCGATATGGCGATGACCTCTCCGTCGATGAGTTCATGTTTATCCAGAGCCTCCCGCTCAAACGCAAGGTACTCCTCGTCGCTGTAATATGTTTGAATTGTGGCAAGATTTTGACTCATAACTTCTGAATTTTAACAAAATCAGGCGCCAAATAGTAGCTTGTATGACTCTTGCCTCAAAACAGCTTTTCGGCATAAACTCATTATGTACTCATAACGAGAGATTTTAACGATGAAATTTTACAACGACATCCTCGGTCTGATCGGCAAGACGCCTCTTGTCCGCATCAATCACATAACAAAACAGCACAAGATCAAGGCGACGATCCTCGCCAAGATGGAGAACCTCAACCCGGGCTATTCGGTCAAGGATCGCATCGGTATTTCGATGATCGACTGGGCAGAAAAGGAAGGCGTGCTCAAAAAAGGCGGGACGATAATCGAGGCAACATCGGGCAATACGGGCATCGGGCTTGCCTTAACCGCGGCCGTGCGCGGATATAAGTGCATCTTTGTGCTGACCGACAAGGTTTCGGTTGAGAAGATCCGCTATCTCAAGAGCATGGGCGCCGATGTCGTCGTCGTGCCGGCGACCGCCAAGCCGGGCACGCCGGAACATTATCACGAGACTGCCGCCCGCATTTCCAGAGAGACGCCAAATTCGTTCTATCCTGACCAGTACAGCCATCCGGCCAACCCGGCGGCCCATTACGCGACGACCGGGCCCGAGATATGGCAGGATACCGAGGGTGCGATCACCCACTTTGTCTCGGGCGTCGGCACGGGCGGGACGATCAGCGGTACGGGCCGTTATCTCAAAGAGAAGAATCCGAAAGTGAAGATCATCGGCGCCGACCCTTACGGCTCGATCTTCAAGACCTACAAGGAATCGGGTCGCGTCCCCGAGTCGACGCCTTACTTAGTCGAGGGTATCGGCCAGTCGCTGCCTGTGGGCAACGCCGATATGAGCGTGATTGACGAGATCATCAACGTGACCGACCGCGAGTCGTTTGAATACGCGCGGCAATTGTCGCGTCGCGAGGGCATTTTTTGCGGCGGCTCGACGGGCACCAATTTTGCCGCCGCGTTAAAGGTGGCAAAGGACCTCGACGAATCCGCGGTGGTCGTGTTTATTGTGGCCGACACCGGCGAGCATTACTTAAGCAAATTTCACTCGGATGAATGGATGAAGGAAAAACTGCTGCTCGAGCCGCAACGAATAACCGCCGGGCTGATCGCCGAGACCAAGAATTCGGGTGCGCCGGTCAATCTCATTTTCGTCTCACCCTATGAAACGTTGAGCGCCGCTCTCGCTAAGATGAGTGATAACAGCGTCACTCAGATGCCCGTTCTCGAAAACCATCTCTCGGTCGGAAGTCTTCGGGAAAGCCACATCTTGGCAAAGCTTTTAGAGGATCGCGAGCTGCTGGGTGCAAAGGTCGGCGACGTGATGGACAAGAGCTTCCCGGTTTTGGAAGTAGATGCGAGCTTTGTCGAGATCAAATCAAAACTACAGCGTAATCCGGCTGTCTTGATTGAGGATTTTAAGCGAATTACTGCTATAATTACGCGTTCGGACGTTTTGGATATTCAAAAATAGAAAACTTTTTTTGCACGTCAGAAAACTTGTGAGCGACAAACCCTTACTAATAGACGATCCAGCACCCGATGAGATCAAATCTCCGGTCGAATGGGTGATGCCCGAGCCCGTTTTTCGCTCGTCAAAGGGCCGCACGCCTAAGAGCGGCACGGCCGAGGCTGCCGATGACGCTCTGGATCTGATGGACACCGACCCAAATATGGGCAGTGGAATTGAGCCGGAAGAGGACATCTCCGGTGAGAAAACCATCGAGATCGTCGGTGGCGCCAAGGCTAAGGTGCAGCCAAAACGTGGCTGTTTAAGCAAGTTTCTTTATCTTATTCTTGGGATCGTATTGCTGGCCGCCGCCGCAATTTTCGCGATCATCTACTTTTTTTACTATGCCGTTAAATCGACCGACGGCCTCAATTAGCGATCCCCCTATACCTCTCGCTTTACATACTTGACCGATGTTTTCCATTTGCCTTTGACTAGGGTTTTTGTCGTCACCTTAATTTTGGTCTCGTCCTTGATGGTTGCGTCCTCGACTTTCTCAAAGATCTTGTGCGGGTGTCCGCCTACAACATCGTAGCCCTCGGTAATGTGCCAGCAGCAACCGCTTTTGTTGAACGTGGAAAACGTCTTTTTATTCTTGTCGATCTCGATATTACCAAGACTTATAAGGGCCTTAGTAAAAGCGGCATTGTAAACGAATTTGCCAGCCGCTCTCGACGAGAGATAGACATTGTAAGAAGACGAGCCGTAACCACCGTTGTCACCGGTCGAGAGCGACACATCCTCCATGCCGTCGAAATTATAGTCCTCAATGGCGACGGCGCTCTGCTTGGCATAGGGCAGGACACCGTCCGTGACGTTTACGTCGTCATTGATATGGATCGAAGTTTCGGCGAGATTGATCACCTGATATGGCGTAGTCCCGCCCTTTTTATAGAAAGAGTAGGTTCCCTTGCCGGTGCAGGTCGTTCCATCACAGGTTTCGACCTTGACCTTGATGTCAAAATACTTCGAGGCGTCCTTGATGTCGAATGTCTTCTGAGCAAATGCGGATGTCGCGAAGAGTAATACAACGAGTATCGTAAGTTTTTTCATTTTTTTGTTTTCCTTTTCTCCGTTTTCTGCTTACTGCTACTGCCCTACGGGTGTGTCATATCTTCTGCTTTGACGAGTTCGTCAAATTTCTCAGCCGTCAAAAGCCCCAATTCGATGGCCGATTCCTTTAGTGAGATGCCTTTCTTATGAGCGTTTTTCGCGATTTTTGCGGCGTTATCGTAGCCGATATGCTGATTCAACGCCGTTACGAGCATAAGCGAGTTTCTCAGGTAATGATCGATCTGGTCGCGGTTTAACTCGATACCCTTTATACAATAATCGACAAAGCCGTGGCAAGCGTCGTGGATCAGCCGCACGGAATGTAGAAAATTATGGATCATCACCGGTTTAAAAACATTTAGCTCAAAATTGCCCTGCGAACCAGCAAAACCGATCGCCGCATCGTTGCCAAAAACCTGCACCATGACCATCGTCATCGCCTCGCTCTGCGTCGGGTTGACCTTGCCGGGCATAATCGACGATCCCGGCTCATTCTCAGGCAGTGAAATTTCGCCGACCCCGCAACGCGGCCCGGACGCCAGCCAGCGGATGTCGTTAGCGATCTTCATCAAGCTTCCCGCGAGCGTTTTCAGGCCGCCTGACGCAAAAACAACTTCGTCATGTGCCGAAAGAGCAGCGAATTTATCGGGATGCGATTTGAACGGCAAGCCGGTCAATTCGGCGATCTTTGCCGCTGCACGGTCGGCAAATTCCGGATGCGCGTTTAACCCCGTTCCGACCGCCGTCCCTCCGATGGCGAGATCGAATAATCCCGGCATAACTAGTCGCAAACGGTCAATATCGCGGCTGACGAGGCTCGCCCAGCCGCCAAATTCCTGTCCGACGGTCATCGGGGTCGCGTCCTGCAGATGCGTCCGGCCGATCTTGACGACATCGCCAAATTCCTTTGCTTTGGCGTCGATGGCGTCATGAACCTTTTGCACCTCTGGAATCAGTGCTCTCATCCGCTCAGCCGCCGCGATATACATCGCCGTCGGGAACGTGTCATTTGAGGACTGCGATTTGTTGACATCATCATTCGGATGAACGGGCGTTTTCGACCCCATCTCGCCACCAGCAATTTCGATGGCGCGGTTTGAGATGACCTCGTTGGCGTTCATGTTCGTCTGCGTGCCCGAACCGGTCTGCCAAACCCTCAGCGGAAAATGAGCATCCAATTTGCCGTCGATCACTTCGTCAGCAGCCTGGGCGATGAGTTCTAATTTATCCTTTGGCAGCTTGCCAAGATCAAAATTAACTATCGCTGCCGCTTTCTTCAAAATACCAAGCGCCCTAATGACCTCGCGCGGCATCACATCAAACCCGATGTCGAAATGCAGCAGCGAACGCTGCGTCTGAGCACCCCAATACGCCGCCGACGGCACCTCGATCCCGCCCATCGAATCGGTCTCGGTGCGTGTTTCTGATTTTTCTTGCGGTGAAATCATTTTTTTTGATTTTGTAATCTCGAAATAGTTTCAATTAACGTTCTTGCCTGAAATTCTATCATCATTCACAAATTTTCATAGGTTGAGTTGTTTCTGTTATACTCGGAAAAACGTTAAATCAGTCGATGTCAATTTTAGAGAAATTTTGGTAGTGTCCGTTTTTCAATGTTAAACAGATGGAGCCAAAAAGAGAAAGGCTTTTAGCCTGTTGCGGCTAAATCTAAGGTGGTGATGTAGGGTTTAAGTCGTTCGGTCGCAATAGCCACATACTCCGCAGATATTTCGGAGCCTAGCCAGAGCCGTCCAAGTTGATGAGCAATCTTTGCCGTTGTTCCACTTCCCATAAACGGGTCATAGACTAAATCACCCTCATTCGTCCAACTAGATATTTGGTCGGCGGCAAGCTGTTCGGGGAAAATTGCAGGATGTTGAAACGCGATCTTGTCTTTTGAACTAGACGTGCCGACATTGTAACCAAAGATATTAGTTACCTTTCTTTCAGACTTAATTTCGCGGCCTATATCTTCGTCTGGAACATTGCCACGTCCTTTGCCCGTTATCCGAAAAGCTGTAATCTTTTGTCCTGCTGATTTGGTGGGTTCGGTAATCGGATTAAAGGTTTTTGGCTTTCCTTTACTAAAACAGAACATATACTCGAAAGCCTGTCGGTAGCGTTTACCACAATCGCTAGGAATTGGATTATTTTTGACATAGATCATAGTGTCATGAACCCGGAACCCGGCATCTTGAAATGTGATGGCGTGTCGAAAACTCGTGAGTGTTTCATCGCCGTTTAAAGTTCTATCACCGACAACCCAAACCACTACGCCGCCCGGCTTAGTCTTTTGAAACAAAGCCGACGCGATTTGTTCGACTGGAAAGTGATAGCCGTTATAATCGCGTAAATCGTCATACGGGGGACTCGTGATCGTCATATCCAGAAAGTCATCTGTCATCCGGTTCAAGGTCTCGACGCAATTTTCTTGGTGTATTTCTCCGGGTTTCATCGGTGCAATTATATGGTACTGTCAGCGCAAAATCAAAGTTTACGGTTTATAATTTACAAGCGGAGTGGTATTTAAAACAAAGGTTCCTACTTTCATCTTTACTTGCAGATTATTGCCTGGATGGGCAAGTGATGTCTTAGGGATATGGATTGAATGAACCCCGTTACCGCCCTTTCTTTGGATCGTAATATACTCGCCAATTTTAATTACGCCCCGGCCCGAAATGGACACTTTGTAATCCAGATTATCTAATAGATTTCTCATGTCGTAAAGATTCATCGTATTGATTCGGCGATTATACAAAACTAATAATTCAGGGTTTTCCATACGTGCCAAAGAGAAATGCACGATTGCAGTAGCCAATGGAAAGATCGCCTCCATTATCAAAGACACATCAGATTCTTGAATAAATCGACCTGATTTGCTTGCTACCCGTACCGCACCTTCCTCGAAAACCTGTTGCAGATGCTCCAAGTTAAATTCCTTACAAAAGGAACTAATTGTTGTCCGCGTCAATTGGTTGAACCCTGTTTTATAAGCCTTTATATTTGCACTCAATGTGGCATTCGTGAATCTCACTATCACGTCAGATTTTCCGGCGTCTGTACCAGTGGAAAATGATTTGGCGTAGTCGCCTGTGATTCCAAAATGAAGCCGTAATTTGTCTAAAACCTCAGGGTGCTGCCCAATTGTGTTTTTGAATAACTTTTCAACATCCATGCCGATGAACGCATTTTGGTTTGTCATAAGAGTGACGAGATTATAGCGCGTCCTTTGACAATTCATTAGGCAAAAATAATTTCCGTAATACAAAAATAATGCTTGACAAATGAATAGTTTCTGTAATACTATAATTATAGTTTGAAAGACGGAGATTATCAAGATGCCAAATGTGCTGAAAAAAGAAAAGCAAATTGCAATTATCGCGGGACTCGCCGAAGGTATGGGAATTCGACAAATCGAACGTATGACGGGCATTTTCCGCGATACGATTATGAATTACGGATTGCGTGTCGGACAGGGATGTGCGGCACTTATGGACGAGAGAATGCGTAATCTTGATTGTAACCGAATCGAAATGGACGAGATTTGGGGATTCATTCAAAAGAAGAAACGAAACGTTACAGAGAACGACGACCCTACGCGTGGAGATGTGTGGACGTTTTGCTCGTTCGATCCTGAAACAAAGCTAGTGCCGTCATATAAAATCGGCAAACGCACGTCGGAAACCGCGAACGCATTTGTCAACGATCTAGCTTCGCGACTCAAGAATCAGATTCAGCTTTCGAGTGACGCACTTCCTGCCTACGGTCAGGCCGTCGAGGAAGGATTTGGCTCCAAGGTCGATTACGCAATCATAGTAAAATCATACGACGCAATTGAAACGACAACTCCGCAACGTAGGTATAGTGCGCCCCGTTTGGTGAGGATCACTAAAGGCCGTGTTACTGGCAATCCGAACCCGCGTTACGTTTCCACGTCCGGTGTCGAAAGGCTCAATGGGACAACACGGCATCACGTCAAAAGGCTTGCTCGTTTGACCTTAGCTTTCTCAAAACAGCTTGAGAATTTTGAGGCCGCAATTGGCTTGCATTTTGCGTATTACAATTTTGTCAAAACACACGGCTCACTTAAAATGACACCGGCAATGGCAGCAGGACTCACGAATGATTTTTGGTCAGTTGCCGACCTTGTTGAAAAAACAATTTGATGCATTACATAGACGAGTTAAAAAAAGTGATTCTCGATCTCCACGGATGCGAAGCGGAATATCTCGAAACCGTGCCGGTCAAAGAAGTGTTTCAGGATCAAATCGCGTGGGAAGGAGAGGTCGAGGTTTTTTCGATTCTCGGCCACCCGCTTGCAACCAAATGTTTTGCGTGGGCGTACCAGACGGACACAGGGCGGCGATTTATGGCGGTGCTGGAAGTGTCTCCTGTTGATTCACCTTTGAACGCTGTTCGAGCCGCAATAGTCAGCGATGCCAAAAAAGCCAACAAATAAAAAGCCAAGCAACAAAGTAGGCAGACCAAGGATGCCGGTAGGTGAGGCAAAAGGCTCAATTACGCCGATCCGACTGTCCGCCGGTGAGAAAGCATCATTTGAGGATTTGGCGAAAAAAGAAGGCCTTTCGCTATCCCAATGGGTAAGAAAGACCTTGAATGATTCTGCAAAACAATGATAGTGTAAGCGGAGAGCGTGGGAATCGAACCCTATCGCGTACACGAACCCTTTGGATGTAAATTCCATTACGTGCTCCAGCACAAGGGACGCTCTCCAAGAACCCCGAAGGGGTGCTTACCACGGCTCGGTCTATCTGGTTCCGCAAAGATTCAATAGACCGAGCCTTCGTTTTTCTGCCTCTCACGCCGGTAAGCGTGAACGTAAGAGGCCGCTTTTCTTCTCATAACATCACCTCCATATCGCTCATAAATTACTGCGATTCTGATTCTTTTTTCTTCAAATACTGAATTAACGTCCAGACGGCTTGTTGCTCCTCCGGTGACATATCTGCACCTAAAATCTCGATCAAAAACTGGTAATCGCTCTTAGCCTGTGCCATTTTTTGCGGGGGCGCCGCTATTTCGGGAACAGGCTCAATAGTAGGAACCGAATAATAATCGTGTTGTCCCGCGCCGGCATCAATGGATTCGGTGGGCTTGGTAATCGTGGCTTTTCCGGTTTCTCGCACTTGGAATTTGCCATCACCTCGATCCGTCAACAGCCCGGCATATTCAGCAGATGTCTTAAAGGATGCCGCCCATTCTTCTGCTAACTCTTTGCCGCCAAATTCTAAGAATGAGTTTTTAAGAAAGGTGTCTTCGGGTAACAATCGACCGACGTATTTGGTGTAAATTTTGTCAAAGGGTTCGTGCCTAAGAAACGTATATTTGAGTGCTTCAGCACGTTCAACTTGATCTTCAGGCGCGACTAACAACACTGCGGAAGGCGATAATCGGATCTTATCGGCCTCGACTATTATAAGGTCATATTTTTTAAGGACATTAACCTTTTTCCCAAAATCGCTGCTTTTTAATGAATTGCCGAGAATCTCTGATAGCTCATCAAGCGTTGCAGTGCTCCCCGCTCGCTCATAAAGGGAAGTAATGATGTCGCCTGCTTCGGCAAGGTTGAGTTTCGGCGGAACGCCGCCCCGTGGTACGCGATCTATTTTTGTCGGTTTCTCTTCGGACATAAGACACACCTCTCCTTTCAAGTTTTCACTTTTTTTCTTGAATCAATAGTGCGGGTATGGTAAGGTTAGAATGTTAGTTCTGCCCTTAGCGTGTGTGGCCGTCGCTTTCGATCCTGATCCGCTAAAATCTTGGAGCGATTGCGACGGCCTCCCCGCAACCAATCCTCAAAAATCCGAGGACGAAGAAATTGTAGCAAATTAGAATTTTAAAGCAACCCTGATTTCTTGTTTTGGGGATGTTTTTGCTTGTCCACAACTCTATAAACAGATCGCAAAACAGTACACAGACCCAGATATGGTACAGCACAGATTCAAAAATTGTGGAAAAATATGATCGTTAAGTGACTTGTTTACAATTAGTTGCAAGGGGTATCAATTTTTGAATCTGTGCTGTACCATATCTGGGTCTGTAAAAGCTGCTAATTATTCTGCTGACAATACATAGAAAAATAACTTTGTTTGCAAATTATTCCATGCAGAATTTACGGCTTTCAATGGTAGAATATCTTTGATTTGGTCAAATGCCGTGCCAGAGACTAAGGGTTTAACATTGAAAAACGGACACTACCGAAATTTTAGCATATTATATCCGAACGGAACTGCGCGGTAGACTCTCGCCCGTATGAAAAAATACACTTCAAATGTGACTTCCGATCCAATACTGTCCGAAAACCAAAGCCCAAACACAGCTCCCTCAAGCTCCGGTATGACAACCAAAGTTGTTAAAGGCTCGTTCTGGACGCTTGGCGGACAGATAGCTCCCCTGGCTGTTTCGTTGATAACGACCCCGTTCGTCATCCGAATGCTTGGGACCGAAGGCTACGGTGTCCTGATTTTGATTACCCTGATTCCGAGTTATCTAAATTTTGCGGATTTTGGAATGTCTATGGCGTCCACTAAGTTCGCTTCCGAAGCCTTTGCCGCCGGTGACACAGAGAGAGAAGCTCGTATTGTCTATACCTCCGCGCTGATTGTCCTGGCGTTCTCGGTTCCGATTGCCGTTGCGATGTTTCTCTTTTCGAGCAGCATTATCCATCTTTTCAATGTTCCAATGCCTTTGCAAAGCGATGCAAGTCTTGCTCTGAAATTTGCCTCCGTCACGTTTTTTGTGGCTTTTTTAAGCAATGTCTTTAATACCCCGCAATTGACGCGCCTAAGGATGGATATGAACACGTTCGTTAACGCGGGTTTCGGCGTTTTGGGCCTCATCGCAGTTCCTACGGTTCTGTTCTTTCAAAAGGAAGTTTCTATGGCTGTGTTTTCACTGATGGTGGTCTCCATCGTCAAACTTGCGGCCCATATTCTGGTTTCGGGCAGGCTTTTGCCGGAACTTTGGAGAACATACAATAAAGCAATTAATCAAAGAACGTTGCTAAAATTTGGTGCAGGCTTATTCGTAGCGGGAATAGCGGCCATTTTGCTCGTAAATGCTGAGAAAGGAATATTAGCGGCAATGGTATCGTCAACGGCTCTGGCACATTATTCCATCGCCTTTACATTGGCCAGCATGATGACTATATTTTCGGGTGCGATGGCTCAGTCATTGCTGCCTGCATTTTCGCGGCTCCGCAAGGATCTCAATGGCGAACATCTAAATTCACTATATTTACGAGGGATCAGGATAAATATGATCTGGGCAATCCCAACGCTCACGATTCTTTCTCTGGTCGCAAAGCCTTTCTTCACGCATTGGGCGGGCGAAGACTTTGGAAGCAACAGCTCCCTCCCATTCTATATTTTGCTTGGCGGGGTGGCCTTTAATATTATTGCGTTTTTTCCATACACGGCGATAATGGCGTCCGGCCGTTCGGATGTATTTGCCAAGCTTTATTGGATCGAGCTTATCGCATACGTTGCGTTGGTGTGGTTTCTAGCTTCGAGGTACGGTGCCATCGGTGCCGCCGCCGCATGGAGCATTCGCGTGATCATTGATACCCTTATTCAGTTTGTACTAGCAAAAAAATTGGCTGGAGTTTCATATCCGAACCGGATGCTCGTCCCGTTTACGCTGGCGGGGGTTATAATGTCCTTACCGTTGCTTGCAAATCTTTATTATGGAATGCTTAATGCGACAGTTATAATCGTAACATTCTGTTGTTTAGCCGCTTATATAATCTTAGTTTGGACGACAATAATCGAAAAGGAAGAGATCTCGTGGTTAGTTGAAAGATTTAATGCGAGATTCGTAAAGTAGTAACCCCTATGGGAACTCCATACTCCGATTTGGCCATTGAGCAAAGAGTAATTATTTAGCCTCACAGGTGAATCAATGCCCTCATTAATCGACAGACTCGACACGCCCGGCGCTCCCCAAACCGAATTGGTTGAGACGTGTCCGCTTTGCAAGAGCAAAGAATCAGAATTCTTATTCTGGAATTGCGACAGGCTGCATCAATTTCCCGGTAAATTTGGTCTTGTTCAGTGTAATGAGTGCGAGCTAGTACGATTGTCACCGCGGCCGACCCGCGAAACGATCGGTTCTTACTATCCGAGTGATTACTACATCTACCAGGAACCAACTGTCTCAGTTAACAGCCTGTCACAGCGCAATGGAGTGCTCGGGTGGATTCGCGACGGAATCAGGCATTCGGTTATAGCAAGTCTGGGCTATCCGGTAGATCTAAAAGTTTGGCAGAAAATCGGCCAACCGTTATTCGTAAAACTCTTTAAAACACAGGGCACTTACGGTTGGGAGGACAGATTTCCGCAATACATGCCTGACGGCCAGGCGCTCGATATCGGTTGTGGCAATGGAACTTTTCTAAGTTTTCTAAAGCACTGGGGTTGGAACGTCAGAGGCGTTGAAATGGATTCTCAAGCTGCCGACACGGCCCGTAAATGTTTTGGAATAGATGTATTTCAGGGAGGAATCGAGGATGCGCCGCTCGTGCCTGATAGTTTCGATTACATCAACATTAGTCACATTTTAGAGCATATACACGACCCGGTTTCATTTATAAAAAAAGCCGGGGAATTATTAAAGCCCGGCGGCACCATGTATGTCGAGGTTCCAAATTATGAAAGTGCAGGCCGTAAGGTAAGCGGGCAATTTTGGTTTCCGTATGAGACGCCGAGACATCTTTATATTTTTGCTCCCTCTACTCTTCGGAATCTGTTTGAACAGGCCGGTTTAATTGTTATGAGACTCGACACAAGATTAGAGAACTGGGCGTCGTGGAATGTAACTTACGAGTTGGAGGAAATACTAGGTGACAAGATAAATGAACGCCCCTCTACTGCCCCGGAGAATGCAGCGAGAGCCAAAGCCTTAACTAAACTCGTACGTGAAGGGTATAAGCGAGATCGGGAAAGTGGAGATGCTGTGGAGTGTTGGCTAACGAAAGAATAGCGCGAAATTAATGACACCGGAACTCACAATAATTATCGTAAATTGGAATGGGGAAAAATTTCTACCGGACTGTCTGCGGAGTATTGCCAAAAATCCACCCGGTATCTCTTATGAGGTAATCCTGATTGACAACGCGTCGAGCGACGGAAGTGTGGCTTGGCTGAAATCAGACGAAGCCAAAGACATAGTCTCAACTATGAATTTCAAATTAATTGAGAGTGATGAAAATCTTGGTTTTGGACGGGCAAACAACATAATCATTGAGCAGACGCAAACGCCTTTTGTTTTCCTGCTCAACCCGGATACAATAGTGCGGCCTGGAGCCATTGACGGATTGCTTGAAGCACTTCGGGCGGATGAGAAAATCGGCGTGACAGTACCAAGGCTTTTACACGCTGACGGGTCGCTACAGCCGAGTGTTTGGGCATCGCCCAACCCGCTCACCCTTTTATGTGAGAATATCTTTTATCGGGTTTTACCAAAGTCATTCTATAAGAACTGGTTGTATGGCCCACATTGGGATTATGCCGAAAAGCGTTCCGTCCCGCTCGTCTGCGCCGCCGCAATGATGATCCGAAGGTCAGTAATTGATAAGGTCGGTGCATTCGACGAGGATTTTCATATGTATGGCGAGGATCTTGAATTGGCAAAACGAATAGTGAACAATGGTTGGGATCTGTATTTTGTGCCTGAGTCAGAAATTCATCACCTTTATGGGCAAAGTTCTATGCAGCGGTGGACAAGTGTAGAGAAGCAGGTAACCATGGTTAAGGCTTTTATCTTATTCCAAAAAAAGAGCTTGCCCACTTTGCTGGTTTTTCTAAACGTCATTTCAATGATGTTTGTTTATCTCATATATCTTTTTGCCAACATTTTACAGAAAGATGAATTTGCACGATATCGAAAATTAGTTAATCTTCAAATTAAAACACTTCGAAGCTTTCTTAATGGGAAAGCAAATATACTAACTGAGTGATCTCCGGTTAGTTGAACCAACTTTAATAGTTTGAGCAAATGTCTTCAGTACTGGTCAAAACTTATAATTTATCCATCGACAAGGTCGGCGGCGCTCTCGGCTCGGTGGCAAATAAACGACTCAATCGGAAACATCTCTATTTTCCATATCTTTCGGAAATGCTTGCCGCAATACCGTTTGCGTTTGGTTGGAAATTACGGCGGGCGGTTTACGCTCGGATATTGCCGCAGATTGGAAAGGACGTGGTGCTGCATAGCGGCGTCGTTATTGAAGATGCGCGTACAACGTTTGGCGACGATATTTGGGTAAGCGTCGGATGTTATATTGATTATGCTATTATCGAGGATCATGTATTGATCGGTCAGCACGTTGTTCTACTGGCAGGGAAAGGCCATCATAGTATTGACCGGTTAGATATTTCAATAAAACAGCAAGGAAATCCGCCGAAAGAGCCGATCACCATCGGTCACGGAGCATGGATAGGAGCCAACGCGACAGTGATGGCAAATGTAGGAAATGATGCGATAGTCGGCGCCGGTTCGGTCGTTACAAAACCTGTTCCACCATTTGCGATTGTTGCCGGGAACCCTGCTCGGATCATAAGGATGAGAGATGAATAAATGATCTCAACGGTTTCTGTCATAATCCCAACCTATAACTACGGACGTTTTATCAAGGAGGCCATCGAAAGTGCGTTGGCCCAGACGATACCCCCGCTTGAAATCATAGTGGTTGACGACGGCTCAAGAGACGAAACCGCAAATGTCGTCCGAGAGTTTAGGGATAAAGTTCGATACATTAAACAGGATAATGCCGGTGTTTGCGCCGCACGCAACCGGGGAACATCGGAATCCAGAGGCGAACTCATAGCATTTCTGGATGCTGATGACAGTTGGATGCCGACGAAAATTGAAAAGCAGATCGCTAAATTTGCCGAGGATGAAGAATTTGGGTTGGTCCAATGCGGTATGCGCGAATTTGATGGCGATACAGGCGAAACACTTGATGTGCTGATCGATGGCTGCGAAGGATGGGTCGCTGACGATCTAATCCTGTTTGAAAAGCCAACTGTTTATGTGAGCGGATCGGTTTGGATGGTCAAACGGGAAATTTTTGAAAAGCTGGGGGGCTTTGACACAGATATGAAGGTGGCGGAAGATTGGGATTTTTGCTACCGGGTTGCAAGGCTTTACAAGATTGGTTTTGTACCCGAGTCACTTGTTAATTACCGGCGCCACTTAGCCTCGGCCCATCTTGATCTCGCAGAGATGGAACGTGGAATGTCGCATTTTTACAGGAAGGTCTTTGAAAGCAGCGACCGGGATGTTTTAAAACTACGCCACCGGGCCTATGGAAATTTGTATCGAGTTTTATCCGGCTCATATTTTCAATCAGGTAATTATACGGATTTCTTTCGTCACGCGATGAAGAGCATTTGGAACAGACCGGCGAATCTCAGCTATTTTCTGCAATTTCCACTGCGTCGCTTGCGAACTAAATAAATGCCGGCAAAGACGCTCTATATTTGTTACTTCGGGGTGCGCGAGCCGCTGGTGCAGACCCAGGTTCTGCCATATCTGCGGGAAATAGTTAAGGACGGCGTTGAGGTCAGCCTGCTGACGTTTGAGCCGGATTTTAAGAAGGAATGGACGCTTGAACAGATCGAAGCAGAGCGAAAAAACCTGGCGGAAAATGGGATTGATTGGCACCCAATGGCTTACCACAAGCGGTTTTCCGCCGCCGCCACGGCATATGACGTTTTTCGGGGCGCTCTGTTTATTCGCCAAATGATCCGCCAAAAGAAGATTGATGTGCTGCACGGCCGAGTGCATGTGCCGATGCTGATGGGCGCTATCGCTCGGAAGTTTTCAAGGCGAAAGCCCAAGCTGCTGTTCGATATACGCGGTTTTTTTCCCGAGGAATATACCGATGCCGGACTCTGGCCGGAAAACGGACAGATTTACCGTATAGCGAAGAGAATTGAGAAGTGGCTGATGAAGGAAGCCGATGCCTTTGTAGTTTTGACTCAGCGGGCGAAGGAAATTCTATTTCCCGAATCAAGAGAGACAGGATTTGATGGATTGGGGAGGCCGGTCGAGGTTATCCCTTGTTGCGTGGACGTGGAGCGTTTTGCATTGCTCAATGATAATTCGCGTTTCGAAATGCGACGAAAACTGAAGATCGAAGATCGTTGCGTTCTGGTGTATGTTGGCTCATTTGGCGGATGGTATCTGACTGAGGAAACCGCTGATCTGTATGGGGAATTGAAAAGGACCAGAAACGACGCATTTGCATTGATTCTTACGCAAAGCAAACCTGAGATTATCGAGTCGCTTCTGCGCAAACGGGGTTATGACGACAGTGATTTCCTTATTAAGCAGGTTTTGCCGGCTGAGATTCCATTATATTTACAGGCAGCAGATGCGGCTGTCTCATTTATAAAGCCGTGTTATTCGAAGCAAGCATCCTCCCCGACAAAGAATGCCGAATATCTGGCATGCGGACTGCCGATTATTGTAAATGATGGAATCGGCGATACAACGGAATTCACTCAGACAGATCAAACCGGCGTGGTTATTAAAGAATTTGCAAACGAGATTTATGCGGCAGCACTTTATAAAATCTGGGCGATGATGGCTGACCGAAAAGAAGTTGCGGCCCGGTGCAGGCAAAGCGCTCGTAAGCGATTTGACCTCAAAAGCGTTGGCGGGGAAAGATACCGCCGTTTATATCGGCGGCTTTTGGGGTAAGAATTGTATAAATCAAACGAAATAAGGGACGGGTATCATTGGGTATAACAAAACTCCCCGATATGAGATCTCCCCCGTCAAATTCGTCCGCCGATTATGATGTTTAAGGCAGATTAAGACTGAATCGCGCAAAATCCTTGATGCAGAATCCGGCTTGGCTTGGTATAATTGTCTATAAAATAATTAGCGAACTTTAATTGCTCGTTAAATTAATATTGCGTTAGGTTAAAGCATGTCCACAAGAATAGAAAAATACCTCCGGGAATTAAAAGCGATATTTTCGGGCGCCAAAGACAAACATGAAGCCAATTTTCGCAGCAGCGAAATTTTAGCTGAAATGTCAGGTGATCCGGAATTTTTTTCCGAGGTGCTGCGAAAACATTTACAAACCCTTGACAGTTTAAACACACTCCATTATCCGGTTGTTGCAATGGATATTGCATTGAACGAATACTTTGGCTTGGTCGCAAATTGCTGGATCCCATTGCCCGACAAGGCGACAAATCTTTCCACCAAAGCGATTCACCATCATGGAGACATGCTTCTTTCCACGGTAACGGCATTCGGGTCAGGCTACGAACATTGGACATTTGAGACGCCCTCGGTCGTTGATGCGGCAACTGAAACTTATAAGCTAAAAGTTATAGAGCAGGCTCCGCACCCCATTCACCACATTGCTTTTGTTGATTCCTATATTGCACATTTGCCGCTTTATCCTTCGGATTTGACGATTACTTACGCCCTATGGAGCAGCCGTTTCCCGACCACATGGAAGGATAAATTAAAAAGAATGCCAATTATTCAGGAAAATGGCCCCAGACTACGAAACTTGGCGCTAAAAGCCGGACTGGCAAAAAGTCTCGAGATCAAGGTCGTTGAGTATTTTGATTTTTATCCAACCTGTGACGGTTTCCGTGGCATTAAGGAAAGAAAAGAGTTTGAACGCACTACAAATGAGGATTATCTGGCTAGTTTGTTCCACATAATTCAACAAACAGGCAATGCCGATCTTTCGCCGGTGATCAGTCAGAAACTTGAATCTAATGAGAAAATTGACAACAGTGAGTTGGTTGAAAATTACCTTCTCGACCTCAAGCACGATCAGCCTATAAACGGACGATTGTCGCCGGAACATTACGGCATGGATAAGGCTAATTTTACCAAGGAACAAATCCTGCAAGCACTTGCCGCGCAAGACGGACTTAAAAGCATTCATTCTGCTATAAATTAATAAGAGGAAACACTTTTGGGAGCAAATTCTGCGATTCGTAAGATCGCAAAAACAATACTATACCCGGTAGCCAACGACTCGACCTATAAATATTTTCAAGCCGCCTCGAAAGCGTGGGATATTAAGAAAAAAACATGGTTCGAGCCAGAGATTGAGTTATTGGAGATCGGTCTCCGGCAAGGCGAGACGGCGCTCGATATCGGAGCAAATTATGGGCTCTATGCCTATTATATGAGCCGGATAGTCGGTCCCGGTGGCAAAGTTTATTCGTTTGAGCCTGTGCCCTTTACATATCAGTCGCTTCGAATTGTTGCCAGGCTTTTGGGTTTTTCGCACAATGTCGAGCTGGTAGGAAAAGGCTGCAGCAATCAAAATTCGACGATCAAATTTGCAGTTCCGATTCAGCAGTCAGGGGCATTTGCGGCGGGTCTGACGTACATCAGCGGGCGGGATGATAATCGTGCCGGCAAGGAAATACAGGTGCGGTGGGAAGAAACCCGGGAGGTTGAAGCGGAGGTAGTCAGACTGGATGATTTTCTACCGGAAATTAAGGATTTGTCGTTGGTAAAAATGGATATCGAAGGTGCGGAATTTTTTTGTTTGCAGGGAGCGGAAAAACTTTTTTTACTGCATTTGCCGACAACTATATGCGAAATAAATCCATGGTATCTCGAAGGTTTTGGCGTAACGACCAAACATCTTACAGATTTTTTCACGGATATAGGTTACAAGATCTTTTTTTATACGAATAAGGAAGGCCAAAAAAAATTAAGACAAGTCCAGTTTGATGAAATAGTAGAGGACAATTACTTATTTATTCATCCAAGTCGGTTTGACCGCTTTGCTTCCTTGCTGCCTGACAATATTAATTAAGATACGAGTATGAAAGTTTTAGCAATTGTTCCCTCACTCTACGACACTTCGCCGGGGCAGCGTTTTCGTCTTGAGCAATGGGAGCCGATTCTTCGGGAAAAGGGCGTTGAGATCACATATTCGCCTTTTGAAACCGATGAACTGCACCGCGTTTTGTATCAAAGCGGTCAGACAATGCAAAAGGTGAAAACCGTTTTGCAGAATATGAACAAACGGCGCGTCGAAATGAAATCGCTGCATAATTTCGATCTTATTTATGTGTTTCGTGAGGCGGCGATTTTCGGTCCTGCATTATTTGAAAAAAAGCTTTCGCGTTCTGACGTGCCGATGATTTTTGATTTTGACGATGCAGTTTTCGTGCCTTATAAAAGTCCTTCAAACGGATATTTAAGTCATCTTAAATTCCCAAGAAAAACTGGGGCGATTTGTGGTCATTCCACTTGGGTAATGGCCGGAAATGATTATCTGGCGGATTATGCGAGGCAATTCAATCGAAATGTAACTATAGTGCCTACGACGATCGATACAGAAAAATATCAACCGAAAACAATATGCAAGAAAGACAAGCTGGTCATCGGCTGGAGCGGCAGTTATAGCACGGCGCAGTATCTGGAAACGGTTGCCGATGTATTTCAGGATTTAGCCAAAGAAAAAGATTTTGTTTTCAAGGTTATCGGGGCACCGAAATACGATTTGGAAAACGTAAACGTAAACGCGATTCAATGGCAGTCCACGACCGAAGTCGAAGATTTGTTGGAAATGGACATCGGAATTATGCCGATGCCAGATGACTTATGGAGTCAGGGCAAATGCGGGCTTAAAGCACTGCAATATATGGCACTCGGCATTCCGACAATTTGTTCGCCAATCGGTGCCAACACAAAAATCATCCAGGACGGGATCAATGGATATCTCGCTGTCGATAAAAAAGAATGGATTGAAAAATTAAAAAGGCTGATGGATTCGGTCGAGCTTCGGCAAAAACTCGGACAAGCGGGACGCAAAACCGTCGAGCAGGAATACTCAGCCAAGGTTGTCGGGCCGAAGGTCTTCGATTTATTTAACTCGATTGTAAAGAAAGAAAAATACCACACGGCAGAGTCAAAGGTTTAATAAAACTAAAGAATTTAACAATAAAATCGAAAATGTTAAAATTAACGTTTTTATGTGTTTAACTGATTGATTTACATTAAGCCAGAATTTTATTGAGGAAATTTTAAGGATGAATATATTGGTTACCGGCGGTGCCGGATTTATCGGATCGCATTTGGTTGATGCCTTGGTCGAAAGCGGCCATCGAGTGCGGATCCTTGATTCGCTGGTAGGACAAGTTCACGGCGACAGAATTCCTGAGCATTTAAATAAAAATGCCGAATTTATCAAAGCGGATGTATGCGATGCGGACGCGATTACAAGAGCGCTGGACGGCGTCGAGGTGGTTTATCACGAGGCGGCGGAGGTCGGCGTCGGGCAGTCGATGTATGAGATTGTCAGGTATGTAAAAGCTAATGATCTAGGCACTGCTGTTTTGCTTGAGGCGATGATAAAGCGGCCGGGCCAATTCATGAAATTGATTGTGGCTTCGTCGATGTCAATCTATGGCGAAGGAGCTTATCGCTGCGGTAACTGTGACTTGAACATAAACCCATTTCTCAGATCAAATGAGCAGTTGGCTGCGCCCGATTGGGAATTTAAGTGTGAAAAATGCAGCGGATTTTTGCAGACTATCGGCACGACCGAGGAAAAACCGCTTTTCCCGACTTCGGTTTATGCGGTGACAAAGCAGGATCAGGAGCAATACTGCCTTGCAGTTGGCCGAGCTTACAAGATACCGACCGTTGCATTTCGGTATTTCAATGTTTACGGCACGCGGCAGGCCCTGTCAAATCCCTACACAGGCGTTTGTGCGATCTTTTCATCCCGGCTGCTAAACGATCAACCGCCGACTATTTTTGAGGACGGGGAACAGTCGCGCGATTTTGTCCACGTCAGCGACATCGTGCGTGCCAACCTGCTTGCTCTCGAAACCGACGGTGGTGATTATCAGGCAATGAATATCGGCACCGGACGGGCAACGTCGGTAAGGGAGATTGCCGAGCTGCTCGCAAAAGGATTAGGCAAGGATATTGCACCGCTCATAGTCGGCAAATACCGCGAGGGCGACATCCGACATTGTGTCGCGGATATTTCAAAAGCGAGACGTCTGCTTGGTTACGAACCCCGAGTCTCCCTCGATGTCGGTCTCGCCGAGCTATTAGAATGGTTGGGCGAGCAGAACGCTGAGGATCGGGTCGAAAGCGCAACCGCCGAGCTTGCCGCCCACAGTCTTGTAAAATAAATGTCAACGGCCATTCACGGGAAGAGTATGCGGTCAAATCTCGATACAAAGACAGTCGCCGAATGTGCTGCTAATGGCGTCGATTTGACCCAGATGCGTGCAGTTTAGCGATGAAACCCGGTACTGGTGTGCGTTCGGGTTTAGAAAAGTGTCTTAAATACGTTATTCTTATTGTTTTAGCGCTCAATTTTGTAATGCGTGGACGATCAAATTTCTGATGTATATTCTGGGGTTAACTACACTTGGTGATTCGGCTGCGTCGCTTATTAAAGACGGCGAGCTGATCGCTGCGGTTGAAGAAGAACGATTTTCGCGTGTCAAACATCACAGTGGATTTCCTTACCGGGCGATACAATTCTGCCTCGATCAGGCGGATATCACGCTTGCGGATGTAGAGCACGTCGGTCATTACTGGAAGCCCTGGATATTGCGGCACAAGGCGATGCAGGCGGCAAGGGCCGCTCTTATCTCACGCGATATGTTCAAGGCCCGAACGGATCGTGGTTTCGCACAGGTCAGCGACAGCTATCTGGGTATGTTTAAGCATCCGCAGCGGCTCCGCGAGCATTTCGGCCCTGGTAAATTCAAATTTCACTATCTTGAACATCATCAAACTCATGCAGCAAGCGCATTTTTTGTTTCGCCGTTCGATTCGGCGGCGATACTGACGTGGGATGGAACTGGCGAGGATACGACTACGCTCTTTTGCCGTGGCGTTGGCAACAAGATCGAAGTGCTAAAACGCATCAAACTACCGCACAGTCTCGGCCAGTTCTATTCTGCGGTTACAAACTATATCGGTTTTGATATGTTCACCGGCGATGAATGGAAGGTTATGGGGCTGGCCGCATACGGAAAGCCAAAGTATTACGATTTTTTTCGAGAAAAGGTGCTTACCACAAACGGCAGCGGCGATTTTCGGTTTAATATCAAGGTCCTCGATCACCATTTGGCAAAGCATTATCAATTCCCAGACGCGATTATAAAAGAACTCGGGCCTGGACGTAAAAAAGGCGAAGAACTTAGCGAACATCATTGGGACATTGCGTGTTCGGCTCAAAAGGCACTTGAGGATACGGCAATTTATCTGGTCAAAAAAATCAAAGAAATGACTGGCGAGGATAATCTCTGCATGGCAGGCGGCGTGGCGTTTAACTCGGTGATGAATGGCCGCATTTTTCATGAGACGCCATTTAAGAATTTCTATGTCCAACCGGCTGCAGGTGACGCCGGATGCTCGCTAGGAGCAGCGATGATGGTTTGGCACCAGAAGCTCGGACATCCCCGAAAATTCATTATGAACCATGCCTATTGGGGACCAGGTTTCTCAAACGAAGATTGTCAAAAGGCACTGGACTCCGGGGGATTGGAATACGAGATACTTCCGGACGATATATTGCTGCCCCGAATCGCAAAGTTGATCTCAGACGGCGCGATCGTCGGCTGGTTCAATGGTCGTATGGAGCTCGGCCCCCGTGCGTTGGGAGCACGCAGCTTTCTCGCCGATCCCCGCCGTTCCGATATGCGCGAGATATTGAATCACAAGGTAAAGCTGCGCGAATGGTTTCGACCGCTTGCTCCCTCAATGCTTGAAGAAAATGCTACCGAGGTTTTCGGCGTCGAGCATCATGATCCGTTTATGATTACGGTGATCGCTGTCGATGAAAATTACAAGGATAAAATCCCGGCTGTTGTCCACGTTGATGGCTCGGCTCGACCGCAGATGGTCAGCAGAGAGGTTAATCCGCGATACTGGCGTCTGATCAACGAATTCAAAAAACTTACCGGCATCCCGATGCTGCTTAATACGTCTTTCAATGTCCAGGAACCGATCGTCTGCACGCCGCACGATGCCATAAACACTTTCAAAAATTCCAATTTTGATGCATTGGTACTTGAGAATAATTTGGTGATTAGAGAGGTAAATAGATAGTGTTTAATCGATTTGGTCTTCTCGTCATCGCTCTCGCAGCAGCTCTTACTTTGATTCTTTTAATCTTTCCCGAAGGCGGGGTGGGAATAGGCCTTGTTCTGATTTTGACCCCCATTGTTTTGATCATTTGTCGTCACTTCTCGGACGATAAAGGATTTGTTACAAAGGTATTTATTCTCGCCCTCATTCCGCGACTGGCTTTTGGTATTTTCATTCACGTTTTTGATTTAAGATCATTTTTTGGCGGTGACTCGATCACCTACGATCTGCTTGGAAATCATCTGATGTCGATCTGGTCGGGAACTGCGGTCGCCAACGATTTCACGACTCAACATGCCCTTTCGATGAGCGGATCGGGATGGGGGATGAATTATTTTGTGGCGAGCATTTATTTTATAGTCGGACATAATATCTTAGCAGCCCAATCTATCTGCGGTTTAATCGGAGCCTCAACCGCTCCAATGGTTTATTTATGCGCGAGAAAGATCTTTGATAACATAAATGTCGCTCGATTTTCAGCTCTTTCCATTGCACTATTTCCCTCATTTATAATTTGGTCTTCGCAGCTAATAAAAGACGGACTGGTAATTTTTTTGCTGGTTTTGGCAATGACTATGATCATTCAATTACAGGATAGATTTAACTATGCATCTGTAATGGTTTTGCTTCTGGCTCTTTTCAGCATCATGTCACTTCGCTTTTATATTTTCTATATGGTTTTAGCGGCAGTTGCGGGTAGTTTTCTGATTGGAATGACTAATACTATCCAGGCAATGTCCAGACGAGCTATCGCCCTGGCAATTTTAGGATTGGGACTTACTTATTTTGGAGTAATTCGAACAGCGAGCATTGATTTGGGACAGTTTGGCAGTCTTGAGGCTGTGCAAAGGAGTCGGTTAGATCTTGCAACATCAGCCAGTTCGGGATATGGGGCCGAATTAGACGTTTCCACCAGTTCCGGCGCAATAGCTGCCCTGCCGATGGGATTTACCTATTTGATGTTGGCGCCATTTCCCTGGCAAATGGAAAACCTTCGGCAATCTATTACGCTGCCTGAGGTTTTACTATGGTGGTCAATGATACCTCTGATGATTTCCGGGCTATGGTATTGTTTAAGACACAAACTTAGAAAGGCGATCCCAATTCTGATGTTTACCCTGATGCTGACACTTGCATATTCCATATTTGAAGGAAATGTAGGAACTGCATATCGGCAGCGTACGCAAATACAGGTTTTTCTTTTCATGTTTATTGGAGTTGGATGGGTACTTTTGAAGGAAAAACGGGATGACACAAAGCTTGCAAGACGTAAAAGACAGGAAACATGGGAAGCATCGCTTAAAGGTCGAATGTCCTGATCGATAAATGTGCGGAATTGCCGGATTTATAAATAATAATGACAGAGGTATCGACCGCCGGGTGCTCGAGGAGATGAATCGCGCGATCATCCACCGCGGCCCTGACGAAGACGGATTTTATGTGAATGAAAACGTCGGCCTCGCGATGCGGAGGCTTTCGATTATCGATCTCGCCAGCGGCCAACAGCCGATCCATAACGCCGACAAAACTAAATGGATAGTATTCAACGGCGAAATTTATAATTATCAGCAGCTGCGCTCGGAAATGGAAAAGAGCGGCCACCATTTTTATACAAAATCGGATACCGAGGCCGTGCTTTGTCTTTATGACGAATACGGGGTCGAATGTTTGCAGTATTTGCGCGGTATGTTTGCGTTTGCGATCTGGGACGAAAAGGAAAAGTCTCTGTTTCTCGCCCGTGACCGTGTCGGTAAAAAACCTCTTCTTTATTCACACCAGTCAAACGGCGATCTCATTTTTGGCTCCGAATTCTCCGCCTTGCTCAAACATCCGTCAGTTTCACGCGATGTCGATCACGCAGCTATTGACAGCTATATGTCTTTTCTCTGTATACCCGCACCACAGACGGCGTTTAAGTCGATCCGCAAACTTGAGCCGGGACATTGGCTGAAATGGAAAGACGGCGGGATCGAAATGCAGCGATATTGGCTGCCCGATTTCTCCAAAAAGATTAAGATCACCGAACACGAAGCGATCGAAGAAACGACACGTATCTTGCGCGAATCGACAAAACTGCGAATGATCTCAGAGGTTCCGCTTGGTGCTTTTCTGTCCGGTGGCGTTGATTCGTCGGCTGTCGTTGCACTGATGGCGCAAGAGAGTTTGACGCCGGTAAAAACTTTTTCGATCGGCTTTGAGGAACAGGATTTTAGCGAACTAAAATACGCCCGGATCGTCGCCGAACATGTCGGAGCCGAACATCACGAATTCATTGTCCGCCCCGACGCCCTTGAAGTGCTGCCAACGCTTGTCGAACATTACGGCGAACCTTACGCCGACTCTTCCGCGATCCCGACCTACTACGTCGCAAAGGAAACAAGAAAGCATGTTACAGTTGCGCTAAATGGCGATGGCGGCGATGAGAGTTTTGCCGGTTACGAGCGGTACATGGCGATGGAGATAGCCGAATTATACAAGAGTGTGCCGTCTGCTCTGAGAAAGCTGTTTATCGAGGGGCCGGTGAATCTACTGCCGTCATCCGAGATCAAAAAAACACGGGTCCGTGATGTTCAGCGGTTCTTCTCGTCGGCGAATGAACCCCGCATCGAGCGTTATTTTCGCTGGATGTCCACATTCAAACCTGCACTAAAACCTGAGCTGTACACAAAGGAATTTGCGCACTCGGTTGCCGGACAGAACGCCGCACATTTTTTAGGCGACTGGTTCAAGCGGGCAAACGGAAGTGGTGTTCTTGATGCGACATTACTGACCGATCAGATGACATACCTGCCAAATGATCTACTGGTTAAGGTCGATATCGCGTCAATGGCAAATTCGCTCGAGGCACGCTCGCCTTTCCTTGATCACAACCTGATCGAGTTTGCCGCAAGTTTACCGGAAAAGCTAAAGATGAACCGGTTTCGTAAAAAGTATTTGTTAAAGAAAGTTGCAGCAAAATTAGTGCCGCCTGAGGTTATTTACCGCCGAAAGATGGGCTTTGGCGTGCCGATCTCGCATTGGTTTAGACGCGAGATGAAGGATTTTGTTCGTGAAGTTTTGCTGTCCGAAAAGGCGGCTAAGCGCGGCATTGTCCGTCCTGATGTTGTAAAAAAACTCGTCGATCAGCATATTGCGGGCGAGGCCGACCACGCCTTCCCGATCTGGTCACTTTTAATGCTGGAACTTTGGTTTCAACGATTTATTGACCAGCAATGACCGAAAATCTTGATCGTAAAGTAGTTGATGGCTTTGGTGACGAATGGTCGCGCTTTGACCAGTCAGCGCTCACTGAGGCTGAGCTTCAGTCGATGTTCGACAACTATTTCCACATCTTTCCGTGGGATTTGATACCTGAGAATGCGGTCGGGTTTGACCTCGGTTGCGGCAGCGGGCGGTGGGCACGACTCGTCGCACCGCAAGTCGGTAAATTGCATTTGATCGACCCAAGCGAGGCGATCGAGGTTGCAAGGCGTAATCTGAACGGTGTAAATAACTGCGAATTTCACCGTGCCACAGTCGAAAATATTCCATTGGCCGATGCCTCGTGCGATTTTGGCTACAGTCTTGGTGTTCTGCACCACGTGCCTGACACATTGGCCGGTTTGCGGGAATGTACCGCTAAGTTGAAAAGTGGCGCGCCGTTTCTGGTTTATTTATACTATCGATTCGACAATCGGCCGTTGTGGTTTCGCTCATTATGGAGAATAAGCGATGTCGTGCGTCGAGGTATAAGCAAAATGCCGCATCCGGGCCGTTTTGCTTTTAGCCAGATACTCGCCGCGGTTGTCTATTGGCCGCTTGCCCGGACGGCAAAATTATTAGAATCGTTTGGCCTAAACGTCTCCGCTTTCCCGTTGGGACAATATCGCAATAATAGTTTTTACACTATGCGAACTGATGCTCTTGACCGCTTTGGGACACAGTTAGAACAGCGGTTTACACAGCCTGAGATCGGGACAATGATGGAGATCGCCGGGCTTACGGATATTATGTTTAGCGACCGTTCGTTTTGGACAGCGGTCGGTATAAAGAAATAATTTTATGAAAGGTGTCGTATTAGCCGGCGGTTTGGGTTCGCGTTTGAGTCCGCTCACTCGCATCACAAATAAACATCTGCTGCCGGTACATAATCAGCCGATGATCTACTATCCGATCCAGGCACTGATAAACGCCGGGATCGACGACATTATGATCGTCACCGGAGGTAATTCTGCCGGCGATTTTCTCCGACTGTTGGGCAACGGAAAGGAGTTTGGCCTAAAACATCTAAACTACACATACCAGGAAGGCGAAGGCGGGATCGCCGATGCCCTCAGCCTCGTCGAGCATTTTGCTGATGATGAACCGATCTGTGTCATCCTCGGCGATAATATTATCGAAGGCAATATTCGCACCGCCGCCGACGAATATAAAAACCAGAGCAAAGGTGCCAAAATATTGCTTAAAAAGGTGCCCGATCCGCAGCGTTTCGGTGTGCCGGAACTGGACGGCGCCCGTGTTTTGAATATCGAGGAAAAGCCAAGCGATCCCAAATCTGATTTTGCTGTGATCGGTATATATTTTTACGATGCTACGGTGTTTGACGTGATAAAAACCCTCGTCCCATCCGGCCGCGGCGAGCTTGAGATCACCGACGTCAACAATCATTACATCCGCCGCGGCGAGATGACCTGGAACGAGCTAGACGGCTGGTGGACCGACGCCGGGACATTTGAGAGCCTGATGCTGGCATCAAATCTGGTTGCAAAAAGCGGTGCGAATAAAATATGACTTTTATTGAAAATGAGATACGCGATGTCATTGTATATCCGTTAAAAAAATATAAAGACGATCGCGGCTGGCTGGCTGAATTGTTTCGTCATGATGATCTGGCGGAGGAATTTCACCCGGCGATGGCATACATTTCGTTTACGACGCCAGGTGTTCAGCGCGGGCCGCATGAGCATGTCGATCAGGCCGATCTTTTTTGTTTTATCGGGCCGTCCACGTTTAAGATGCGGATGTGGGATAACCGTACGGATTCGCCAACCTTTAATTACATAATGACGCTCCATGTCGGTGCCGACAATCCGATAGCCGTCATCGTGCCAAAAGGCGTCGTTCACGGCTACAAAAATGTCGGCGAGATCGACGGCATGGTGATAAACTGTCCAAACAGGCTCTATATGGGCGAGGGTAAACGAGACCCCATCGACGAGATTCGTCACGAGGACGATCCCGCAACGATCTATAAAATGGAAGGTTAAAATTTCATGAAAATGGACATGAGCATTGTTATTTGGCAGGAAGAAAAGTGGTTTATTGCACAGTGTCTGGATGTTGATGTTGCATCTCAGGGACATACTGAGGACGAGGCCATCGGGAATTTGTATGATGCGCTAAAGCTGCACTTTACACCTCCAATCGCTACAGTGTTACCAAACGTGCGAAAGATTGAACTTGAGGTCGCTGCGTGAAGCCGATTCCGTTTAGCGAGGTTAGACGCAAACTTCTTAGAGCCGGGTTTTTTGAAGCCGGCCAAACTGGAAGTCATTTGAAGTTTGCCAAACAATCCGATCAGGGAACAGTAACTGCTACAGTTCCAAAACATCGAGAAATAGCAAGCGGAACTTTACGTAGTATTTTGCGACAAGCCGGAATTTCGGAGAAAGATTTTATCAAGCTGTGAGCTTATTCGATTTGGCCTGGTTGCAACGAACCACAGCCGATACCGACAGGCGGTGACGATTTTCCCGCATTATCGTTTGGCCGAGCGCCACTGCGGATCTCATGATCCAAGGCCGCGAACGGTTTGCCGCCTGTCGGTTTTTTTTGTTTTGCGCGAACCGCATGGTGTTTTTTTTGAATGAAGATACTCCGCATCATCGCTCGCCTAAACGTCGGTGGACCGGCACGTCACGTGGTCTGGCTGACACAGGCGCTCCAAAACGATCAATTCCAAAGCGCTCTGATAGCGGGGAGAGTTCCTCAGGGCGAAGATGATATGGGTTATTTTGCCTGCGAAAATGGTGTTGAACCTGTTTACATAAAAGAGCTCAGCCGCGAGCTTTCGCCGAAAGATATTATTTCGCTTTTCAAGATCTATCGCGAAATCAGACGGCAAAAGCCCGATATTATCCATACGCACACCGCCAAAGCAGGCACGATTGGCCGCATCGCCGCCTTTTTTTACAGGTGGCTGACGCCCGCCACTTTTATCGGCAAGCCGCGAAAGGTGAAGGTCGTCCATACTTTTCACGGCCATGTTTTTCACAGCTACTATGACAGACAAAAGACGCGGCTCTTTATAGCAATCGAAAAACTTCTCGCGCGGATCGCGACCGACCGGATTGTCGTGATAAGCAAACAGCAGTTGAGTGAAATTCATAAACAGTTCGGCATCGGCCGCAGTGAGCAGTTTTTAGTAGTCCCGCTCGGGATCGACCTCGATAAATATTATGATCCGATAGGCAAGCGCGGTATATTGCGAAACGAGATAGGAGCTGCCGATGACGAGATTCTCGTTGGAGCTATCGGCCGCCTTGCGGAAATAAAAAATATTACAATGCTGCTGGATGTTGCGTCGCGGTATATTGCATTTCGTGATCCCGATTGGCCCAGTTTAAGATTCGTGATTATTGGCGACGGCAATTTGCGTGCAAATCTTGAGGCTGAATCCTCAGATCGCGGACTTGATGGCCTGTTCACGTTTCTCGGCAATCGGGCTGATATTGCTGATCTGCTGCCCGGCCTCGATATTGTCGCTTTAACTTCAAAAAACGAGGGAACGCCGTTATCGCTGATCGAGGCGATGGCCGCTGGTCAACCGGTAATCTCAACTGCTGTCGGCGGAGTAGTAGATCTTTTAGGCGGGGTCGGGGACGAGATTGACGGCTTTGGTATATGTGAACGCGGCATATCGATACCCTCAGACAAACCGGAAGTCTTTCTTAAAGGCTTGCTTTATTTAGCAAAAAATGAAAAATTACGAAAAAGACTGGTCGAGAATGGGCGCGTTTTTGTGACCGCCAATTACTCGACCAGCCGTCTAATTAAGGACATCACGTCTCTTTATCTCGGATTGACTGGCGATTAGATTGTTTACTAATGAGATAATGATGCAAAAGCGCTCAAACATTTATTCGAATTGACGATGCTTAATATTACTATAAATCCGCTGTTAATGATCGGCATGAGTTTTTTGCTCGGCCTGCTGATGACATTCGCGGTACGCTCCTATGCTACGCATCGGGGCTTTGTAGCTAAGCCAAAGTCCGACCGGTGGCACAAACGGCCGACAGCAATGCTCGGCGGAGCTGCGATATTTCTTACGACCCTTATTCTGTATGCGGTATTCGTGCAGCCGTCGCACGATTTGGCGATTGTGATCGGCGGCAGCACTGTTGTGATCGGGGGCGCCACGTTTCTTTTTTTCGTCGGGCTGCTAGACGACATTATTACCATCCGTCCATATCAAAAACTCATAGGCCAGTTGATCGGAGCGGGCATTCTGGTTTCTTTTGGCCTAAAGATGCCACTGACCGGTTATGACGTGGTTGATGCCTGGCTGACCGTTTTTTGGGTAGTAGGCATAACGAACGCGATAAACCTGCTGGATAATATGGACGGCCTGGCAGCCGGAATCTCGGCGATCGCCGGCATTTCGCTGGCTCTGAATTTTGCTTCGAATGGCGATACGAACGAATTGCTGTTTATTAGTGTCTTTATCGGGGCTTTGTTGGGTTTTCTCGTATTCAATTTTAATCCGGCGTCTATTTTTAGGGGCGATTGCGGATCGATGTTTGTCGGATTCCTGCTTTCTGGCTCGGTTTTGCTGAATCAGAGCGGGGGCCGCTCCCGCGGCATTTTTGCAATTCTCGCAGTGCCGGTTCTTATCCTTTTTGTGCCGATATTTGATACTACACTTGTGACCGTTCTTAGAAAACTTTGGGGCAGAAGCGCATCACAGGGCGGACGCGATCACACATCGCACCGGCTCGTCGCACTCGGCCTGTCAGAGCGAGCAGCGGTGCTGATGCTATACGGATTTGCGGTTTTTGCTGGCATGCTCGCCTATTTTGTCAGCCGTCTTGCAGTCACGCAAAGCCTAGCGATGATCGTGGCGTTTTCGATCCTACTGGTGATCATCGGTGTTTATCTTTCCAAGGTCAAGGTTTATGGGGGACAGGAGGATGAAAAGGCAATAAAGGAAAATGCGGCGTTCGCATTTCTCGTAAATATATCCCATAAGCGGCGTATTTTTGAGGTTTTTCTCGATGCGTCCCTGATAATGCTTTCTTATTATGCTGCCTTTGCATTGCTTTTTCCTCAGTTCGAAAACACTGCCAATTGGGATCTTTTCTTGCGAACGCTGCCGATGCTGATCCTGATAAAACTTGGAGCTTTTCTCATCGTAGGCGTATATCGCGGCTTGTGGCGATATACGAGCGTCGATGATCTTATCACATTTACCAAAGGCGTCCTACTCGGGTCGGCCTTGAGCGTTCTGGCTATTCTGCTAATTTACCGCTTTCAGTATTTTTCACGTGCTTTGTTTATCATCGACGGCATCATTTTACTGCTCGTTTTGTTTGGCAGCCGCATGGCGTTTCGCCTTATCCGTCAGATTTTGCCGCTGCCGATCTCTGGTGACGGGCGTCGCGCGCTTATTTACGGTGCCGGCGACGCCGGCGAAATGGTTTTGCGCGAATTAAAAAACAATCCTGCATGGAACTGCAACGCGGTTGGTTTTATCGATGACGATCCATTGAAAACGGATACGGTTATCCACGGCCTCAAAGTTTTTGACGGCGACGGGACACTCGCCGAACTTTGCCAGCAGCACAAGATAAACGAGATACTTATCGCCGTTAGAGAAATATCTCCCGAGCGTCTTAAGGTCATTCGCGAGATCTGTAGCTCAGGCGATATCGCACTAAAACGCGCCGAAATGAGGATCGAGCCGTTTGACCTCGTTTAAACATAACCGAACACAACCCCGTTTCTTATGGCGCTGATAATCATAAAATTTGAACGCAGATTTCTTCTTCCGTTGATCGCGGCATCAGCTATTTTGTGCCTCATCGCAGGTTGGCACTTTGCAAAGTGGAATTTTGCAAATGTTATCTCCATGCACGCCGATACTAAAGATATCGCGGATCTTGCCGTAAGCATGGCTCCGGGAGATCCCCAGACCCATTATGCGGCGGCGGTCATTTACGAAAAGACCTTTGATAATGACGATCTGACCCGATCTCTCAAAGAATATGAGATAGTCGCTGCTCTGTCACCCAATAACTATTTTTCGTGGCTTGCATTGGGACGCGCGCGCGGACAAAACGGCGATACCGCCGGTGCCGGGAGCGCTTATTTAAGAGCTCTCGACCTCGCGCCTAATTACGCCGTTGTTCAATGGGCATACGGCAATGCCCTGATCCGAGCCGGGCACATTGACGAAGGTTTTTTGCAGATGGGTCTGGCGGCCGACGCGAAATCAGAATATGTAAATCCGTCGGTGGTCACCGCAATGACGTTTTTTGACGGTGATGCCGAAAGAACGCGCAAGGCTCTCGGATCAACACCGGCTGTAAATGCCGGAATGGCGGCATTTGAGCTGAGCAACAAAAATTACGACAAAGCCTCGACAGCATGGGATATGATCCCGGCAAATGAAAAACGCACGAATTTCAGGGATTTGGGCGAGACGCTCATCAGCCGGTTTGTCGTGGCCAAACAATTCAGGCTCGCGGCACGCGTGGCAAAGGATATTTGGGACGGCGAAGGCCCGTCGCCCGAAGCTGTCTTTAACGGCGGTTTCGAGTCGCCGATCAAACTGAGAGATGCGCGGCTTTTCGACTGGCAAATCGGTCCGGGAGCCGAGCCGCAAATCGGGTTGAATGAAGAACAAAAGCATAGCGGCGGCTATAGCCTGTTTATGAAATTTAATACCATGCAGTCAGCCGACTTTCGCTCTTTTTCGCAGATGGTCGCGGTCGAGCCGGGCAAATCCTACTCGCTCGATGGATTTTACCGGGCCGATTTAAAAGGAGCTCTTGTCTGGGAGATTGCCGACGCCGGGGGCGGCAAGAGTCTGGCAAAAAGCACGTCCGTAAACGGATCGGCCGACTGGACAGAATTTCGGGTAAATTTTATGGTTCCGGGGGATAGCGACGGGATCGTTATCCGGCTGGCTCGCGACGGATGCGTAACGCAAATCTGCCCGATTTCGGGAAAAGTTTGGTTCGACGATCTTAGATTGAGTCGATAATAACAATGGCGGCAATAGAAAAAAAATCTTCATTTGCAAGTTTTGAGGCAGTAACCATCGGCGACGAATCGTCGCGCCTGAGCAAGACGATATTTGTATTGCTCTGCCTGATGCCGTGCTTTTCAACCATTTTGTTCGGAGCGGTCGATAATATCACATGGATGTGGATATCTGTGCTGGCCGCGATAATGTTTCTGCTATGGCTTGGCGAGGAATGGAACGCGGGCGGATTTTTGATCAACACAAGCCCGCTGCAACTACCGCTGATCGGCTTAATCGCGATCGGCCTCGTCCAGATTTTGCCGTTTGGATCTTTTGCTATTTCGCTTGATCCGTATGCGACCAGATTCTTTGTTATCAGGCTCGTCGTGTATCTTGTATTTTTTTCCATGTGTCTGGTATTCATCAACAGCGAACGGCGGCTAAAAAAAATCGTATGGCTGGTCGTTATTTTTGGCTCGCTAATGGCGTTTGTCGGTATTCTGCAGCGGATCGCACACACCGAGGGCATTTACGGCCTGCGTGAAACGCCGCAGTCGATCCCGTTTGGCCCTTTTGTCAATCAGCATCATTTTGCAGCATTTATGGAGATGACCGGCGGCGTCGCCCTCGCTTTTCTTTTTGCTAAATCGACTGGTCGCGACAAGCGTCTGCTGCTCGCTATTGCCATCTCCCTGATGGGTATTGCGCTAATTTTTACCGGCTCACGCGGGGGACTGATCGGATTTGCCGCCTCGGTCGCCTTTGTAGTGATTTTGAATGTGTTTTCTATCAAAAAGAGGGGCAATGACATTGCGGAAACAAGCGCACCTCCAAGCAAGATAATCTTCGCCGTTGCCGGCATGGCGTTGATAGCAATAATTTTTGGTGTGGTGATCCTGCTCGGCGGCGACGATTCCCTGCTTCGCGGTGTCAGTCTTGGCGCCGCCCAATCCGATATTTCAAACGGCCGCACCCATTTCTGGTCTATCGCGATCAAGATATTTCTCAACCACCCCATCATCGGAGCAGGTCTCGACGCTTTTGGCGTAGCGTTTACGAGATATGACTTTTTGAACGGCACATTCCGCGTCGAACAGGCACATAACGACTATCTACAGACGCTGGCCGACGCCGGCATTCTCGGATTTATCTGTGTCGGCACGTATATATATTTTCTGTTTCGAAAGGGTTTTGCAATAATCGCGGATGCGGGAGCGGGCTTTCGTCGAAATGCCGCGATCGGAGCCCTTGCGGGATGCTTAGGGATACTCGTCCACAGCTTTTTCGATTTTCCGCTCCGCACGCCCTCAAACGCGTTCTTTTTCCTGCTGCTCTCGGCAGTTGCAGTCCTAGCGGTTAAAGCTGAACCGCATGCAAAGAGACGACGACGACCGATACTCGAGGCTACCGCACATTTACGATAACGTCTTTTTTCCCGCAGGGAAGCGCGAACGTGAGTTGGTAAACGCCTACACGCGTGCTTATCGATCTCACCAGAAACAGAGAGCGACGCTTTACCGTAATGTCGGGATCGGGGCGGATCGAAATATCCGTCGGGCTGCTCGATGAGGCCGTTAGCTCTTTCAGATCGGCGTCGCCATCGACACCGACAAGGATGACGAGATTTCCCCCAGTATTCCGAAGCGTTAGTGTTTCCGCGCTGGTCTTGATCGTGCAGGGTTTGATCTCATCCGTCCCGGACACGACGACATGGGGCAATGAGCTGTCCGCGACCGTTGTTTCATCGGGCTTTTTCTCAGGTGTAGAGGATGGTGTTGGCTTTGGCTCTTCGACGGTTTTGGTCTCGGAGGGCGTCGGCGACGGCTCAATCTTTGCGTCTTTGTCAGTTTTAGCCGTCTCCGGCTTTGGGATCAATATCACAACGGGCGGGAAGAGATCCTTTGTTGTGTTTGCGGATTTTGTCACACTCACCGATTTTTCGTCTGTTATTTTCTGCGGCTCAGGTGTTGCTTGCGGAGTTGGTGTTGGCACGGTCTCGGGAACAGCATCTCGTTTTGCAGTATCTGGGGTCGCGGTTGGCTCCGGCGTTGGCTCGGGCTTGACCGGGATGTCTGTAGGCGGCGTGGATGCCGGCGTCGGTTCGGCTTTTACTTCAGGAGTTGGTGTAGGTGTAATTTCCACCTTCAATTCAGGTGTTGGCGTCGGTTTTGGATCTTCCATGATCGGCACGACCGGCGGAATCGTCGGCATAGGAGTCGGCAACGGCTTGATAACCGGAGTCGGCTCGGGCGTAGGATTGGGATCGATTTTCTGCGCAACCGTTTCGTTCACTGCCGGATTTGGCCCGATTTTCTTTTCCAGATCGTCGGTATTGCCGTTAACACGTCTATAAAGGGTCTCGATCACTGCAAATTTCGCTGCGTCCTGATCGCCCGGGCGATAGCATTTAATATAAGTATCGAGAGTCTCGGCGTCTTTTCCGGCGAGCATCAATGCCGAACCAAGCCGCCACATGCTGGAGCGCCAATAAACGCTGTCCGCCGGCATGACGCTGACCGCCCGTCTGAGATGAATCACCGATTCCGTGGGATTATTTGTTTCGTAAAGAGCCCACCCGGTGATTTCCTCGATTCTTCCGCGAAGTATCGCCGAGAGGGTGCTGCGTGGCACATCGGGCGAGCGTATGTATTCGCCGCGCGTATATGCAATCGCTCTGCTTTTGTAAAGCTCGTTTGCCATCACGGCAGACGCCGCCGTGGGGAAATCCAACCCAGCGTCGGTGTTTCCCGAGGCGGCCTTTGTTAACTCTAAAACCTTGCCAAACGCGACCTTTTTATCCAAAAGCTGCGACGCTGCAAAAAGCTGACGATGAATCTTTAATTGGTCGTCGCCGAGAACAAATCCGTCAACAGCGGCTGAGACCGCGTCCGGTTTGGGAGTAGCGCTGTCAAGTTGCTGCATCAGATCGAGCAGTGATCTTAACCGGGCAGCGTTTTGCGGATCGTCGGCCGCAGTCGCTGCAAAGATGCTTGCTTCTCGCTCGTAAGACATCAGCTCGATCAGATTAGCCGATCCTTTATCGACGCGGCCGCCGAGATATGTATGAACGATGCCGTCATCTTTGATAACAAAACTTTTCGACAGCGTCTCAGAAGCCTCGCGATAAAATCCGCCAGCGACTTGCGCCGATGCGATTTCATAATCGAGGGTCGGAAAATTGCCATACCGCCGGGCTGCGAACAGCGTCCGCTCGGCATCAAGCGGATTTTTTTGAAGCACCAGCCCGCGGGCCAGGGCGATATGCGACCAGATAAAACGCGGATCTATAGCAATCGCTTTGTTTGCATATTCTACGGCCTTTTCGCCATCGTTATGGGCGGCGTACCAATAGGCCGCTCCGCCCAGCAGGATGACATTATTCGGCGAAGTTTCGAGTGTTTTGGACATCTCGGTTTCTGCCTCAGTCCGCTTTCCGACGTCAAAAAGCGACAGAATCAAACCGGTCCTCGCCGGTAGATTGTTTTCGTCCTTTGCAATGATCTCGCGATACAGCTCCGCCGCCTCGTCCGCTTTGCCAAGCGAACGTTTCATCTCGGCCAAGCCGCGTCTGGCCGAGAGCGATTCGGGGTCGAGTTCGAGAGCCTTGGCATATGCTGCCGCCGAGTCGTCCAATTGAAAATCAATACGATTTGCGAGGCCAAGCGTCTGATAAGCTGCCGAATTTGGCTGTAGAGCGATCGCGGCGTTTGCCAGGCGCTTTGCCTCGGCCCCGTTCTCGATCATCATGTAAAACGATGCCAAAATGAGCAATTGCGAAGGGCTGGCATCCGCTTTTTCCTCAAGTGTTTTTGCGACTTCCAGAGCCTCGCTGCGTGCACCGCGAAAATATAAATTTACAGGAAATTTCGAAAGCGTCTCGGTAAATAGCGGATCGGGAACGGGTTTTGGCGCGTCCTTTGCCGCCGTCTTAAATAATTCAACTGCACCGGCGACATCATCCGCCTTTAGCTTGCCGTATCCAAGCTCGGCGTCGGCGGTAACGATAAGACCATACGCATCCGGCTTTTGCGGCGAATTGGGAAAAGCCTCGACAAACTTTCTCAACGCAGCGATCCGTTCGACGGCGTCCGTCACGGCACCAGCCTTTATAAACTCGGCCTTTTCATCGGCCCTCTTTTGCGGCGTCGCACCCGGTTTGGGTTTTGAAGGATTGGTTTTTGGTTTCGAGGATTGCGAAAACGCCGAGAAAACCATCAGACAAAAAATAAAAATGGTCGTCAAAAACTTCATAAAAAAACAAAAAACAAGCATTATGCTAATTTCAAAATAATACCACGAAATTGCCTTTTCTCGCCCTTCGTCATATTCTCGCCTTATGACCGAACTCGATCAGCTCTGGTCGCAAATGCTCGGCGATGCCACGGCACTCGCCAGTGGAACCGACCGCCGCCACGTCGCCGAATACCTTCGTCTCAAGGCCACAAACGACGCTATTCGCACAACCGGCGTCGGCTGGCTGCTCGATACATTCATTGAAATGGCGGGCCATGCCGTCCGCGACCATTTTGGGGTGAGCATCGAGCGCGAGGAGCCTCACATTTTCGCACGCGGCGCTTCGACAATGGTCGGCTCGCTTATCGAAATACGTCAAGGTGTAAGATGTTTGACGGTCGAGGCGGGTTGGGCGCGAACGCCGTCCGACGGCGTTATGCATAAAGGAGCACTCGCATTTGCCCGCATCACGCATTTCGGCATGCCAAAGAAAAATGCCGAGCTTCGCCTCGTCCACGCCGAAACGATCCCACGTTGGCTCGCCGATGGCAAGCTGGAGGTCGATACAGCTGAGCTTCGTCGTCATTTCGATGTTTTTTTAGACCCCTGACCAATGCCAATGCATCAAAACCTTACCACCCCAGGTATTGCTGATTGCCCGTGTGGGCTTGGGATTCAAGCCGTTATGGGGTAAAATATGAGCTTGGCTTTGAGACTAGGGAGAAACGATCAGTGATAGCAGAACTTAATAAATTGGTAGAGCTTCAGAAGACCGATACCAACCTTCGCAGGTTAAAACGGTCACTTGAGACGGCAGTAGAGAGGCGTGCAGCAATCGAACAAGAGTTTGAACAGCACGCCTTTTCTATACGCGAAATACAGACCCGACGCGACGACCTTAACGCAAAACGTGCCGATCTCGAAAAGCAGATAGCCGAGAACAAAACCTATCTCGAACGCGCAAGCCGCAACCTGCAACACGCCCAAAACTCAAAGGAATACGAGACTGCGATGCGCGAGACCGATGCCCTGCAAAAACAGATCTCGGCGTTTGAAACTCAGGTAGTCGAGATAATGGAATCGCTCGAAGGCGTCGAAAAGGAACTTGAGGAACGCAGTGAGGAAATCAGCACGCTTGAGGGTAAGCGCTCCGCCGCTCTGACCAAATTTGATGGCGATCTTAAAAAAGAAAAGACCGAATTCGACTCTGCGACCAAACATCGCGCAACCGCGTTTGCGACTTTGCCCGACCGCCTCGCCGCCGTTTACGACCGGCTCGCCCAACGCAGCCGCGACGGCATCGCCGTGGCCGAGGTCGTGGGCGGCGCATGTAGCGCATGTTACATGCATCTGCGCCCGCAAGTTCAGCTCAACGTCAAAAAAGGCGACGAGATCATCACCTGCGAGAGCTGCACCCGTATTCTCTACATCCAATCACGCGAAGCCGGTGCGTCCATGTCTTAAGAAATTAGCCACGACTCACAAATAACATAAATTACTTTTTTATATATAATTAGGATTATTCTTGCTTTCGTGGCAAAACATTTTTCCTTTGAGAATTATGAAAAACAACCATCTCGTAACGCTCGCGATACTGACTTTTACCCTCACCACGCTCAATGCTTTCGCTCAAAAGACCAACGACACAATCGCCTCACAGATAAAGTCCTTCAAGGCCGATAAGACGATCACGCTTAGCTACGATGACGCGTCAAAAACGTCAAAGCTATTCGCCCGAGCCGAAAATTTTCCGGAAGCCGATGCTAAAAAGGCCGGTATCCAGGCAATGAATTTTGGAATGGCGTTTTTCTATGTGGGCCAGACTCTAACGGCTCAACCCGAGATGATAAATCTCACATTTATGGTGCTTGCCAAAAAGCCGGTGTTCGCCGCCACCCACAATTGGACCGTCACGCTCGCCAAGGAAACGCTCGATCTCGGCGAAGCCCGCTACGCTGTAAAAAACAGCGAAAAAAATGTCGAGTATCTCAATTTTAAAATTTCGCCCGCCGATCTTGCTAAAATTGCAGCATTGGCGGATGCAAAATTCAAACTCGGCACATTTGAGTTCTCATTTACGCCCGTCCAGCTTGCGACACTCAGGAATTTCCTCGCCGTTTCCGACATCCACTAATCTACCCCGATATCGATCCGCAGTATATGGCGAATAGCCGCCGTAATAAACCAATGAAATAGCTATGCGAGTCAGCAATCAGGTTGCATAGTTAGGCGGGCAGCCCGACGACGATCCGGCAATTCGGCGTCCCCGGCGACCTTCCCGTCCACAACGCATAAGTGCGGAAGCGCGGCTGACGGATTTTCGCTTTTATAACATTCTGACCGGCAATTGGTTATACTTATTTAACCACCGTGTGGTTCGCACGGCTAAATTTCCTAAAATCGGAGGAATATCGGCATGAGGAATGTTGCACTCTATTTGTATAAGACGGTTGGGAACTTGCGCTCGGCACTGCCATGCGCCTTTTTGATGCTGGCGATTGCCGCCAGCGTGTGGTGTCAGAGCCCGTCCGCGACGCCCGCAAACGTTCCACTGCCGCCGCCGGGCAATATCAAGGTCGTTTTTGACGAAAAATCGCCCGGCGTCGTTTATATTGAATCAAACGGCGAGCGGATTCGCGTTGATACTGCGAAAAAAACCGTCGAGCCGGCCGCGGTGGCAACATCAGCGGACAATTTAGTCCAATCTCAGCCGCAGGTGAAGACGGCAAACGATCCGACGGTCGCAAAAAAGCCCCGCGACGGGTATGAATTTAAACGTGGCGAAGAGCCATACGATTACCGCGTGGTTAACATCCCGACGCCAAAAAATGTGCCAAAAGGCACAGTCAATCTCGTTTTCACGCATCGCTTTACGCAGCCTGTCGATCCCGTTAGCTCGACCGCAAAAACGCTCTTTGGGCTGGACAGCTTTGGCATCGCTTCGTTTGGCGTTTTGTATGGGGTCACGGACAAATTGTATGTCTCGGCTTACCGCTCGCCGCTATGTTCGAGGGGGATTTGCCGGACGATCGAGATCGGCGCGGGTTACAATTGGGTAGCTCAGGACAAGCATTCGCCGTTCGCGCTGACCACATATGCCAGCGTCGAAGGCGACAATAATTTTTCCAATAATTTTACATACAATCTGCAGGCGATGCTGTCAGCACGCGTCGGCAAGCGGGTGTATCTCTTTTTCTCGCCAGCGATACATTTTGACGCCAACGGGCAAAGGCGCTTTGACCCGAGGCCCGAAAATTTCTTCCCGCCGGCACTGGCCGCAAACAATTTTCACCAGCCGACAAACGGCGAATCGTTTGGCTTTGGAGCAACGGTCCTGATCACGCCAAACGTCGTCGCGCTGTTCGACCTTACGCCGCGTACCGGTTTCAAGCTCGGCCAGGTACACCCCGTTTTTGACAGCAATTTTAATATCACCGGCTTTACCGTCGAATCTCACCCGTCGATCGGTTTTGGCATACAGCGAAATATCGGCAAACACGCCTTTGCATTTACGCTCTCAAATACGCAAACGACGACGACGAGCCGCTATAATTCGAGCAATGTCGTCCTCTCGCCCAAACATTTGATCATAGGATTTAATTTAACGAGGCGGTTCTGAATAGGACGTTTTTAACTATATATGCCGGGTGAAGCATCTCCGTTTACGTTCAATATTGGCGAGATATACTCGTGGGATCAGGTCAGCGAAATTCATAAAATCCGCAACGGCATCTATCAGCGAAACGGCCGGCTGATCTCGCTGCTGACGGATTTTGGCGTTCATAATCCGTGCTATCCGGATGCGCACGGCGACACGACAAGCACAATTCTCTATACCGGTAACGGCCGCCGAGGCGATCAAAAACTCGACACCCAAAACCGCGCTTTGCTCGATGCGATCCCCGCTGAACTGCATGCTCCGCTTTTCAATAAACTCGCGCCCGGCCGCTGGGAATTCCTCGGCTATTGGCAAGTCACCGACGGCATTTACATTTTTGACGAAAATCAGTGTAGAATGGTGTGGAAATTTACACTATTACGTCGAAACCTGAACGGCACTACATCATCGGTCGAGCGGGCTTTAAGAAATTTAGCCGCAGATTTACGCAGATGACGCAGATAGGGTTGAGTTGGTATGGCAGCTTTATCGAAAATGAGCAATTTAGACATGCGGAGTTGGCGAAGGGCATTATTGACACGTTTTACGAAGTATATAATGAGCTTGGGCATGGCTTTCTAGAATCCGTTTATGAGAACTCGCTCGCCTTAGCCCTACGTCATCGGCGTTTATCTGCGGCTAAATAATTTTATTGGGAATGTTGAAGGACGGTACCATGACCGATGGCCGCGAAAGAGGAAGAATTATGATTGGCGCCAACGGGCGTATTTTTCAGGAGTGATTTCCTGATAGTTACCAAAAATGGGAGAAAATAAATATGTTTAGAGAGAAACGTAAGCAAACAAAAGGAAGCTATTTATTATCGGGTTTTTCGTTGACCGGAATGAATAATTTGGTTCGAGTTATCTTTTTATCGGTTTTGGCTTTGATTTTTATTCAAGCGACAGCTTTAGCGCAAAACGTTAATCTGAACGGCGATTGGGAAGGTTACGATGCCGACGGCACAAAATCGGCGTTTGTTTGGCACATAACAGAGACGAATAAACATCTGACATTTACGGATATCGGCGGAGGAACAAACACGGTGTTCAACGGACGCGTTACTGGTAGCGGCAAGATCACCGACAGCAACGGCAAAACGGGGACGTTCGGTCCCGCGGGTCTTAAGATCACCTGGTCGGACGGTGTCGTTTGGAAGAAAAAGGCAGCAGCCGCAAAACCAACGGCGTCGCCGGAGCAATCTTGCCGCAATAAGCTCCAGGACAAAGTCGCCTGGGACGCTGCGGGCGACAAACATTGGGAAGATGCTAATCTCAGTATTCTTTGCAGCGGAACGAGCAACGCCGACACAACGGTAAACTGTTTCCGCAACAAAATAACAAGCGGGATGACCTATGACAGAGCAATTCCCGCCTGTACCACGAGTTCATCCAAACCGGGCAACCCGGTTCCTCCGGATGATAATAGTCAAACAATTACCCGGACCATCACAATTAAGAACAATAGCGGACTCACTATTTCCGGTGTCCTCGTCGTAAGTGATGATTACAGCAACGCGAACCAGGGAGTTGAGGGTTCTGGTACGAGCGCAATAGGAGGATCGCAATCAAACAGTATTGATATGGGTAGGACAACGACTTTAGGCGCAAACATATCTACTCCGCTGAGCCAGACTGTAGAATTATGGCTCATTTCCGAGTACGGGAATTTTTTTAGAGCTACTTTGCCTCAAAATAAGGATGTAACCAGCTTATGTTACAACGTAGCAGGAACAGCCTTTACACAAAATGTGACAGCTTGCGATAGCGGACAAACCTATGAAACGAAATATATTTTAGTCAAAAACCAGGCAGGTTATAATTCGGTTGCGAATTTGTCTTACAGTCCGATGGATGGCACAGCCGCCAGTAGTGCAGCTACCAAGACCATGACCGCCGGTTACGAGAAGAAAATTTATCTACCGCTAAATGCCGACACTAATAAACAGATGACGTTAAAACTCACTATGACAAGTGCGGTCGGAAATCGTGATGTGCTGACCCGGACTGTTAATCTCAATAGTTTCGATGCATCGGGTGCAACCTGTTACAAGGCCTGGGGGTCAATCTTTTCGCCAAAAGGTGATCCGTGTTCGACCAACGGCCGGAAGATCACATTTAAGAACAATGGGGCGTATCAGGCTCATATGACCGTCACCTATTACGACAAGGATGCGTCCGGTAACGATGTTCCCACCACTGTCAACGGCAATCCGCTGGAGGTTTTGGAATCCGATTCAATTGAAGTTCCGGTCACACAATCGACCAAACCGATCACGGTTTCGATCAAAAACAATTGGGGCGGTAATGAGTTTTTTACAACCTCTGCAACAGCTAATTTTACCGGCGAATTGTGTTACAAATCGGAAGGCACGACCTTCAGCCCTAACGCCGCAGCGTGTGATGGAACCATGGGCGATACATCAGGCAATACCCGGCAGATCAGATTTCAGAATGATGCCGGATACGATGCCAAGATGCTTATCTTCTATTGGGTGGATCAAAAGGTCAATGGCACCATGATCGCAACGCTGAAGACACTCGACACGGGGATGATCAACGGACTGGGCGGAAAATTCCGTCTGCTGACTATCCCCAAAAAGACATCAGCCGGCAAACCGATCTTGGTTCATTTGATCGGCAATGCCACAGTCAAAGGAAGTGATGACGTTTATGCTACCCAAGTGCCGGGTGATTTTGCCGCCAGCCCGCAACAGTGTTTTAAGACTTGGGGAACCCTGTTTAACCCCAGCGGCGGCACTTGTAATCAATAAAGTTTAAGTTAATTAACTGCTCCGGCCCGCACTGCGTGGTCAAGGAAAGATAATTGTCAAAAGGTTGTTGACCAAGTTTAGAAAGGAGTGTTATGAAAAGATATGCGATCATTTTTATCACGTTTTTGTTTTTTAGCGGTGTTATTGCCGGACAGACTGCCTGGTCGCCCGAGATGCAGGAAAAGGTCAAGGCCATCGGAGCGCCGCGCGTTTCGCCCGACGCCACGCATGTCGTTTACACTGTTGTAAATGAAGTGATGACGGCGGACAAGAGTGAGTTTGTCACGCAGATCTGGCTGGCGACGACCGACGGCAAAGAGAATATGCAGCTTACTTTTGCCGAAAAATCTTCGACAAATCCAAAATGGTCGCCCGATGGCAAGTGGATAGCCTTTACCTCTACCCGCAAGGACAACAAGAGCAATCTATATCTCCTACGTGCCGCCGGCGGCGAGGCAGAAGCCTTGACCGATCTAAAGGGCGGCGTTGGCGATTTTGAGTGGTCGCCCGACGGCAGATGGATCGCTTTTGCGATGAATGACGCAAAATCCGATGACGAGGAAAAAAACGATAAAGGCCGCAACGATTTTCGTTGGATGGACGAGAATATTAAGATGGCCCGGCTCTACACCATACCGGTTCAAAAGGATGAAGCGGGAAAACGCGAACCAAAAAAACTGATAAGCGAGAATTACAGCGTCGATGACTTTGATTGGTCGCCGGATGGCAGCAAGATCGTCTTTAGCCACGTTAAAGACCCGCGGGCCGATTACTGGATGACCTCTGACGTTTCCATCCTCGATATTACGACCAGAAAAGTGGCCCCTTTCGCAAATACCGCCGCCGCTGAGACCTCACCGGTTTATTCGCCGGATGGCAAATGGATAGCGATGGTCGTCAGCGACAATCCGCCGCGTTGGGCACAGAGCGGAAACATCGTCCTTTATCCAGCCGGCGGAGGTGTGCCAAAAATCATGCCGATTTCGTATGACGGCCAGCCAAGTATCTTTGGCTGGGAGGGCGACAGCAGCCGGCTTTATTTTACCGAGGCACGCGGCACCGGCACGGCGGCCTATTACATCGACATTGCTAAGGGCACAATCGTCACCGAACACGTCTCTCAGGGCGTCGTCACCGGCATTAATATAAATTCGACTGGCAATGCGGTCGGCATGGTAATGCAGCGAACTGACGCTCCGCCCGAGGTTTTCGTCGCAAAAAACGGCGACCCGAAACCTACACAGGTCTCGCATATTAATGACGACATTGCGAAAATGCCAGTTGGCAAAACCGAGCTAATTAAATGGAAAAGCAAGGACGGACGCGAGATCGAGGGACTATTGACATACCCTGTAGGCTATACGGCCGGGACAAAGGTGCCGTTTATTCTCAACGTCCACGGCGGGCCGGCCGGTGTGTTTAATCAGAGCTTTATAGGCGGTCGCGGCGTCTATCCGATCGCGACATTCGCCGCGCGCGGCTATGCCGTTCTGCGTTGCAATCCGCGCGGTTCGAGTGGGTATGGCACAGAATTTCGCCGGGCTAATTACAAAGATTGGGGCGGCCACGATTACGAGGATCTGATGACCGGCGTCGATAAAGTGATCGAAATGGGCGTCGCTGACCCCAACCGAATGGGCGTCATGGGCTGGAGCTACGGCGGATATATGACAAGCTGGATCGTGACGCAGACTCATCGCTTTAAGGCTGCCTCAGCCGGTGCGCCGGTGACCAATCTGATGAGCTTTAACGGCACGGCCGACATACCGGCATTTGTGCCAGATTATTTCGGCGGACAATCGTGGGAGATCCCCGAGGTGTATGCCAAACACTCGGCGATGTTCAACATCAAAGGCGTGACCACGCCAACCCTTATAGAACAGGGCGACGCCGATGTCCGCGTCCCGATCTCGCAGGGCTATGAGTTTTACAATGCCCTAAAAGCACAAGGCGTCCCGACCCGCATGATCGTCCTGCCCCGTCAACCGCACGGCCCAAACGAGCCAAAAATGCAACTCGCCGCAATGCAGGCAAACCTCGATTGGTTTGAGAAGTATTTGAAGTAAAAATTGTATGGACAAATGTATTACAATCCAGTATGATCGAAAATGTCGAAGGTTTTGACTGGGATGCGGGAAATGCTGGCAAGTGTGAAAAGCATGGATTAACAGTCGCGGTCATCGAGGAGGTATTTCCCGCGAGCTGCATATTCTCGATGACCGTCAGCACTCAGAACATGAAGATCGATTCATCGCCGTCGGCAGAACGTCTGACGGTAGAGGAATCTTTATTGGGTTTACCTTTCGACCCGGAGAGACAGGATTTTTGATTCGCCCCATTACGGCTCGCTTTATGCACAAACGAGAGGTTGAGAAGTATGAAAAAGCAGTTGCCAAAATTAAAGAGTGATGCAGATCTCGAACGGTTACTCGATACCGATTTGAGCGGTTATTTGACCACGGAAAATCTTACCGCCGTGTCGTTCGAATTTGAACCGAAGGAAAAGATCGTCAATCTGAGAATGTCGGCAGGCCTTCTCGACCAGATAAAGAGGGTTGCTCTACAAAAGAAAATGCCCTATCAGAAGTTTATTCGCCAATCGCTCGAGGTCGCCGTTAAAAAAATGAATAAACGCGCAGCCTAGATTTGAGGTAGTGGACTAATCCTGTGGTGCCAATTTCAAGATCGTCACATCTTCTCGGCGTTCCTCTGCGAAATCTCGGCGCTCTCTGCGTTAAAAACGGCTTAAACGCAGAGGCCGCGGAGTAAGACGCGGAGTCCGCCGAGTTGAGTTTGTGAGGTTAATTTTCCCCAACACCACACAATTAGGACACCACCTAGATTTGAAGTAAACTACTCGCAAATTGCTGATCGCCGGCTGTTTGTGCAAAATAATCATTCAGCCGGCTTTTTTATGACCATCGACGAACAACTCAAATTCCTGCAGAAAGGCACGGTTGACTTTATCCGCGAGGAAGATCTGCGCAAAAAGCTTGAGCGCTCCGAAAAAACCGGCAAGCCGCTGCGTGTAAAGCTTGGCCTTGACCCGACCGCGCCCGACATTCATCTTGGTCACACGGTCGTCATCCGCAAGCTCAAGGCCTTTCAGGAACTCGGCCATACGGTCATTTTTCTGATCGGAGATTTTACAGGGATGATCGGCGATCCGTCGGGCAAAAATGTGACGCGGCCGCCGCTGTCGCGTGAGGAGATCGACGCCAACGCCGAGACTTATAAAACGCAGATGTTCAAGTTGCTCGACCCGGCGAAGACCGAGCTGCGGTTCAATGGCGAATGGATGGATAAATTTACCGCCGCCGATTTTGTCCGGCTCTGTGCCAAAACCACCGTCAGACAAATTCTGGAGCGCGACGATTTTACAAAGCGGATGGCTGACGAAAAGCCGATCTCGCTCCACGAGCTGCTCTACCCGCTTGTACAGGGATACGATTCGGTCGCGCTTGAGGCCGATGTCGAGCTTGGCGGAACGGATCAGAAATTCAATCTGCTGATGGGCCGCAATCTGCAACGCGAATTCGATCAGGAACCACAGGTTATAATCACCACGCCGCTGATCGAGGGTCTCGACGGCGTCCAAAAAATGTCCAAGTCGCTGAATAATTACATCGGCATAACCGAGCCGCCGAGCGAGATGTTTGGCAAGATAATGTCCATTTCGGACGATCTGATGTGGAAATACTATGAGTTGCTGACCGACCTGAGCATGTCTGAAATTTCAAATCTCAATTCTCAAATGGAGAATGGAGAAAATCCCCGCAATATAAAGGTAAACCTCGCCAAGCTCATCATTCGCGATTTTCACTCCGCCGAAGCCGCGACCGCCGCCGAAGATGATTTCAACCGCCGCTTTGTCCAAAAAGAGATCCCTGACGAGATCGAAGAAAAGTCGATTGCTGCCGGCAGCAATCGACTTTTCTTCGATCTCGTCAGGGATCTCTTTTTGGACAAAGCGGCGGTTGAAATCATCTT